>JBKQRT010000205.1:0-4752 GCA_052143895.1 Acidimicrobiales bacterium | reverse complement strand
GCCCTGACCGTCGACCCGGGGTCGATGGTCGGCATCTGAGCGTAATCCACAGCTTCATGCACAGGTTGTGGATTACGCTCTACGGGAGGGTTCAAGCGGCCTATTGCCACTCATAGTGGCCATTTCTCTCCAGCTATCGCAGTTATGTCAAACAACAACCACTCTGCGTCGTCTTCTCAGACTGCGGTTGGCTCGGCCCGCCCGACCATCAGCTTGTAGATTCGCTCGAGGTCCTCGAGGGTCGCGAACTCGACCACGACCTTTCCCCGCTTGCTGGAGAGGTCGACCTTCACCCGGGTGTTGAGATGGCTGGAGAGAAGCTCTTCGAGCTCCAGGATGCCGGGAGGCGGGAGGTGGCGGTCGGCGGCGGTCGGCGATCCATTGGACCTCGGCTGCAGCCCGGTGACACCCGCGTCACCGGGCTTCGCTCCCCCGCCGTTGTGCTCGCGCACCAGGTCCTCGATGGCGCGTACGGTCAGATCGTCTGCCACCACCGCCTTGGCCAGCGTCTCCTGGTACCCACGGTCCGGGGTCCCGAGCAGCGCACGGGCGTGGCCGGGGCTGATCTGCCCGTCGGCCAACAGGCGCTGGACGCCCGCCGGGAGCTGCAGCAGGCGCAGGATGTTGGTGACGGCGGTGCGGCTCCTCCCAACCCGCTTGGCCACCTGCTCGTGGGTGTGGCCGAACTCCTCGATGAGCTGCTGGTAGGCGGCTGCCTCCTCCAGCACGTTGAGGTCCTGTCGGTGGAGGTTCTCCACCAGTGCCTGCTCGAGGCTGTGCGTTTCGTTGGCGGCCGTCTGCACCAGCACCGGAATGGTGTGCAGTCCGGCCCGCCTTGCCGCCCGCCAGCGGCGCTCCCCGGCGATGAGCTCGAAGTCGTCGGCCGCCTCTCCCCCGACCTGGCGGACCAGGACGGGTTGGAGCACGCCCAGTTCCTTGATCGAGGCGGCCAGCGAGGACATCGTCTCCTCGTCGAAGTTCACCCTCGGTTGCCGGGGGTTCGGCTTGATGCTCCCGATGGGGACCTCGCGCAAGGCCGACGACCGGTCACCGACGACTTCGGTCGGGATGAGGGCACTCAGCCCCTTCCCCAGTCCGCTACGACGTGCCACCGCTGACCTCCTTGGCTAGTTCCCGATAGGCGATAGCCCCGCGGGAAGCGGGATCGAACGCCGTGATCGGCTGTCCGAACGAAGGCGCCTCGGACAACCGGACCGTACGGGGGATGACGTTGCGGCACACCTTGTTGCCGAAATGGAGGCGGACTTCGTGGGCGACCTGATCGGACAGCTTGGTGCGGGCGTCGTACATGGTCAGCACGATGGTCGAGATGTCGAGCTTCGGGTTGAGGTTCGAGGCCACCAGATGCACGTTGCGCATCAACTGGCTGAGTCCCTCCATGGCGTAGTACTCGCACTGGATCGGTACGAGGACCTCGTCCGCCGCGGCCAGGGCGTTGACGGTAATGAGGCCCAGTGACGGAGGGCAGTCGATGAGGACGTAGTCGAAATCGTCCAGCACCGACTCGATGGACTTCTTGAGCTTCAGTTCGCGGCTGAAGGCGGGGACGAGCTCGATCTCGGCGCCCGCCAGGGCGATCGTTGCTGGGGCCACGAAGAGGTTCTTCATGCTCGTGGGTTCGACGCAGTCCTCGAGCGAGGCCTCCCGCATGAGCACGTCGTACATCGAGAGTTCGAAGTTGCGGGCGTCGATGCCCAGACCGGTCGTGGCATTTCCCTGAGGGTCGAGGTCGATGACCAACACTCGGAACCCGATCTCGGCCAGCGCAGCCCCGAGGTTGACCGAGGTCGTGGTCTTGCCCACGCCGCCCTTCTGGTTGGCTACCGCCAAGACCCGGGGGAGCGGGTTGCCCGATGCGTCCTGCGCTTCTCGATCCGGCTCCTCAGAACCTTCGACCTCGGGTTGAACCAGTCGCGGCGTGCCGTCCTCCAGTCGGTCATTCTGGAGGGAGGTGACCGGGGTCGTCAGCGGCGGGGTCGGGGGAGCCCCCGTGGCTGGCGCCGCGCTCACCGAACTGGTCACCCTATCGGCGTGTTCGACCACCGGTTTGACCGGGGTATCACTCACCCGCTCATTGACGGTTCGCTTCGGCGCGGCCGGCGGGGCCTCCCGGTCCTCGTTGGGCGCCGGAACGATCGGGGGAGCGGGGGCCGCCGGGTCGGCACGAGCAGTCGGGTCGGCCTCGCTTGAGGGCGTCGGTGAAGGCACATCGACGGAGGGCGGCAACACGTTGTCCAGCTCCGCATGCGCGGTCGCCACGTTCGAGATCGTCTCCTTGAAACCGGCAGGCGAAGCTTGCGCGCCTGCCTTGTGCCCGACCACATCAGCGACCGCGGTCGGCTCGATTACATCGTCACCGGTTCCGGATTCGGCCGGTGGGGGAGTGTCCACCAAGGTCACCGCCCCGGTGGAGTCGGTCTCCACCCGACCTTCAGGATCGAGATCCTGTTCTCCCTGGGATGAGGGTCTATTCCGCCCTCGACGTAGGCCGCGCACTACCGTCTCATCAGATCAGCTGGGCTCAAGGCACTCATACTCCCCTGCGTCGCCAGTCAGGTCAAGCATTTCGTCCCGGAATGTTTCACGTGAAACCCTCGACTCGCATCCAGGCCCCGGCCCCACGACAAGCATACAACCGCGCGGGCGAGGTGTGGTGAAATTGACCGGAGGGGCGGCCGCTGGCAAGCAGACGGCGTCCTGCGCTCCCCGCTCGGTAGCGGCCCGTCGAATCCGTCCAGAACAGATCCGGCCCGACGCGGGCCAGCTTGCCGTCAGATGCCTCAGGCACACCTCCGCCACGCCCGGCGGTCCCCACGGGATCGACTGCGGTCCAGGGCCCAGAGCCCAGGGCCCGGGGAGAAGGCCGGAGCCAGCCGCTCAGGTCGAGTGGCAGATGAGACTTCGGGGGCCATTCGAAGACAGGCTTCTCCTCGGGTGCCTCCGGATGCCCGCCCCGCGCTCGAGCCCGAGCGGCCTCCCGCACCCGGATGCGTCTCTGCGAGCGTACGCCGTCGGCCACGGTTGACTCGCCTTCGCTCAATTCACGCACGCAAGGTGGGGTCCTGGCGAAGCGGGGCCCTCTGGTCACGAGCGGGGTGTAGGGCTCCCGTCGTGGCCCAGGGACGCTGTGACAACGGAACCGGAGATCGGGGAGCAGTCAGGATCATCACCGCTTGTGGGACACCACTTGTCCTGTGACACTCGAGAGATGAAGGGCGGGCGTGCATCCGGGCGCCGGTGGTGGGTCCACCTGGGTCTCATGGAAACCGCCTGCGTCTCGTTCGTCTTCGAATTCGTGCTCACGTTCCACATCGTGCCTGGTCTCCGGTTCGTCCTACTCGTCGAGGCGCACCTGGCCCAGCGTCGACAAGTGTCGAGCAACTTGGCCCGTCACTTGGTCCGGCCCGCACATCGCCTCGACGCGCCGACAGGTTGGCGCTCTCTCAAGCGCTTCTTCTGGCGCTCCCGGCCGGCGTGCCGGCGTCCTGCTTCGTCGACCTCGCCCTCGACCTCGGGCTTTCGACTGGCATCCGCTGGCACGTGCTCAGCGGCATCGCCCTTTCCTCGGGGGTCTATCTGTTGGCGCGCACGCTCCGACGGTGATATCGGCTGCGATTCTCACAGGTCTCCTGACCGTGAGGTTGGGGATGAGCGGATCCGTGCTCATGGGCAGGCTGAACCGAGCCGACCCGCCACGGCCGTTCCCCGTTCAGATCCGAAGAACGGGAGACGGGAGGGCCGCACCCAACGGCCCTCGTGCCGGCACGCCCACTTCGCTCACCTCTTCGAAACTCGTTGAGACTCGTGATCGAGGATCAGCCTGCAGCTCGCACGCTCGCCGTGAGGTGTTCCACGTGAAACATCCCCACCCGAACACCGGTCAGAACAACGGCCGCTTTGTCGGGATCCCAGTCCGTCTCGGAAAGCGAGCGTCGGTGGGCTCGTGCTTGATCAGGACCTGATAGCCGAATCGCCCGCCGAATCGAACCGGGGGAGTGGGCGTCAGGCCGAGTGTTCCCAACCCTCGAGGTGGCCATCGATCGGAGCTGGACGCTTCCGGGGGCTCCGACACGACCAGTGCTCCTCCCACGACGAGGAGGGGCGCTGCACATTCGGCCGTGACCGCAGGTGCACCGAACGACCGGGCCGTCACCACGTCAAAGTGTTCACGCCATTGATCTTCACGGCCGACCTCTTCCGCACGACCACGGATTACGTCGATCGTTCCCGGCCGCCTCCAATGCTCGGTCTCTCGTTGGAGGAACTCCGTGCGCCGCTCGTTCGAATCGAGCAACACCACCTGGCACGAAGGCCACGTGGCCAGCAGCACCAGGCCCGGAAGGCCACCCCCGCTCCCCAGGTCGAGGACGGAACCTGGGGCACCAGACCTCGCGGACTCCGTCGCAAAGACGAATCCGAGCGCATGATCGATCTGATCGGCCACCGGCATCCTGCCGAGAAACCCCAGCTTCGCCGATCGAACGAGGATCTCCTCCACACGGGGCGGAAGCCGCCTCCGCAGTTCGGTGAGGGCAGCATCCGTGGTCATCGTCCATCCTGGTTGCCGGTTGACGTCGCCGACACGCTCGCACGCCGTCTCCTGCAGTCACCGCAGCCAGACCCCGCGGCATCCGAGGCCCAGTAGCACGGCGAACTCCGAACGGGCGTCTCGCGTGGCGATACGAAAGCGGCACCGGGCGAAAACCGGTGCCGCGTTCGGAACGTGGGGAT
>JBKQRT010000204.1:0-23811 GCA_052143895.1 Acidimicrobiales bacterium | reverse complement strand
GCGCGGAACGGAGGACGGACGATCGGCCCGCCAGCCGGAAGCCGGAGACCGGCCACCGAGTGGATCCTCGTCACCTCCAGCGCCGTGGCAGCGTCGAGATCGGGCAGCAGGCCGGGGAGCCGGGTGGCCAGCATCGTCTTGCCAGAACCCGGAGGTCCGACCAGCAGCACATGGTGACCACCGGCCGCCGCCGTCTCGAGGGCCCGGCGCGCCAGCCGCTGGCCCCGGACGTCAGAGAGGTCGGGGCCCGGCTGCGCCGGGGCAGCGGGGTCCGGGCCGCGTCGGGCCCCGATCGCCAGCCACGGGCGACGCCCGGACAGCTGATCGACCAGTCCGCCCAAGGAGCCCGACGCCCGCACGTCGATCTCTCCGGCCAGGACGGCCTCGTGCATGCTGGCTTCGGGCACCACCAGCCGGTGGCGACGCAGCGCTCCGGCCAGCACCACCGTGCCGGGGACGCCGCGCAACGAGCCGTCGAGGCCCAGCTCTCCCACGAAGGCGACCCCTGCCACCAGCTCTGGAGCCAGCTCGCCCGACGCGACGAGCAGCCCGATGGCGATGGGGAGGTCGAGCCCGGCACCTCCCTTGCGCACTCCAGAGGGAGCTAGGTTGACCGTGACCCGTCGCAGCGGCCAGGGCAGCCCACTCGACAGCAGCGCGGCCCGTACCCGGTCGCGCGACTCGCGCACCGCAGCGTCGGGGAGCCCGACCACGGTGAAGCCGGGCAGGCCATTGGACACGTGGACCTCAACGGACACGGGCGTGCCGTCCACCCCGATGAGGACGGCAGAGGGAATGGCGGCGATCATGTCGCCTCCTGTCGGCACGACCCGGCCGGCGACAGCATCCGGTGAAGGCTGCCGGCCGGGTTTGACTGTGGAGGATCGCACTCAACGCGTGCCGGCGATCACTCGAGGCATGCCCCAACCTTAGGAACCAGGTGTGACACCGTCCCCCTTTGGTTGGTTGGCTGAGCTCAGTCGGCCCCGGAGCATTGAAAGCTGAGCAAGCCGCCCTCCCTGGCCGGCGGCCACCAGCCTCCGGCGGCGATGGCGGCAGCGATCCCAACGACCGTCATGTGCAAGGGCTGGCCCCCACGGAGCCGGAGACGACGCGGTCGTCCACGGCTAATCCCTGCATACAGGGGCATTCCTTCATACGAACCGAGGACCAGGAAATGGCGCTGCCATTTGAATAGGCTTGCGACGACCGCCGCGGCGAGCATGGTCCACGGCAGGATGGAGGTGCCCCATGATTCGGACGTCGAAGCGGACATTTGGCCGCTGCCTGACGTCGGGAGGCAAGACCCTGAAGTTCCTCCTCCCGGCGCTCCTGGCCTTGTCTGGCCTGACGATCATGGCCAGCGCACCCGCCGGTGCGAAGTCGCCCAGGGTCACCAAACCGGGCGATCCCAAAACAGTCACCGCAGCCCCTATCGACGGGGGCGCAACCGTGTACTGGACACCTCCGACTTCTGACGGCGGGTCCCCCATTACCGGTTACACGGTCAAAGCGTCGTTCGGCGGTGCCACTTGCTCGACGACCGGTGCCACCACGTGCACGGTGACCGGACTCACCAACGGACACACGTATGTCGTGCACGTCCGGGCTTCCAATGCGATCGGCGTCGGCAAGCCCTCGGCGAAGGCCACGGTAACGGCCGGACAGGGACCGAACTGCGCGGCCGTTGGCCCTGGAGTCGATCTCCAATACTGCCATTTGGACCATGCCAACCTGGACGGTGCCGACCTGGCCGGGGCCAACTTGAGCTATGCCAGGCTCACCGGGGCCACCTTGAACGGGGCTGACCTGGATGGAGCCGATCTCTTCCACGCCAACATGACCAACAGTTCCCTGGAGGGAGCCAGCCTGACCAATGCCGACCTGGACAGTGCGTATCTGATCCAGGCCGACTTGGATAGCGCCGATCTCACCGACACCGAGCTGCTGAACACGTACTTCACCCTGACGAGCCTCAAGAATGCGATCTTGACCGGGTCCGATCTGAAAGATGCCATCGACATCAACACCATCTCGTGGGGGAACACCACCTGCCCCGACGGCACGAACAGCGACGCCGACGGAGGTACGTGTCTCTCCAATCTCGGCTGACTCACCTTGCGATGGCCGCCGACTGCAGGTGGGGCGTCACCGGCTGGCCTGAATCGACAGGTTCAGGACGGGCTGGTTGCTGCCAGGCGGCGGACTGCTGCTGACCAACAAGGAAACGCTCGGACTCGCCCGGCAGCCCACAGACGATCGGCACACGCCGAATGAAGAGGCGTCGCTGCCGGCGGCCGTTATCCGGATCCTCTCAACCCAAGAAGAATCTGCAGGGGCAAACCTCTCGACCGCTGCGCTGGCGAGGGCGACCTCATTGGCGGGCACGCTGATCTCCACGGTGCCGTTTACCGTCGTTTGGGGGCTCGCAGATGATCTCCACGGATGTCACCGCGGAGGACCGAGTCGGGCCGGTGATCGTCACGGAGCAGTAGACCGCTGCGGTGCTCGTCACCTCGTAGTCGGACGACGAGAAGCGCTCTTTCTTGGCCCACCCACTGGCGCCCTGACTGGTGAAGAAGCTCTCCACCGAAAGAAATGGATGGGCCGGGGTCGCCGGTGTTGTCGATCGTATCGACGATGTCTCCCGCAGGCAGGAATCGATTCGTCCCTCACCGGAACTGGTCCATACGTGAAGGGCACCAACTCGTACGATCTCGTCTACGACTTTTTTGGTGCGGGTTTTGTGGGCACGCTCAACTACGGCGCTGACCCGGCCTGTTGACCACAACCCCACTGCGTGATCAGCAGTTCGCTCCACGTCGGCACGCTCATGATGCCCGGCGGGTCGATCCGCTCGATCTCACATAGCAACGGCAACGGATCGGCCCCGAGCAGCAACGCTCGGGGCCGATCCACATTCCAGACCTCGACGAGAACTCGACCGGGGTGAGCAGGACAAGGGTCAATGTCATCGCTGCACTACTTCCTCACGGCTCGCCGTCATAAGGCCATTGTCGACAATGCAGAGCTGTGACTGAACGCGTTGGCCAGAGCGCTCAGACATGGCCAGATCCTCCCATGGAAGAAGGTGATCTTCTTCGCCGGCCGATTGAGGGAACTTCGGGGCGCCGAAGTTAGTTCAGCAGCTCGCGTCTCCGACGCCTTCTCCGCCGGCGCTGCGTTTGCTCCCTCGTGTGCACGACGCGGATCGTGCCCATGTCGGAGGTGGCGCTGAGCCGGACAACCGGAAAGCCTGGAATGGGCGGTTCGAGAGCGGTTTCGACCGCGCCGTTCCGGCCCACTAGCCGTACGTCGAAGCCGCAGGGAACGATGACGGTGATTGACCCCATGCTGGTGTGCACGACCAGGTCGACTTCCCAGCAGTCGAACTCGGCCTCGCTCAGATCAATGGTGACGGAGCCCATTCCGGCCTGGATCTTGTTGAAACGGCTCACTTGCCAGCGGCCTGCAAGGTGAAGCGCGTTCATGGACGCATTGATCTCAAATGGTTCTTGGCGCCGTCGAGCAGGCGGGGTCACTTCGACGGGGGACGGCAGGTTGCTCACCACCGAGGCGAGGTCCGCGTCTGTACGTGAGCCAAACAACCCATCGAGGGCCTGCTGAAAGCGGTCCATATCCACTTTGCCGCTGGTCAGGAGACCCTGCAGGAAGTCGATGGCCCGCTGCCGGACGTCATCGGTGATCGGAGGAAACGCCTCGACATGAAGCCCGTCGCCGGTCACAGGCAACACACTATCCACCCTGCACCGTGACACTTTGAGAACGCAGCGCCGGTCCCCGCCCACATCGACCCGAGCGAACCATCATCCCAGTTCATTGGCCCCTTTTCTTCAAGGTACATTTGTGAACCCTTCCGTGGCCAGGCTGATCTCGCCCGGGCCCTTCCGGGTGGTCCTGCCGCCGATCATGACCACGGGCGACACGCCGGGGCGGGGAGCCCGGAACGGTGGTCGCTCGATCAGCCCACCGCCGGGGAGCGGCCGCCCGACGAAGGTGAAGCCGGGCAGCCCGTTGGGCACGCGGACTTCGACGGAGACGGGTACGGCGTCTACCCCGGTCAGGACGCCGGAGGGATTGGCGCCGACCACAGCACCCTCGGTTCTTCGGTCGGCCCCGACCGGCAGGCCGACCGGCGGGCGCACCCGCCACCGGGCGCAGCGAGTCAGGAGTGACGGCCTGTCCGGTACTGCCTTGTCCCGTACTGCCTTGTCCCGTACTGCCCTGGACAGCTGGGTGCGGCCGCTCGAGCGCACCGGTGCCACCCTCGGGTCGGGGTGTCTCAATCGCCCGGCACGGCGGGCGCGATCGAGCTGCCCGGCGGTCCCGGGCTACCGGCCTTCGAAGTGCGGCTCGCGCTTCTGAGCGAAGGCGGTGATGGCCTCCATGGTGTCGGCGGTACCGAAGTTGGCTGCCTGGGACCGCGACTCCTCCTCGAGTGCCTGGTCCATCGAGATGTTGAACGAATTGTTGAGCATCGTCTTGGTCATGGACAGGGCCAGGGGCGGCCCGGCGGCGAGCCGGGACGCCCACTCGGACACGAACCCGTCGAGCTGGTCGTCCGGGACCACCCGGTTGACCACGCCGAACTCGGCGGCCTCGGCGGCGCTGAGGATGTCGGCGAAGAAGGCCAGCTCCTTGGCCCGGTGGAGCCCGATGAGCCGCGGCAGGAGCCACGAGGCCCCGAAGTCGATCGAAAGCCCGCGCCGCGAGAAGATCTGGGAGAACCGGGCCGACGCCGAGGCGACCACCAGGTCGCAGCCGATAGCCATGCTCATACCGGCACCGGCGGCCACACCGCCCACCTTGGCGATGGTCGGCTTGGGGAACCGGTGGAGACGAAGGGCGACGTCGCCGAGTGCCCGCATCTGGACCAGGTAGGGGTCGCCCGGGCGGCCGGCCACGTCGGCCGGGTCGCCGAGGTCCGCCCCCGAGCAGAAGGCACCCCCGGCCCCGGTCAGCACCATCACGCGGGCGTGCCGGTCAGTGGCCACGTCGTCGAAGGTGGCCAGCAGCTCGCGCCACATGGTTCCGTTGGCGGCGTTCTTGCGTGCGGGACGGTTCATGGTCACGGTGACCACGCCGTCGTCCTCGTCCACGATCAGGGTCTCGAGCTCGTTGGGCACCATGGCCGCAGCCTACGAGACCGTCCGGGGAGCCGACTTCGACGGCGGTCGGGGTGCCTCAGAAGGCGTCCTCGACGACCTCCACGCGCCCGGTGGTGACCGACACCACGTCGAAGCGGACCTCCACCTGCCACCTGCCCACGGCCGGGGTGAGCTCCGAGAGCCACCGTCCCGCCAATCGACGGATGCGGCGCTGCTTGGAGACCGGCACCGACTCGGCACCGGTCCCGAACCGGTCGCTCGACCGGGTCTTGACCTCGCAGAAGGCCACCGTCCTCCCCTGGCGCACGATGAGGTCGATCTCCCCCTCACGGCGGCGCCAATTGCGGTCGAGGACCTCGTAGCCGCGTGCCTCGTACCACCGGGCGGCCAGGCCCTCGCCGGCCGCACCCAGCGCTCGCCGGGGATCGGTCGTCGTCCGCGTCACATCGTCGGGGCGCCCGGACACGCCTTTGGTCACAGTTCCTTCTCGGGGAGCCGCTCGATGTTGACGTCCCGGAAGGTCAGGATCCGGACGGAAGGCACGAAACGGGTCGGGCGATACATGTCCCACACCCAGGCGTCGGTCAGGTTGACCTCGACACACGCCGGCGAGGACTCCGACCGGACGGTGACGTCGACGCTGTTGGCCAGGTAGAAGCGACGCTCGGTCTCCACCACGTAGGCGAACAGCGGGAGCACGGCCCGGTACTCCTGGACGAGCGCGAGCTCGATCTCCGACTCGTACCGCTCGAGGTCCTCTTCACTCATGGCCGCGCGTCACCCACGACGCCGACCGCTCACCATGCCATACCAGCAGGCAGGCGGCGCGACAGGCGGACCGGCGGGTCAGGGGCGGGCAGACCGCCGCTCCTTGATCTTGGCGGCCTTGCCGTGCCGGTCACGCAGGTAATAGAGCTTCGCCCGGCGGACGTCCCCGAGGGAGACCACCTCGGTCTGGGCGATGACCGGCGAGTGGACCGGGAAGGTGCGCTCGACGCCTACGCCGAAGCTCACCTTGCGCACGGTGAACGTCTCGCGGACCCCGGTGCCCTGGCGCCGGACGACCGCGCCCTGGAAGACCTGGACCCGCTCACGGGAGCCCTCGACGACTCGCACGTGCACCTTGACCGTGTCTCCCGGACGGAACTCGGGGATGTCCTCGCGGAGGCTGTCGCGGTCGATGATGTCGGTCGGGTTCATGGGGCGCGTCTTTCCATCGTCGTTCGAACTCTCCCCCGCCGGATGCCCGACCGTCCGGGCCCACGGCGAGATCTCGCTCACCGCTACGCTCGGTCCGACACGGGCCTTCGCTGCGACCACCGGCCGTGCCGGTGCCGACGAGGCTCCTCAATCGTAGCCGTGATCGCGGAGCAGCCGCACCTCGCCGTGCTCGACCAGCAGCCGGACCTCCTCCTCCGTCAGGCCGCCCCTGGCCGCCACCAGGTCGGGGCGCCGCCGGAGGGTGCGGGCGAGGGCCTCGGCACGCCGCCACCGCTCGATCCGACCGTGGTCGCCGGAGCGGAGCACCTCCGGCACGTCCCAACCCCGGAAGCGGGCGGGCCGGGTGTACTGGGGGTATTCGAGCAGCCCGTCGGAGAAGCTCTCGTCGCCAGTGGACCGTTCGTTCCCAAGCACGCCGGGCAGCAACCGGACCACCGCCTCCACCACCACCAGGGCGGCCAGCTCGCCCCCGGCCAGCACGACGTCGCCCACCGAGAGCTCGTCGTCGACCAGGTGGTCCGCCACCCGTTGGTCCACGCCCTCGTACCGGCCGCACAGGAGCGAGAAGCCACCCTCCGTGAGGGCCAGCTCGTGGGCCACCCGCTGGTCGAACCGGCGGCCGGAGGGGGACAGCAGGAAGAGCGGGCGGGGCAGACCTCCCGATCCGGCATCGACCTGCTCCACCGCGCCGAAGACCGGTTCGGGCCCGAGCACCATCCCGGCGCCACCCCCGAAGGGCGCGTCGTCGACCGACCGGTGGGGCCCCGAGGCGGCATCGCGGATGTCGTGGGTGCGCAGGTCGAGCCGGCCGGCCTCGCGGGCCCGGCCCAGGACCGACGCGTCGGCGTAGTGGTCGATGACCTCCGGGAAGAGGGTGAACACGTCGATCCGCATGTCGCCGGGGACCCCGCGCCTCAGGAGAGGTCGAGCAGACCGTCGGGGACGTCCACCGTGACCTCCCAGCCGGGTCGGTTCGCCACGACGAAGCGCAGAGGGATCAGCGCACCCCCCTCCAGGACCAGCAGGTCGCTGGCCGGATTGGCCTGGACTTCCTGCACGGTCCCGAGCACCGTGCCCGCCGCGTCGACCACGCGGGAGCCGATCAGATCGTGGACCCACAACGCGTCGGGGTCGTCCATCGGGCGGGCGAGCAGCTCGGTGTCCCGCAGCGCCTCGGCCTGGTCGATGTCGGCGACCCCCTCGAAGGTGACGATGTACCGCCCCTGGTGCGGGGACGAACGCACCACCCGGAGCTCGCGGCCGTCCCGGGTGCGGAGGGTCGACCCGGCGTCGACCCGCTCCGGCCGGTTGGTGGTCAACGACACGATGACGTCGCCGCGCAACCCGTGGGGCTTCACGACGCGCCCCACCTCGAGGAGGGTTCCGCCCTCAGAGCCGTTCGCCGTGCCGGCGCCGGCACCCGCGGCGTGGGTGGAGGCACCCATGGCGCCGCCGATCTCAGTCGTCGTCGATGTCGACGCTGGTGCGGACCCCGTCGCGGGCCCCGGCGGCGGCGACCACGGTGCGGATCGCCTGCGCCACGCGACCCCGTCGTCCGATCACCCGGCCCATGTCGTCCGGGGCCACGTGGATGCGGAATCGGACCGAGTCACCCTGCTCCTCGGTGTTGATCACCACCGAGTCCGGATCGGAGGTGATGGAGTGGACCAGGTAGGTCACCACCGCCAACGGGGTGCCGCCCGACACCCGGTTGCCGGCGTTGTCGTCCTCGTGCCCGGCGTCATCGATGGTGTTGACGTCGTCGGAGGAGTCGAGCGCCACCTCGTCGCTCACGAGGTCGCCTTCGTGGTGGCGAACTCGTCGAGCGCGCCCGATTTCCGCAGCAGCTTCTCGACTCGCTCGGTCGGCTTCGCCCCCTGTGAGAGCCACTTCACGGCCTTGGCGTTGTCGATCTCGATCACCGCGTCCGGCTCCGCCAGCGACTTGCCCCGGGGTGCATAGGTGCCGACGATCTCGATGAACCGCCCATTGCGCGGCGAACGGCTGTCCGCAGCCACCAGCCGGTACGTCGGCTGCTTCTTCTTCCCGATCCGCACGAGGCGGAGCTTTACTGCCACGGTCAACTCCTCTGCATTCTGTCGATAGCGCCCGACAGTCTCCCACCAATGCGGAGGGTGACGTGCAAACGGGCCGGATTGGTGCTGTGTGCGCTGCTCGGGGGGGCGGAGTGATGGCCCGGTCAGCGGGCCTTGGGTGTGACCCGGCCGCCGCCCTTGCCCTTTTTGCCGCCCTTCCCCTTGGACTTCGCTCCCCCCCGGCTCCCGCCGGTGGCGGCACCGGCCAGCGGACCGCCGGGATGGCCCGTGGGCGTCGCCCCGAGGGCCGGCAGGCCGCCGAGGTCACCGCTCGCCGAGCCCAGCTCGGCGAGCTCGGCCATGGCCTGGGGCGACATCTTCGGGCCCCGGCCGAACATGCCACCGAGGGCGCCGGACATCCCGCCCTTGCCCAGGCCCTTCATCAACTTCTGCATCTCCTTGAACTGCTTGAGGAGGGCGTTCACATCGGCGGTGGCGGTGCCGCTCCCGTTGGCAATCCGGACCCGCCGGGCGCCGTCGACGATGCTCGGCTCGGCCCGCTCGCCCGGTGTCATCGACCGGATGATGGCCTCCACCTGGCCGATCTGGCGGTCGTCGATAGCCGAGGAGGCCTGCTTCAGGTCCTTCGGGACGCCGGGCAGCAGCGAGAGCATCCCGGACACCGAGCCCATCTTCTTGACCTGCTGGAGCTGCTCCATGAAGTCCTCGAGCGTGAACCGACCCTCGATGATGGCGGCCGCGCCCTTGGTGGCGACGTCCCGGTCCATGGTCCGCTCGGCCTGCTCGATGAGGCTGAGCACGTCGCCCATCCCGAGGATCCGGTCGGCCATCCGGTCGGGATGGAACTGGTCGAAGTCATCCAGCTTCTCGCCGGTCGAGGCGAAGGCGATCGGTCGCCCGACCACCTCCTTGACCGACAGAGCGGCGCCGCCCCGGGCATCACCGTCGAGCTTGGTCAGGATCACGGCGTCGAGCGAGAGCGCCTCGTGGAAGGCGGCGGCCGTGGCCACCGCGTCCTGGCCGGTCATGGCGTCGATCACGAGGAAGGTGTAGTGGGGCTCCACCGCGGCGGCGACGTGCCGGATCTCCTCCATGAGGTCCTCGTCGATGGACAGCCGGCCGGCGGTGTCCACGATGAGCACGTCGCGGCCCAGCCGCCTGGCCTCCTCGAGGCCGGCGGCGGCGACCGCCACCGGATCGGTCGGCTCGCTGAACACGGAGATCCCCGCCTGGCGGCCGAGCACACGGAGCTGCTCGACAGCCGCGGGGCGCTGCAGGTCGGCGGCGACCAGCAGCGGATTGCGACCCTGCTGCTTGAACCAGCGGGCCAGCTTGGCCGACGCCGTCGTCTTCCCCGACCCCTGCAGGCCAGCGAGCAGGATGACGGTCGGCGGTCGCCCGGCGTAGGTGATCCGGAGCGTCTCCCCCCCGAGGATCCGGACCAGCTCCTCGTTGACGATCTTGATGACCTGCTGCCCGGGGCTGAGGGCCTGGGACAGCTCGAGGCCGACGCACCGCTCTCGCACGGCGTCGGTGAAGGCCCGCACCACACCGATCTCGACATCCGCCTCGAGCAACGCGGTCCGGATCTCGCGGAGCACCTCGTCGACGTCGGCGGCGCTCAGGCGTCCGCGGCCGCGGAGGCGTCCGAGGATCCCCTCGAATCGGTCGGTCAGGCTCTCGAACATGGGCCCCCCAGGTTACAGGACGACCGGTGACACCGCGATGCCGGGGAGCCCGTCTCCCGGCGCGCCGACGCACCCTCCGGACGTCGGCCGTGCGGGTGTCGGTGCCGCCCGCGCCCCTGGTCGGCGCCGCCTTCGGCCCGGGTCAGAACAGCGCATCCACAAAGGCGTCGGCGTCGAAGTCGACCAGGTCGTCGACCCCCTCGCCCAGCCCGACCAGCTTGACGGGCAGGCCGAGCTCGCGCTGGATCGCGACGACGATGCCGCCCTTGGCCGTGCCGTCGAGCTTGGTCAGGACCACGCCGGAGACGTCCACCGCCTCGAGGAAGACCTTGGCCTGGGCCAGCCCGTTCTGCCCGGTGGTGGCGTCGAGCACGAGCAGCACCTCCACCACGTGGCCGGGCGGACGGTCGGCCACCCGCCTGATCTTCTTCAGCTCCTCAATGAGGTTGACCTTGTTGTGCAGGCGGCCGGCCGTGTCCGCCAGAACCACGGCGTGGCCCTTCGACGCCGCCCGCTGGACGGCGTCGAACACCACCGAGCTCGGGTCGCCGCCCTCGGCGCCGCGGACGATGTCGGCGTCGGCACGCGACGCCCACATGGACAGCTGCTCGCCCGCGGCCGACCGGAACGTGTCACCGGCGGCCAACAGCACCTTGGTACCCGAGGCGGACATCCGGTTCGCCACCTTCCCGACGGTGGTGGTCTTGCCCACCCCATTGACCCCGACGAACAGCCAGACGTCCACCGGTGCCCGCCCGGTGTCGGCTGCGGCGCCGCCATCACCGTCGTGGGTGTCCGTCCCCGCGCCTGCCGGTCGGACCGGCGGCGGCGCGGCGAGGGAGGCGTCGGCGGCCGAAAGCATGCCCACCAGGTCGGCCTTCAAGGCGTCGACCAGGGCGTCGGGCCCGGTGATCCCGCCGCTCTTCACCCGGGCCCGCAGGTCCCCGAGAAGGGCGTCGGTCGCCCCGACACCGACGTCGGCCCGGATGAGCGCCTCTTCGAGGTCGTCCCACGTGCCGTCGTCGATCTTCCCCTTGGATCGGATGGCCCCCACGTAGCCGGACAGGAGCCCACGCGCCTTGCCCAACCGCCCGCGGTAGGTCGCCGGTTCGGGTGCCGGGACCGGTTCGCGTGCCGGGACCGGCGCCGGGGCCGGCGCTGGTGCCGGACGCTCGAGCGTGGCGGTGCGGGTGGCCTCTGCGCTCCGGGACAGCTCCACGTCGGTGGGCACGTCGCTCGCCACCTCGCCCGGGGGCACCCGGTCCTTGTGGCCGCGCCCGCGGAGCCGCATGCCGACGGCCACACCCGCGGCCACGATGGCCACGGGGACGGCGACGGCCAGGCCCACGAGCACGTCCGACCCCGCCGACGCGGTGATGGCCGCGATCGTCCCGACCGCCGTCACTGGTCCGCTCCCCCGACCGGCTCCGGCTCTGGCACCGGGCCGGCGGCCGCGTCGTCCGTCCGGGTCCGGGCCACCCGCTGGCTGATGACCCGGGAGGAGCCCCCGGGGGCCATGGTCACCCCGTAAAGGGCGTCCGCGGCCTCCATGGTGCGTTTCTGGTGGCTCACGATGATCAGCTGGGCCTCGCCGCGGAACTCGTGGACCAGGCCGAGGAATCGCTGGAGGTTCACGTCGTCGAGGGCCGCCTCGACCTCGTCCATGAGGTAGAAGGGCGAGGGCCGGCTGCGGAAGACGGCGAAGAGGTAGGCCAGGGCGACGAGCGACCGCTCGCCGCCCGAGAGCAACGAGAGGCGCCGGACGTTGCGGCCGGCCGGGCGCACCTCCACCTCCACGCCGGTGTCGAGCAGGTTCTGAGGATCAGTCAGCGAGAGCCGCCCGGTCCCCCCCGGGAAAAGGGACGTGACCAGGTTCGAGAAATGCTCGTTGACGTCGGCGAAGGCCGAGTCGAAGACGTGCATGATCTCCTCGTCGAGCGTGCGGATCACTTGGTGCAGCTCCCGGCGGGCGGTGCGGACGTCGTCGACCTGGGACTCGAGGAACCGGTGGCGCTCGCCGAGCTCCGACAGCTCCTCCAGGGCCAGCGGGTTCACGGGGCCGAGCGCAGCCAGCTCGGCCTCCAGCTGGGCCACCCGGGCCTCGGGCTCGACCCCCTCGGGCAGATCGGGAGCCGGGGCGGCCATCGCCTCCTCGGGCCCACACGCCAGCTCGCGACGCAGGGCCTCGACCACCGACTCGTGCCGGATCGTCGCCTCCACCAGCTCCAGCTCGACGCTCTGGAGCCGGCTGCGCACGGCGGCCAGCTCGTGCTCGTTGGCCGACCGGCGCCGACGCAGCTCCTCGAGGCGGGCACCACCGGCCCGGACCGCCTCGAGCTGCAGCCGGTGCCGCTCGCGGAGATCGGCCAGCGCCCCGTCGAGGTGGTCCTGGGCGCCGGCCACCACCTGCAACAGCCGCTCGACGGCGGTGGCGTCCGCCTCGAGGCGCACCCGGCGCTCTTCGGCCTCGCGCCGCTCGTCGGCATGTCCGGTCAACCTGCGCTCGACCTCCTGCAGCCGTGCGGTCAGGACGCGGCGCCGCTCCTCCAAACCTGCGACCTGGACCTCCCACTCGCTGCGGCGGGCGGCCACCTCGGCGATGTGCTCATCGATGCGGCGTCGCTCCTGGCGGGCGCCTGCGGCCCGTTCGGCCGCCTCCGTGCGGGCCGCCTCGAGGACGGGGAGCTCCTCGTGGAGCTGTGCCACCCGGACCGAGTCGCGGGCGATCCGGTCGTCGAGCTCGGCGTGCTCGCGCCGGGCCTCCTCGAGCTCGGCCGCCAGGGACATGAGATCGGCGGCCACCCGCTGACGCGCCGCACGCGCCGTCTGGTGGGCCACCTCGTTGCGGTCGTCGGCCCGGACGGCATCGGCGGCCGCCGTCCGGGTGGCCTCGACCTCCATCCGAGCAGCGGCCCGGTCCTCGGCCGCCTCGCCGGCGGCCACCGAGGCCGTCTCCGCCCGCGCCCGGGCCTCGTCGACCACTGCGGCGGTGACCACCCCACCGGCGGCCCGCACCCGCCAGCCGCTCGAGGAGAACCGGTCCCCGTCCGGCGTCACCACCACCAGGTCGGGGCGGGACAGGGCCAGGTCGATGGCTTCCGACCATCCACCCCGGATGCACCAGGCACCGGCCAGCAGGGTGTCGAGCACAGCGTCGAGGCCAGGGAGGTCTCCTCCGGCCAGGTGGGGACGCACATGGTTCCGGATCGACTCGGTCCCGACCGGTGCGGGCACCGAGGCCGCCCCCCGCAGCCCGGCGGCGACGGACGAGTCGGTCAGGGCGAGCACGGCGCCGGTGGCCCCACCCTGTCGGAGCCGGGCCAGGGCGGCCTTGGCCGGCCCGCTGCCCGACACGACCACGGCGGCCACCGACGCGCCGGCGGCCGCCTCGAAGGCGTCCTCCCACCCCTCGTCCACCTCGACCACGTCGAGCAGCGTCCCGACCACCCCGTCGATGCCGGCCAGCAGCTCGGCACCGGCCGCGCCTCGCGCTTCGTCGAGCGCCCGCTCGAGCGCGTCGGCCCGGGCCGTCGACCGGTGGAGCTCCTGTTCGGCCTGGCGCAACGCCTCCTCGGCCACCTCGAGCCGGCGGGTGGCCCCGACGTGGGCATCCTCGGACTCGGCCACCGCCGTCTGCAGCCGGTGGCGGGACTGCTCCGTCTCCGCCAGGCGCTCGCCGAGCTCGTGGTCCTCGCCCTCGAGCAGAGCGACCCGTCGCTCGGAGGCGGCGAGCCGGGCGGTGAACTGGTCGAGCGAGCGACGGTCGCGGTCGAGGGCGTGCTCGAGCGAGGCCACCTGTCCCCGCGCCACCGTCACCGCCTCCTCGGCCTGACGGAGCTCGGCGCCGTCCCCCCACACCTCGAGGTGGGCCTCGAGCTCGGCGGTGGCGGCGGCCTCGGCATCGACGATCCCGTCCCGGGTCGGTGCCAGCGCGTCGGCCTCGGCGTCGGTGGACCGCAACTCGTCGGCCAGCCGGGCCCCCTCGGCCTCCAGGGTCGAGACCACGTCGGCGTCGGCGGCGGCGTCGAGGGCCTGGGCCAGCGACCGCTGCCGTTCGCGCAACACCCCGGAGAGCCCCCGGGCCCGCTCGACCAGACCCTCGGTGCGCCCAAGTGCAGAGGCGAGGTCGGACTCCCGCTGGGCGGACATCTCGTCGGCGGTCTTCTCGGTGTCGGCGTCGAGCTGGTGCAGCGACCCGCGGAGCCGCGCCTCGATGGCCTCGAACTCGGCCTGGGTCTTCGTCCCCCCGGCGCGCCGGGCTTCGAGCGCCGACAGCTCCGTGCCGGCGGCGTGCAGGCGCACCGCCCGCAACTCGTCGGCCAGCCCGGTGTACGAGCGGGCGGCGGCCGCCTGGCGCTCCAGTGGCCGGATCTGCCGCTTGACCTCCCGGACCAGGTCGTAGAGGCGTTCGAGGTTCTCCTCGGTGGACGCCAGCCGACGCTCCGAGCGCTCGCGGCGCCGGCGGTACTTGAGCACCCCGGCCGCCTCCTCGATGACCGCCCGGCGGTCCTCCGGCCGGGCCTCGAGGATGGCGTCGAGATGGCCCTGGCTGATGATCACGTGCTGCTGGCGGCCCACGCCGGTGTCGGACAGCAGCTCCTGGATGTCGAGGAGGCGGCACGGCGCACCGTTGATCGAGTACTCGCTGTCGCCCGACCGGAACAGGGTGCGGGTGATGGTGATCTCGGCCAGGTCGGTGCGGAGCCTGCCGGCGCTGTTGTCGATGGTCAGGGCGACCTCGGCCCGGCCGAGGGCCGGGCGGTTGGCCGTGCCCATGAAGATGACGTCCTCCATCTTCGCCGAGCGGAGCGTCCGCGGCCCCTGGGCGCCGAGGACCCAGGCCACCGCGTCCACCACGTTGGACTTTCCGCTGCCGTTGGGGCCGACCACCACGGTGATCCCCGGCTCGAATTCGAGCACCGCCGGGTCGGCGAAGGACTTGAATCCTTTGAGGGAGAGCGACTTCAGGAACACCGGCCGCTCACCCTATCGGTCGCCACGCAGGCGCGCGGTAGGCCCCGTCGCCCGCGACAGCGGGAGTCGACCGCGGGCGTGTCGCTCCGCCGGATCACACCTGGCAGTGTTCGCAGAAGTAGGTCGACCGGCCCCCCGACTTGACCTTCACGATGGTGGACCGGCACCGTCGGCAGGCCTGTCCTTCGCGGTCGTAGGCCTGGTGCTGATCCTGGTAGTCGCCGACCTCCCCGAAGAGATCGCGGTACTGCTCATCGGCGAGGGACGAGCCCCGACGCTTGACCGCTTCGGCCAGCGTCTCGACCATGGCCCGGTAGAGGCGGCGGACCTCCTGGGAGGAGAGGGAGTCGGACAGCCGGTCGTAGCGGAGCCCGGCGGCGAAGAGGATCTCGTCCGCGTACATGTTGCCGATGCCGGCAACGAACTCCTGGTCCATCAGCAGTGCCTTCAGCCCGCTCTTGTGGGACGCCAGCAACACCCAGAACTTCTCCCAGCTCATCACGTCCTCGAGGGGGTCGAACCCGAGGTGGGCGAGCTCCGGGAGGGGCCGCTCCCCTTCGGCGGGCGCCGCCGACACGAAGAGCTCGCCGAAGGTACGGGGGTCCACGAACCGGAGCTGGCCGCCCTGGGTGAACGTGATGACGGCGTGGGTGTGGGGTGCCTTCGGCTCCTTGGCGTTCTTGGCCCGCTGCAGCTGGCCGCTCATCCCGAGGTGGACGACCAGCGTCTGACCGTCCTCCAGGCGGAGCAGCAGGTACTTCCCCGCCCGGTCGATCGACTTGATGGTGTGGCCCTCGAGCCGCGCGCGAAACTGCTTGGCGCTCGGATGGCGCCGGACGGTGCGGCCGTTGCGCACCTCGACCGACTTGATCTTCCGGCCCACGACCTCGCCCTGGAGGTCTCGCCGGATGGTCTCAACCTCGGGAAGCTCAGGCATCCCCTCCGCCTCTCTCACCCTCCAACGATCCGCACGCTGCCTGGGCGGCAACCTGCTCGGCGTCCTTCTTGGACCGCCCCTCCCCCGTCCCGAGGTGCTGGCCAGCAACGTACACCGTGGCCAGGTACCTCCGGGCATGATCCGGGCCGAATCCCTGCACGTCGTACCGGGGGACGCCCTGGCCCAGCCGGACCGCCAGCTCCTGGAGCCGGCTCTTGTGGTCGGACTCGCCCGGCTCGCCCACCGCTGCGGCGATGCGGTCCTTGAGGAGCGAGAGGACCAGCCGCTCGGCCTCGGCCAGTCCCCCGTCGAGATAGACGGCGCCGATCACCGCCTCGGTGGCGTCGGCCAGGATCGACTCCTTGGTGCGGCCCCCGGACTGGTCCTCGCCCCGGCCCAGCCGGAGGTGGTCGGCCACACCGAGGTCGAGCGCCACCTCGGCCAGCACCTTGGTGTTGACGACCGACGCCCGCACCTTGGACATGGCGCCGTCGGAAAGCTTGGGATGGCCACGGAAGGTGAATTCGGCCACGATCATGCCGAGGACGGCGTCGCCCAGGAACTCGAGCCGCTCGTTGGAAATGCGACCGCCCTGCTCGGCGCACCAGGACCGGTGGGCCATGGCCTGGTCGAGCAGGAACGGGTCGGCGAACCGGTACCCGATCCGTTCGGCCAGCCGGTCTTCCCCCCCGGACGTCCCGGAGCCGGCGGACGGCGGCACCGGAACCCTCAGGCCCCTCCGAGCTTGGCGTACACGTAGTCCACCGCGTCCCGCACCGTCCGCAGCTCCTCGAGGTCCTCGTCGTCGATCCGAAAGCCGACGGAGCGCTCGCCGAGCTCCTCCTCCAGCCCCTCCACCAGCTCGATCAGGGCCAGGGAGTCGGCGTCGAGGTCCTCGGCGAACGAGGAGGACTCGCTGATGCCCGACGGCTCGATCTCCAGGATGTCGGCGAGGAGGTCGCGGATCAGCTCGAGCACCTGCTTGCGGTCGAGCGGACCCTTCTCCACGTGGGTCTCAGCGGGCACGGGCTCTCCTGTGTGTCGTGGGGCAGTTCTGTGGTGCGCGGTCCGGGCCGGCAGCAGATCCCGGTCCCCCGGTGCCGTACATCACGGCAGAGGACAGGCCGTGACCTGCTGGTTCCCGGGGGACGGCCGCCGTCACCTGCAGAGATGATATCGGAACCGGCCCGTGCCCCCGGACGTTCACGGAGTCGAAACACTGCGGCAACCCATCCGACCCACGGTCGTCGTATCACGGGGGTGTGCGAGCAGCGAAGCCACTTCCAGCCCCCGAGGGCGGGGCCGAGGCGGGTCGCGCCACCTGGCCGTCCTACGATCCCGGCCACTACTACGACGAGCTGGTGGGCCCCGGGGGACACCCCCGTCCCGTGGCCGAGCTGCTGTGGCGACACTTCGCCGAGCTCGGGCCCCGGGCCCTGGCCGAACGCCAGCAGGCGGCCGACCGCGAGATGCGGGCCATCGGGGTCACCTTCACCGTCTACGAGGGCCCGATCGGGGTCGACCGGCCCTGGCCGTTCGACATCGTGCCCCGGGTGGTGACGTCCGACGAGTGGCAGACCATCGAATCGGGCCTGGTGCAACGGCTCAACGCCTTGAACCTCTTCATCGACGACGTGTACCACGACCAGCGCTCGGTGAGCAGCGGTGTGGTCCCGGCCGAGCTCGTCTCGGGATCCCCCAACTTCCGGCGCGAGTGCGTCGGGGTCGACCCCCCCGGCGGGGTCTGGGCCCACATCTGTGGCAGCGACCTGATCCGCGACGCCGACGGCACGGTCTTCGTGCTCGAGGACAACCTGCGGGTGCCCTCCGGGGTCTCCTACCTGCTCGAGAACCGGATGGTGGCGAAGCATGTGTTCCCCGAGCTGTTCCGGGACTACAGCATCGAGCCGGTCGACCCCTACGTGGGTCGCCTGGCCAACCTGCTGGCCTCGGTGGCGCCGTCCACCGGGGACCCGACCATCGTGGTGCTCACGCCGGGCATCTACAACTCGGCCTACTTCGAGCACGCCTTTCTGGCCCAGCAGCTCGGCGTGGAGCTCGTCGAGGGCAGTGACCTCGTCGTGCTGGACGACGACTGTGTCTACGCCCGGACCATCGACGGCCTGCAGCGGGTGGACGTGGTCTACCGCCGCATCGACGAGCTCTACCTCGACCCCGAGGCGTTCGTCCCCGAATCGCTCCTCGGGGTGCCGGGGATCATGCGGGCCTGGCGGGCGGGACGGGTCGCCCTGGTCAACGCGCCCGGCGCCGGTATCGCCGACGACAAGAAGGTCTACTCCTGCGTGCCCGACATCATCCGGTTCTTCCTGGACGAGGAGCCGATTCTGGCCACCGTCCCCACCCTCCGCTGCAGCGACGAGGGCTCCCGCCACTTCGTGCTCGGCAACCTCGAGCGGCTGGTGGTCAAGCCGGCGAACGAGTCCGGCGGCTACGGGGTGCTGATCGGGAACCAGGCGACCGGCGACGAGCTGGCGGTGGCGGCCAAGCAGATCGAGGACGAGCCGAGGAAGTGGGTGGCGCAGCCCGTCATCCCGCTGTCGACAGCACCCACCCTGTGCGACGGCGAGATCGCACCCCGCCACGTTGACCTCCGTCCGTTCACGCTGCTCGGCCCCGACGGCGCCTACGTGACCCGCGGGGGGCTGACCCGTGTGGCCCGCGAGGAGGGTTCGCTGGTGGTCAACTCGTCCCAGGGCGGCGGCAGCAAGGACACCTGGGTGGTGGACACCCTGGACACGGCACAACCGGCGGCCCCGGCCCCGGCCCCGGCCCCGGCCCCGGCCCCGAGGGGATCATGACCGCGCCGAGCCGGGCCGGCGGCCCGAGCACCACCACCGCCGGCGCCGCCACCACCGCCACAGCTAGCGGCCGACCGGCCGGTCCGTCCGGGGACGCGTCCCCGCCGAGCGACGTCAAGGAGTCCACCATGCTGCTTGCACGAATGGCCGAGGCCGTCTACTGGTCCGGGCGCTATCTCGAGCGCGCCGAGTGCACGGCCCGGATCGTCCAGGTCCACACCGACACCCACGTCGACCTGCCCGTCGGCGCCGATGTTGGATGGGAGCCACTCCTCTCCATCGTCGGCGTCGACAGCGAATTCGCCGCACGGTATTCGGCGGCGAGCGGGAGCAGCGATACGAGGGCGGCCGAGGAGGACGTGATCGAGTTCCTCCTGCACGGCGAGGACAACCCGTCGTCGATCCTGGCCGCGGTGGCTGCGGCCCGCATGAACCTGCGCACGGCGCGTCCGGTGGTCCCCCGTGAGGCGTGGGAGGCATGCAACGACCTGTGGCTGGCCTGCTCCGACCACGTGGCGGAGGCCGACACCCGCAAGGGTCGGGTCCCGTGGCTCCGCCGCGTCATCGCCGGGTGCCAGACGATCAACGGGATCATGGTCGGGACCATGAGCCGGGACGAGGCCATGTCGTTCGTCACCATCGGCCAGAACCTCGAGCGAGCCGACCTCACCACCCGGGTGCTCGACGTCCGCTCGGAGAGCCTGCAACCCCGACGGGGCGACGATCCCTACGAGGTCGTCCACTGGATGGCCGTGCTCCGCTCGCTCGCCGCCTACCAGCCGTTCCGTCGGGCGATGCCCGCCCGGCCCCAGGGCGGGTCCACCCTGCGGTTCCTCCTGCAGGACGACCGGTTCCCACGGGCGGTGGCGGCCTGCCTGGCCGAGACCCGCTCCCACCTGAAAGGCCTGGCCCGGTCCGAGGACGCGCTCGACGCCTGCGCCGACGCCTCGCTCGTGGTGGCGTCGGCTGCCGTCCCCCGACTCACCCTCGGCGGCCTGAGCGAATTCCTCGACGAGGTCGAGCTGGCGCTGGATGCCATCCACCGGCGCATCGACCAGACGTACTTCCGACCGACGTTCGTGGGCTGGCAGCCGGAGTCCGTCGCGTCGTGACCACGGCGACCACCGCCGATCCGGCCGGTGGAGACGTGCCGGCGGCGCGGGGCGCGGTCACCCTCGGCTACTCGGCGGTCCCCGGGCGGGCCGATGAGTACCTCAGTCCGGACGGCACGGTCCGGACCCGGTGGAAACGGCTAGCCGCCGAGGCGGCCGGCCTGGGCCCGGCCGGTCTGCTCGCACGCCGCGCCGAGCTGGCACGGCTTCTCCGCAACGAGGGCGCCACGTACAACGCCCGGCGCGACGGTCACAGCGTGCGCCAGCCGTGGTCCCTCGACCCCTACCCGCTGGTGGTGGAGAAGGACGAGTGGCACGCCCTCGAGTCGGCCGTGGCCCAGCGGGTCTCGCTGCTCGACCTGGTGCTGGCCGACCTCTACGGCGACCGCCGGCTCGTGGCCGACGGGCTCATCCCTGCCGAGCTCGTCCTCGGCCACCCGGCCTTCCTGCGGCCGTGCGCCGGCATGGAACCGCACAGGACGCGGCGGCTCTTCCTCGGGGCGGTCGACGTGGTCCGGGACCGGCACGGCGAGTTCCGGGCCACCGGCGACCGGGCCCAGGTCCCCTCGGGTCTGGGCTACGCCCTGGTCAACCGCACCATCCTCTCGCGGGTCCTCCCCAACCTGCACCGCGAGTCGGGCGTCGAACGCCTGGCCGGGTTCTTCCGGTCCATCCGCTCCGGGATCGCCTCCGTCGCACCCGAGGGCGTGGAGGAGGCGCGGGTGGTGATCCTCACGCCCGGCCCCCTGTCCGAGACCTACTTCGAGCATGCCTACCTGGCGTCGTACCTCGGGTACCCGCTGGTGGAGGGGAGCGACCTGGTGGTCCACAACAACCGGCTCTGGCTGCGCTCGCTGGCCGGGTTCGACCCGGTCGACGTGGTGCTCCGCCGGGTGGACGACCGGTGGTGCGACCCGGTCGAGCTCCGGACCGACTCACTGCTCGGCGTCCCCGGGCTGCTAGAGGTGGCCCGCGGGGGTCGGGTGGCCGTCGTGAACCCGCTCGGCGCCGGGGTCCTCGAGGACCCGGCCCTGACCGGGCTGCTCGGCCGGCTGGCACCGGTCGTGCTCGGCGAGGAGCTGGCGCTGCGCGGCCCCGACACGTGGTGGTGCGGCGACCCCACCCATCTCGGCCACGTCCTGGCCGAGCTCGAGCACCTGGTCGTACTGCCGGTGCGGCCCTCCCCGTCGACGCCGCCGGTGGCGGGTGCCACTCTGAGCCACGCGGAGCTCGAGGCGCTGCGCGACCAGATCCGGTCACACCCGGCTGCGTGGGTGGGCCAGGAGGTCATCGCCGGGTCGACGGCGCCGACGGTCACCGACGAGGGGACCCTCGAGCCACGCCCCGTCGTGCTCCGCACCTTCGCCGTGGCCGACGGCACCGTCCACCGCGGGGGTGGGGACGAGGTCCGCGGGTTCAGCGTGATGCCGGGCGGCCTCACCCGGGTGGGCGCGGGCGTCGCGTCGCTGATCATCTCGAGCCGCGGCGGCGGGACCAGCAAGGACACCTGGGTCGCCTCGCCCGAGCCGGCGCTCCAGCAGAGCACCTGGCTCCGGTCGGCGCGTACCGTGGTCCGTCCGCCGGTGGTGCCCGAGCCGGCCTCGCTGCTCCCCGGCCGGGTGGCGGCCCAGCTCTTCGTCCTGGGCCGGACGGCCGAGCACGCCGAACTGGTCATCCGCCTCATCCGGACCGTGCTCGCCCGCCTCGACCAGCCGCTCGGTGTCGGGGTGGACGGGGGTGCCGAGTCGTTGCAGGTCCTGCTCGCGGCGCTCGGCGCCGTGACCGGGTTCGACCCCGTCTCCGAGCCCGACGAGCGGGCCCCGCAGCACCCGGGGCCCGCTCCGGCCGCGCCCCGCCCCGATGTGCCCACCGACCGGCGGGCCCTCGCCCTGCTCTTGGACGCCGGCGTGGACGGCAGCCTGGTCTCGTCCCTCGCCCTGCTGGTCGACGCCGCCTACTCCGTCCGGGAACAGCTGTCCGGCGACACCTGGCAGCTGGTGGGCGACGTCGAGGAGGAGCTGGCCCGGCTGCGGAGCCGCCCCCCCGCCCAGCTGGTGGGCGTGCAGTCGGGCCTGCAGCGGCTGCTCCAGGCCCTCCTCGCCCTGGCCGGGTTGTCGGCCGAGAACATGGAGCGGGACTCGGCGTGGCTTTTCCTCGACGCCGGCCGCCGGCTCGAGCGAGCCCAGTCGCTGATCCGCCTGCTGCGGGCGGTGCTCGTGCGCCGGCGGCCCGGCGTGGTCGAGGACCTGCTGCTCGAGTCGCTGCTCAAGACCTCGGAGAGCCTGATGATCTTCCGCCGGCGGTCTGGGCCCATGATGCAGGTGGCCGACGGCATCGACCTGCTCGTCTACGACGCGGACAATCCCCGCAGCGTGATCTACCAGCTCGACCGCCTGGTCGAGCACCTGTCCGACCTCCCGAGGCAGTCGCCGGGCCAGCGATTCGGGGACGAGGAGCAGCTCGTCCTCGAAACGGTGACCCTGCTGCGCCGCACCGATGCCGGCCGCCTGGCCGAGTTCGACGACGACGCCGGCCGCCGGCCCGAGCTCGACATGGTGCTCGGCCAGGTGGACGGGCTCCTGGCCGACCTGCTCGACAGCCTGCGGCACACCTACTTCGCCCATGAGAGGCTGTCGGTGCTGTCCGGACGTACCCCCGAGCGCAGCGACGAGGACCGCCCATGATGTACCGGATCATCCATCGCAGCATCTACCGCTACGACGCACCGGTGTCGCGCGCCCACAACGAGGTCCACCTGAAGCCCCGAGACACAGCACGCCAGCAGTGCATGACCAACGAGCTCGTGGTCGAGCCCCTCCCGACCAGCTGGACGGAGCGCATCGACTTCTTCGGTAACCCGGTGGTGTCCTTCGCGGTCGACGGACCCTTCGAGGAGCTCACCGTGACCTCGACCAGCACGGTGTCGGTCACCGGCGGGGAGCCCCCGCCACCATCCGGCCCGACCTGGGAGCAGGCACGGGACTCGCTGGCCGAGGACCTCGGGCCGGTGACTCTGGCCGCGCGGGAGTTCTGCTTCGATTCACCGCTGGTGGCCGTTACGCCCCTTGTCCGTGCCTACGCCGAGCTCTCCTTTTCCAATGGCCGCGGGTTGGTCGCCGCGGTGGCCGACCTCACCGGGAGGATCTTCCGCGACTTCGTCTACGACCCGGGCTTCACCACGGTGACCACGCCGGTCGACGAGGTCCTCGGCCATCGACACGGCGTCTGCCAGGACTTCGCCCATCTGGCCATCGGGTGCCTGCGCTCGATGGGGCTCGCCGTCCGGTACGTGAGCGGCTACCTCGAGACGGAACCCCCGTCGGGCGGTGAACGGCTCGTCGGGTCCGACGCCTCCCACGCCTGGCCGTCGGTGTTCGTGCCCGACTGGGGCTGGCTCGACGTCGACCCGACCAACAACACCGTCGTCGGCACCGGGTACGTGACCACTGCCTGGGGCCGCGACTACTCCGACGTCTCCCCGCTCAAAGGCATCGTCTTCGGCGGTGGGAACTCCCACACCCTCGAGGTCTCGGTGGACGTGACCCGTTCGGCGGCATTGGGTTCCTCGTCCCGTGACCGCTGACGCGTCCGCAGTGCAGCGCCGCGGGCCAGGCTGCGAGTGGTCGCGGGCAACAGGTCGTGAGTTCGCCTCGATGGCGGTTCGCCCCGGCCAGGAGGATGTGACGGCTGCGCGAACGCCGGATACGTAGGGACTCCGCCCGACGGCGCCGCGGTGGGGTCGGCGCGGCACGCGGGGCAGCGACACCGCGTGGACTGTGGCTCGTCGACCTCGACCAGTGCGGCGAGCTTCGCAAGCGCCATCCGCGTGCCGGTCTCGTTGTCGGCGATGGGTACGCCCGCGGGGATCCCCTCG
>JBKQRT010000203.1:0-3970 GCA_052143895.1 Acidimicrobiales bacterium | reverse complement strand
AATTGCCAAATTGTACGCCGCAGACTTCGCGCTGACAGGCACCGATCCCTCGCAATTCACCCCGGGGAAACCGGTGGTGCTGGATCAGATGGCCATGGCACTGCTCCGAATGGCAGGGGCCCGGAATGACCGAACGCTCCAGCTCAATCGCTCGTATCAGTCAATGCCCGCGCTGCAACTGGTTGACCAGCTGGTTCGACGGGCAAAGCGCCGGCTGTTCCGACTGGTCACACCGAGGTGATCGGCGAGGTCAGTCGGGGAGCTACTGAGTTAGCTCTGAGTCAGGTTTGCAGGTGGAGCGCCAAACGGATCCGCCCATTGTGAGTGGGGGCATGGTCCGGATAGCTACGGTTGAGGAAGCCACAAGAAGCTGCCTGATGGCCCGCTCGCCGCTCGCTACGAGCGGAGCCGGAATACTGTGGTGCAACGGTGGTCTTCGGGACTGGTCAACATCAGGGCGTCAGGGTCAGTCGCGTGGTCGTCAAGGTGGGCCTCGACGGTCATCGTGGGGTCTGGGCCGGGGGCGCTAACCGGATGCCCGACGTCAATGTTTCGTTTGCCGAACTCGACAGGGTCACAGCCGAGCTCGACGGCGAAGAAAACGCGCGGACTTGCGGACGACGCCACCTAATCGTGACCCTGTCGATGCCAAGCGCACGGACTTCCGGTCCGCTGCGATGGGGCGTGTGCCACGGCCAAGAACAACGAGCCCGATGTCGACGGGAACGTCTCCCCAGTCTCGAACGGTCTGGACGTCGGAGGTCACAAAGCCCGCATGTTCCGCTTCCTCCACCAGGTCCGGCAGTGTGCCGTGGTGCCCTTCCGGCTCGACGGTGTGGCCCTCACTCCGATTCCACAGGTCATCCTTGCTGCGGACGAGGTCGACGGTCAGGATCACCACGCCACCGGGGCGAACGCGATCTGCGAGCTCGCGCAGGAGCCGTCGGCGGTCGGCAGCGGGCAGATGCTCGATGACGCTGATGCAGTAGGCCGCGTCAAACCGCACTCCGACGGGCAGCTCGTTGAGCGGACAGTTCCACGAACGATGCGCCATACCGACGGCCGCGTAATCGAGAAACCCCCATTCCGTCCAGTCCGGTGTCGCTGGCAATGTCCGTACGCGCCCGGAGGGGTCGACGGTATCGACCTCGTACCCGTGCGCTGCGAGGTACGGGACGAGCGGATTGACGCCCGCCCCGATGTCGACGACCCGTCCGCCTGCTCGGACGAGGTTCATGATGAGGTCGCAGATGGCCGGGTACTCCCACAGGCGAGGTGCGTGGTCAGGGAAGAACCCGGTCGTCTCCCAGGCCGAGGTCCGCAGACTGACCAGCCGAAGGGGGTTCGGGTGCTTCTTGGCGACAAGGGCGAGAGTCGCAGATCGGTAGTCACGTGGATGGGCGTCCGGCGGCACGCGAAGGACGAGAAACGTCGAGATCCCATGGACCTCGCGCAACGGGTACAGCTCGGCCTCCGGGGCGAATTCCGTCAACGTGGCCGAGAGGGCCTCATGGAAGTGCACCATCTCGGAGTCCGTGGCAGGAACCTGCTCGTAGCCCGAGATCAACAGCGCCTTCGTGGCCGACTCCAGAAGCGCTTTCACCGTAGCCCGATACCGGGAAGCGTCGGATTCATGGATCAGGACGTCGAGGCACAGTGTCAGTTCGGCCTCGACCAGCTGATCCGTCAGAGCGCCGACCCGGTAGTCACCGTCGGGCCGGCCTGACCGAGCCAGGCGCACAGCCTCTCGAGAAAGGTCGATTCCCACGTAGTGGGGGAGGGGGAGCCCCTTCGTCGCTTCGCCGTCGCCGCAGCCGACGTCGAGGACGGACGCCGGGTGGAGGACGTCGATCAGTGCCGACAGCAGTTGCCGCTTGTCGGCCAGGGGCTTGCCTCGGCTGCCGACTCCTGACCCGAGGGCCGGATCGGTCGCGTACCGCCAATCCCAGAAGGTGGCATTCGGAAAGGCGTCGTGCCAGATCTCGCCGATGGCGGAGTTCGCCAGGTCGATCTGGCGGTCGACGGCGGGGACACCGGTACGGAGAATCAGTCCTCTGGCGTTGACCTCTTTGTGATAATGGATGACGGCAGGTGGAATAGGGGATGGAGGGAGATACCTCCGATCGTGCGTCGGGAAATTCCACCGACTGTCGAGGCGCTGGGCATCGCACCCTTCGGATGCAATTGCCATTGCCATGGCCACTTGGTCCAGATTGACGGTCCACCGGCCGAGGAGGTCCATGCGCTCGAGCAACCAGCGGGCCCACCGTTCCCACGCCGCGGCCACGACGGGGAGAACGCCGGCGGGGACGAGGTAGAACCCACCGTTGCCGTTTCCGGCAAGCGTGGACTTGCCAGGCTCCGCGTCGATCGGCCAGAGCGATGGAAGCGGTAATCCCGCGGCGGTGAACACCTTCGTGAGGGCGGTGAGCGAGGGGAGCTCTCTGTCGACCGGCTTCGATGCCACCGACCTGTCGCCGATTGCGAGAGCGCGAGGGTCCTCGAGGATGACAATGTCGGTATCAGTGAGCAGTGCCAATCCCTCGATTCCCGTGGCAGCGAGGGCGAGGGCCCCAGAGATCTTGTTGCAGTGAGGTGAGCGCTCATCGAACTGCCCGACGTCCTGGACGACCACACCGCGCTCACGCAGGTAGTCGAGTGCGTCCGACCGGCACCCACCCACAGCGTTGACGATCAAGTCGGAGGGATCCACTCCCGCCACCAAGTGCAATGTGGCGAATAAGCGAAGTGCCTCCAGGTGAAAACGGGGTGGCGCGTCGACGACGCATGAGATCTTCCCGATCGGTCGACGTACGGACGTGTCGCCACCGGCTGCTTCGGATGCCGTCATGGTGTCTCCGACGAGCGCCGTTCAGTCCTCGGACTGACGACCCGTCAAGTCCTTGGACCGACGACCGGGATGAGACCCTGGAAGCTGCGGGAATCGCTTTCGTTCTCAAGCGCCATCTGAGGGAGTATATACAGAAGGGCACGCGCCGTCGCCGACGATCGGCCGCCCAGGAGGCGGGGATTCGGATCCGCGGCGGACGTAGACTCCGCACAGGTCCCGTCCAGGAAGCGCGCGTCATTCCCGGAAAGCATGACCCGCTAACCCGGACACCGAAACTGAGGTGATGATCACCTTGGGTCCGGGTCCAGCGTGTCGCAAGCCAATCGACCGAGTGCCGCCGCGTTCGCCTCCCGGCTGCTCGGGCGGTGGTGGTGCACGGTTGCTGGCATGACGCGCACCGCCTAACCTCTGAACTGGAAGCGAGTGATGACCGACGACCCGAGGGGCACCGAAGACGTCCGATACGTGCCAGCCACATGGCCGGGGCGTTCGGCAATCGCATCATCGATCATCCGTCGCCAGGATGAAGTCGACCAGACTCTCAGGACCGGACCGTGACAGAGCCGCGGCGGGCTTCAAGACGACTCGTTCACCGAATAGCCGAAGGCGGTCGGCTTGCCGAGGAGATCCGGCAGGCGAGGATGACTCGAAGAAGGAGACGCCGCCGCCTTGCGCCACCACGTCCTCCATATCGGGGGCCGGGCATCGAGATCGGACCACCGGACTTCGTCGGGGTGGGGGTACAGAAATGCGGAACAACATGGTGGTTTGAGATGCTCCGGACGCATCCTGGAGTGTCCCCTCGGGCCGCAAAGGAACTCCACTTCTTTCAGCACGGATGGGACGAGGAGTTCGAGGAGGCATCAATCCGGAGGTACCACGAATATTTCCCCAAGATCGATGGAAAGCTGACGGGCGAGTGGACTCCTGACTACAGCTTCCACCCTTGGATGGCCAGGCGGCTCGCGCTGGCCGCTCCAGGCGCGCGGATCCTGGTCATGATGCGGGACCCGATTGCTCGACTACGTTCAGGCTTGAGTCACATGATCGACCACTACGGAGTGTTACCGCCAGGCATCGTCACCGAGGCCATCAACTTCGGGCGGTATTGCGAGCAAC
>JBKQRT010000202.1:0-4193 GCA_052143895.1 Acidimicrobiales bacterium | reverse complement strand
AGTGTCCACGACAGCCGCCGGGTCTACTTCTGCTCGGACCACTGCTGCAGCCGGTTCGAAGCCAACCGAGACAAATACGCCCGCCCGACGGCACCGCGGGCGACCGCTCCCGACGACGCGTGTGGTTGACCACGAGGGTCAGCGCCACCGTCCCGAGCCGGCGAGTCGCAGATAGCGCCGGCGCTCGGCGTCTCCCCCCACCGGTCGATACAGGTCCGGTGTCCCGTCCGGTGCCACCGATCCGCCTCCCAGCCGCTCGATCATTGCGGGGCGCAGGACGTCGCCCACCAGGGACCGCATCAGCTGCGCCGAGCTGGCCAGGCTCCCGTGTGACGTCGCCGCCACGAACGTGCGTCCCGTCCGGTCGTCGCCACCCCACCTGGTCATACCCACCCGCCGTTCCCTCCGGCGCCACCACCGCCACCACGGAGCGCCTGCCGCCAACGCCTCCACCACCGGTTCGGGTACCGGCGTTCCGAGCACCAACCTCGCACGGTCCAGCTGGACCGCCGCCACCAGAGCCAGCCGGGACCGGCGGGCCCGGCGCACGAACTCGTCCCAATCCGGCGGTTCACGCTCCAGCATGGCGTCGAGGTCCTTGAGCCAGATCAGCTGATGGCCTCCGGAGAGGGAACCGTGGGCACAGAGGTAGAGGATCCCGTCGATGGGATCGAGTGTGGGAACCTCCATCCCGTTGACGGGTACGAACCGGCGCCGGTCGAATAGCTCGTCCATCGAGACCCGAAACCGGGCACGGACGTTCGGGGTCACCAGCAGGTGCCAGTGGATGTCGGCGAGCATCCCGGCGGGCAGCCGCATCGGGACCTCGGCCCGACCCTCTCGGATGGCCAGCGGCCAGTTGAGATCGGTGACGTGGCCGCCCGCCGCCTGGATGGAGTCCATGGCGGCCGCCAGGTCCGAGCCGGCGACGACGATGTCGAGATCCTCGTACAGGCGGGCCCCGGGGTCGCGGTAGCCGATCTCCACGAGGACCGGTCCCTTCACCACCATCCATGGGTGGTCGAGATCGGCGAGTGCGTCGGTGACCGATTTCAGCTCGAGCAGACAGCGCCCATGGGCCAGCGACGCCATCTGGTACACGGCCCGCAGCCCAGCGAAGGAGTCGTCGTCGACCCCCAGATCGGCAAGCGCCCGGTGCACGATGCCGGGCACCCGGTGCTGGCACGCCAGCTCGACGAACCGGTCGGGTTCAAGCTGGTCGAGGAGGTCCACCGCGTCCGCGCTCCTCGCGGCGGGCCGCCGGGTCAGCTCCACCAGCGCACGACCCAGGCGCTCGACCGGCGGCGCGGGACCGGCGCCGCTCATCGGGTCATTAGCTCGGCGATGCAGGCCGCCGCCGCGTCGGGGTCCGGTCCCGGCCGGAAGGCGTAGGACGGCACGCCGCGCACGAGACCGCCGACCATGTCCAGATGGGCCTGTGTAGCGACCGGCTCGGTCAGTAGCAGATTTGGTGTCAGCTCGAACAGCGCCTCCGCCGGAGCCAGCGGCTCGAGCAGCGGGCTCGGACGGCCGCCGACGCGGGGGAAGACGAGTGCCACCGGCTCACAATGGCGAACGGCGGAGACGCCGAATACATCCTCCACCCGGAAGCTGTACTTCTCGCGCCCCGGGCGGAGGGGGGTGCCGGCGAGGTACGAGAGCTCAGGGAACATCGAGACTGTGTGGCCGGTGACATCGACCTCGTCGGGGAACCCCGAGACACGGATGCTGGCGGCATGCCCGGTGAGGAAGACCGTGTCGTCGGAGAGGAACTCGAACCCGGCCCGCACCAGGGTGACCGACAGAGTCGACTTCCCCGATCCGCTCGAACCGGGGACGAGGACCCCGCGGCCGTCGAGCGACAGGCAGGCCGCGTGGAGCGGGAACACACCGAATCTCGTGACCGTCTCGAGCAGCGCCACGGTCAGCAGCGGATGCGCGGCGGTCACCCGGTCGGCGGGATCGGTACCGGTCACCACAATCCGGATGATCCCCTTCGACGGCTCGCACCGGAGCGTCACCTGGCCTTCGAAGTCGACGTAGAGCTCGTCGGACCGATCGAAGTACTCGATGGGCCGGCCGGGGGCGTCGTATACCGGGCGACCGGTTCCAGTCGGTGCCGCCAGCGACTGGCGTGCCTCCTCCGGCCCCACGATCTCCACGGAGATGTCGGCCCGACCGTCAGGGACGGCGCGGAGCGGGCGCAGGCGCGACGCGACGAGCTCCGACACCGTCGCGTCGGTGCACGACACGTCGATCGACAGGCCGGCTACGGCGTACCGGGTGTCCACAGGTCCGTCCCGCCCATCACGCCGTCCCCGTTCGTCACGCCGGACCGCGACATCCTGACCACCTCGGTGAACACCGTGCGGGGGTCGGCCGATTCGAGCAGCGGCCGATCGTCGAGGTCCAACCAGCAGTGGCCCACCATCACCCCGTCGACCGTCCCCATGCCGAAACAGAGGGCGACGTCGACGCCCGACCGTCGGAGCCCGTAGTAGAGGGTGACCCCGCGGGTGAGACAGCCGGGGCGAACCACCGGTTGGCCGCGGCCGATGATGCTGTCGACCCACTTCCTGTACTGGCGCACCGTCGGCCCGACCAGGTCCGGGTCGAGCGTTGTCACCCGGGGCGGCTCGAGCCACTGCTGCAGCCGCGGCAGGCCGGCGCGGATCAACAGCGGGGCTGTAGCTGCCACCGAGGCCAGCCGGACGAGGAGGAGGGGCTGCGGCGTGCGGGCAAAGGCGGTGGCGCTACTATTCGACGACAAGACCGGCCCCGGCGAGGTCGGCGAGCAGCTCGTCAGCATCGCGCATCGCGGTGGCTCGTTCGACGTCGTACTCGGTGCAGATGGCGTCGGCAATCGACTCCACCGAGCGTGTCCCGTCGCACAGCTCCCACACCCGGCCGCCCACTTCGTTGAGCGAGAAATACTCGCCCGTGTCGATGTCCAACAGCACCGAGTCCCCCTCGACCTGTTGCATCATCACCCGGTCCCGTCGCCCGTAGACGCGCGCCGGGCTACCCATGGCACCGCCCACAGCGCGACCGGATCGAATGGTTCAGCCCAGGATCAGCCCGGAACGCCGTAGTGAAACCCGCTGTACTTGGTGAGCCGGCGGAGAAGGCCCAGCCGCTGCAGTTCAGGCTTCTCGTAGGTGCGCTTGTTGCCCATGGTCCTGCCCCTTTCGTTGCTCCACTGACCCTACCATCGCGCTTGTCACATTCGCCTTGTGCGACCACGCTCGGTGCGCGTTGGCGCCGGATGCTCACGCTGCGTCCAAACCGGACTGCCGGACGGTGATGTTGATCCGTCCCTCGTCCAAGCCGAGACACGGATCGGCGGTGCCGGGCAGGATCTTCGTCACGCCGTGATAGGCCAGTCGGGAGGCCCCTCCGAAGACGAAGGCGTCACCCGACTCGAGAAGTACGTCGTTCCATGGCCGGTTGCGCGTCCCAGGTGTTCCGAACCGGAAGACGCACGAACTGCCGAGGCTGAGCGAGACGACCGGGGCCGGGCTGCGCTCGTCCCGGTCGACGTGCATGCCCATGCGGGCGGTGGGCCCGTAGTAGTTGAGGAGCGCGACATCGGGCCGGTAGCCGTCGGTGGGACCAGGGGGTGTTCCCCCGTCCGAGGCCATGACGCTGTCATCGACGGCGCCCGCCTCGACCACCGCCCGCCGGCTGAGTGCACCGAGCCGGTCGGGGAACGGCAGGACCGGGCGGCCGTCACTGTCGTCGACGGTCCGCGAGTAGCGGTAGGGGGACCAGTGCCACCCGAGGCAGGCGATCCCGACCGACATAACGCCCCCTCTGGGCATGCGGGGGCGGCGGAAGCCTCCCGCCTGCTCGGCCCACTCCTGGCAGGCGCGGCCCAGCTCCTGGCGGCACCTGACGTCCAGCCAGCACGGCAGGTGGACCGCTCCAGGTGCGACAGCGACGGGGCCGCGGGGGAACAGGGGGCCGCTCGGGGGGTCTCGTAGCACGTCGGCATGCGTACCACAGGGCGCAACACGCACCGCGGCACCGGGTCCGGCCACTGTCCGGCTCACGTCGAAACTGCCGCGTCCTGCTTCGCCAACCAGCGCAACCTGGCAGCCCGCGCGTCCCACGAGTAGACCACGGCCGTCCCGGCCAGTCGGTCGTGCAGGGCATGGCGGTCCCGGTTGGTGAGGATGCCGAGGAACCCGAGC
>JBKQRT010000201.1:0-2665 GCA_052143895.1 Acidimicrobiales bacterium | reverse complement strand
GACGCCATCGCCCTGCGCAAGGCCGATCACCGCACGGGCAAGAAGCTGTTCCGCGACTCCGCACCCGCGTTCCCCGGACACGCCCCCGGGCAACCTCATCGCCGGTGCCGTGTCCGGCGCGATCGACAAGGCTCGTGACACGGTGGCCGCCAAGGTTCGCGAGACGTCGGGTCCCCGTGCTGGCGCCGGCAGCGAGGCCTGCTTCTATCTGGGCTTTGCCGACGGCACCGAGAACGGCGCCAACACGGCGAAGAAGTCCCGGGTCCAGCCCACCTGGTACTGGTCGGCGGGCCGGTTCTGACCCGGCACGGCAGCGGCCACTGGTGCGCCGGCTGACGCTGCAGCGTCCAGCTGGACCCAATTCGGGTTGATGTCGAGCTGCATGGCGTTCACCGCACCGGCGTCCAGCAGCGCAGCCGACAGGTCCGCTGGGAGGAGGGCCATGCCGCCCGCATAAATGATGTCGCCCTGTGCGTCCTGTCCGGCGGCGCTGCGGGCCACGACCATGGAGCTGTTCACCGTGGCGCCCCAGTCTGACGGAATGCCGACGGTCGGGCTGGGTATCCCGTCGGTGATCAGCGGCGGCAGGTTCTGGCGGACGCTCTCGACCTGCTCGCCCCGTGCCGGCAGTGCGCTGCCCCACACACCGATGTGCGCCGTGCCGTCGGTGTCGATCACGAAGCTGGCCTTGCCGTCCAGTAGGGGAGCGACGACCTGCCCGTCGACCTCGACACCGCCCTGGTCCGCGTTCATCTTGAAGCCGCCGTTGAAAGCGGCCAGGAGGAACGGCGCCTCGTCGGCCGCGATGGCGGGTCCGCGGTCCGGGGCGATGGTCGCCAGGTCGACGAGCGGGTCGCTGCTCCCGACGTGGAGGTCGTAGACGACGTGGCCGTCGTCGAAGCGCACCAGGGTCACGACGCGCCCGGACGGGACCGTGACCGTCCGCTCCTCCACCGCGGTTCCCTTCACGTCCGTACTCACCTCCGTCCACCCCGCTGCGGACGCCGCCGTCGTCGTCGAGGTGGTCGTCGTCACCACGGTCGTCGAGCTCTTCGCCTCGTTCCGGCTCGTCGTCCGCCCCTGTGCCTGCGGGGTGGCACAGGTCCAGCCGGATGCCGTGAGCAGCAGCACGCCGGCGGTCACCGCGGTCGCTCTGCCGGCGGCCCGGCGTACGCCGGCGGCTGATCGTGGCACCGGGCCAGCGTAGGAGGGACCCTCCGGACGATCCGGTCGCCCCGCCGCGGTCAGCCCGCGGCGTGCCGGGCGGCGATCTCCTCGAAGGCCGTGATCGACCCGCCGTAGGGCCCCGTCTGTGCCGGATGGTGCAGCACGAACTGGTCGAAGCCGAGCGCCGCGTAGGGGCCACTGAGCTCCTCGTACTGGTCCGCGGAGTCGATCACCGGCTCCGTCGGGGTCCACAGCAGGACCTTGCCGATGCTCGACGCGGCGCGGCCCGCCGCCGCGCAGGCGGCGTCGAGCTCGGCGCGCTGGCGCCGGGCCGCCTCCAGGATCGCCTCGGGCGTGCGGGGGCCCCGCCCGGTGGGCCCGATGGTGACCCAGTGGCGCCCGTGGGTCACCGCCAGCCACAGGCCCTTCGGCCCGCCGGCGGCGATGGTCAGGGGGAGGGGCCGGGTCAGCGTGCCCGGCGTGCTGGGTGCCTCCACCGCGGCGTAGTAGGCGGTCCGCCGTGAGGTGCGTGCCGTCGGCTCGCCCTCGAGGATCGGGCGCAGCACCTCGAGGAACTCCTCGAAGCGGACCAGCCGCTCCGCCGGGGACCAGGGATCCTGGCCCAGCACGCCGGCGTCGAAGCCCTCGCTGCCCGGCCCGAGCCCGAGCTCCAGGCGGCCGTCGCTCAGGTCGTCGAGGGTGATCGCCTCACGGGCCAGCGTCACCGGGTGCCGGAAGTTGGGCGTGGCGACGAGCGTGCCCAGCCTGATGCGCTCGGTCGCCCCCGCCGCCGCGGCCAGCACGGGCACGGCGCTGTGCCACGGTCCGTCGGGCATGCCGCCCCAGCGGATGTGGTCGTACGTCCACGCCGTGGTGAACCCGGCCGCATCGGCCCACTCCCACTGCCGGCGCGCCTCCTTCCAGCGGTCGGAGGGCAGGACCACGAGGCCGACGTGCATGGGACCGAACCTACCCGGGCCGGGTACCTTGTCGCCGTGGCCAACGAGGCGGAGACCCGCAGATGGAACGACGACCGCTGGGCCGCGGCCTGGCCCCGGCGCGAGAGGCTGACCGGGGCGGTGACCCCGTTCCTCCTCGACGCGGTCGGCGCCCGGCCGGGCCAGCGGGTCTGCGACGTCGGCTGCGGCGGCGGGGGCCTCACGATCGAGCTGGCGCGTGCCGTCGCCCCGGGGGGCCGGGCCGTCGGGATGGACCTCTCCGCGCCCCTGCTCGAGCTGGCCCGGCGCCGGGCGAAGGAGGCCGGGGCCGACGTGGAGTTCGTGCGGCGCGACGTCCAGACCGCCTCCCCCGGGGGTGAGTCCTTCGACGTCGCCGTCAGCCAGTTCGGCGTCATGTTCTTCGACGAGCCCCTGGCCGCGTTCGGCGCCATCCGCGCCTCCCTGGTGCCCGGTGGCCGCCTCGTGTTCGCCTGCTGGCAGTGGGTCGAGCACAACCCCTGGCACGTGGGCACCGCCCTGCGGTCCCTGCTCCCGTCCCG
>JBKQRT010000200.1:0-19996 GCA_052143895.1 Acidimicrobiales bacterium | reverse complement strand
CTCTGGACAAGGCGCTCGGCTACGTCCAAGACCTGTGCCGCGGTGCCGGGTTCGCTCGAGAGTTGCTTCTTTGCCACGTCACCTCACCGTTGACTTTGACCTACTAGTAAGTAAGGATACTCCTATGGGGAACGTCTCGGGCGCCATCCAGGCCAGATCGGGCGCCATCCAGGCCAGATCGGAGAATCGGTATGCAAACAACTGAGCATCGAAGCTTCCAATCTCCCGATGAGACCCGGGATTTTCCAAACGGCCGGGCCGAAATCGTCAAGATCGGTGACGGCGAGGTCGGTCGGCTCGTGTTCGAGCCCGGGTGGCGCTGGTCCAACGATGTGAAGCCGATCGCCGGGACCGAAAGCTGCGAGGCTCCCCACTTCCAATACCACGTCAGCGGATGCTTGGCCATCTGCATGGCCGACGGCACCGAGATCGAAGCCGGCCCGGGGGACATCACCTCGCTGCCGAGCGGGCATGACGCGTGGGTGATTGGGAACGAGCCGGTCGTAACGGTGGACTGGTACGGCGCCAGCAACTACGCCAAGTAGGCCGGGTAGACGGAGCACCAGGAATGAATCCGCTCGAATCAGTTGGCGCGTTCGGCGCGGCTTGGGCAGCCCACGACCTGAACGCGACCCTCGCGCTCATCACTGCCGACTGCGTCTTCGACAGTACCGGCCCTGCTCCCGACGGCATCCGCCATGTCGGCCGCGACGCCATCCGCAAGGCGTGGCAAACGATCTTCGACGACCGCAACGCCCGCTTCGATGCCGAGGAGACCTTCGCCTCCGGTGATCGAGTGGTGCAACTGTGGCGCTATTCATGGGAAGGGGGACACGTCCGTGGGGTGGACGTGTTCCGGGTGCGCGATGGCAGGGTGGCGGAGAAGCTTTCCTACGTCAAGGGCTGATCAGTGACTCATGGCAAGAGAATCGCCATAGCGCACGCCGCATGATGGTGCGCATCCCGCCGGAGATCCATAAGCAAGTCGGAGGAGGCCCATATGACCCGTAAGGTTGCCGATTGTCGAGAGATGCCGAGTGAGAGTGGTTGCACACTCACCATCGCTGGCGAAGAAGAAGAGGTGGTGAGGGCGGCGGCCATGCATGCTGCCGATGTTCATGGCCACATCGATGGTCCCGAGCTCCGTGACCAGATCCGTGCGATGTTGAAAGCCGAGTGACCAGGCCGCTATCCGTGCGGGACGAGCACTGTGCGATTTAGACGGTTGGTCATCTCCTGCGAGCAGCGTCGGCCGGCTATCGGACGGGCGGGATCAACGATGGCATTGCTCCCGTTCGGCACCCGACAGTGTGGCGAATCCACACTGTCGGGTGCTATCGAGGGCGATCGTCAGCATCGCTGTCGCAGAGCGGTCATCGTCTGACCGGGAGCGTCGGCTCAGCATCTTCGCCCACTCGACCTGGGTGCGGCGATCCAGTAGGGGGCCTCGCAGTTCTGGCTAACGTCGAGAGCCCCGCTGATGCCTCGCTCGAGCAGCCGGTCGCCCCACTGCTCCGGCGCCTTGTTGGAGAATGACCGGTCGTTGATGAGCTCCTTCACCGGAATCCGTCCAACGCCATCGCGTCGAGCATGGAGACCGATCGCTCCGTGAGGTCGTCTGTCAGCGCGCGGAGCGCCATCCGGTAGCTGAGCTTCGGCCCGACATCATCAGCGGACCCGACCTCAGGCACGCCCACCATGGCGGACATCTTGTACCTGAAGCGCCAAGACGACTTGTTGTCGGAGGTCTCGGCGCAGTTCGGTGAGGTTCGAGTACCGTCCCAGGACCTCCACTCGTTGCGATTGGGAGAGAGGCCACGGCCCTCGGCGACACAACACGGCACCCGCACGGCAGGGCAGGCCGCAGAAGCGCCACTTGCAACGAAGGAAGCGGGAGGCGGTGGCGTCGGACCCGGTCAGGGCACGTGTCGGCGCTCTGGCGGATCGCTCACCGACGAGCATGCCCGTCGGCGTGACCTCGAGTAGGTCGTCCTCGACGACGGCGACGCGAGCAGTGCCTCGCGGGGCTACCAGGAGCCCATGCCCACGATGGGCTGGTTGAGACGGGTGCCACCCATTGACCCGTGGAAGCCGGCGTCACCGAACGAGAAGATGCCGCCGTCGGAGGCGACCTCCCAGTAGCCGTTGCCGTCCGGGGTCGAGGCCATGCCCACGATGGGCTGGTTGAGAGGGGTGCCACCCATCGACCCGTGGAAGCCGGCGTCACCGAACGAGAAGATGCCGCCGTCGGAGGCGACCTCCCAGTAGCCGTTGCCAGAGGCGCCGCAGGCCAGGATCGATCCGGAGCTCGATGCATCGTCGAGCGTCGGACCGGCGAGAGGAACGGAGGCCAGGACGAGATGGCCGGCCGCATCGTCCGGTCCACAGTCCGGCTTGAAGTACGAGATGAGCAGCTGCGACGAGTCGCTGAGCTCGGGATGTCCCACGAAGGTGTAACAGAACGATTGGAGCGGATTCTGGCAGCCCGGCAGCGTTCCGGTCACCACCTGGCTCCATGGCCCCGATGCCGTCGGAGCGGTGAACACAGCGAAGGCTCCTCCAATCGATGTCTGTTCGATGAGCCGCAGGCCGGCGCCCGGATACGCTGCCACCGAAACCGAGAGTGGTTGCCACGGCGCGCCACCATCGGTCGGGACTTCCCGGGGGACGTACGAGTCAGGCTGCACGAGCGAAGCTACAGTGGCAGGAAGCGACGTCGCGAAGACATTCCCCGACGAACAGACGACGAAGAGAGCCGTGCACGTTGACGAGAACAGCGTCACGTTCCCCTCGGCAACGACCGGCGACGAGAACGTAGATTCCCCTGGAAGTTGTGCGCCGGTCACTGCCGGCGGAAAGACGTCGAACGGGTCGATCGAGATCCCATTCGTCTCCGGGTCGAACTCCATGAACCCCCAGCCCTCCACCTGATAGTCGACCGAGGACATGACACAGACGTCGACATAGGTGACCAGGACGTTGACCGCGTCGGGCATGAGCGCCAGGCCGGTGGCCCAGCGCTCCGAGCCCGTGGCACCGTTGGCTCGGGTACAGAGTCTTCCGCTGCCGTCCGGCAGGTACACGTTGTCGGGCGTCGGGATGAACTGGGCCGGTTGGTTGCTCGCGGCCAGCGACTGTCCGACATTGACTTCGTCCAATGAGGACGGCGACCGTCCCGGCACCGTGGGCCCTTCGGCGGCGGTACTGCCAGGGATGAAGCCACTGAGGGTCCATGTACCGTTGAACGTGTACTCCCCTGTGTCGCCGAACACCCACAGGTCCCCGCCATTGGGCAGAGCCACGCTCAGGCCGTCATCGCGCGAAACGGTGTAGGTCGGCGACTCCTCGTGGGCCAGGACCGGTCCGAGGAAGTTGATGCCGCCGGTGTCTTCCGGGACAGGCGCCGACGGGTTGACGACTGCGGCAGAGGCAGCGGCACTGACGCCGGAGCCCACCGCGAACACCAAGACGGATGCGATGCACAGAGACATCAAACCCAGCCGCCGCATCCTCCACCTCTTTCCGCCCATTGACGACACCACGATGCCTGCCTCGATGGGAGACACCCTACTGTCGCCGCAGCCGCCGGTCACAGCGTGGCAGCGGGCCCGTGGCGTCCGAGAACTCGATTCAGAAGCCGACCTGGAATGTTCCGAACCGGGTCATCTCGGCAACAATTCTCTGATCCGGAGCAGACGGGGGCGGGGGGAGCTGTGGTCGTTCGTGTTCCTCACTGCCCGTCGTGTTCTTGAGCCGGTTGTCCTCGTGTTCCGATCCCAAGGGTCGAAAGAGTTCGAGCGGTTGGCCTGTTGCCAAGAGGTGGCCGTACTGCGCCGCCAGGTGAAGCGTCCGCCGTACCAGCCGGCTGACCGGGCACTGTTCGCCGTGCTCAGCCGATTGCTTCGGAGGTCACGCTGGATCCAGGTACTCTCGGTGACGCCGGCCACACTGCTCAGCTGGCACCGTCGTCTCGTGGCCCGGCACCGGACCCAACGCCATCGCCGCCCAGGCCTGCAACCATCAGACCGTGCCGTGCTGGCGGGACTGATCCGGCTTCTGTCAGCGGCTCGTGGGGGACGGCCCTTCGTCCAGCCTGAAACACTGCTTCGGTGGCATCAGGATCTGGTGCGACGGAAGTGGACCTATCCGCACCGGCGGCCTGGGCGGCCTGCAATTCCTTCCGGTACGGTCTCGGCGATCCTTCCCTTGGCGTAACAACCCAGGTCCCGCGGGCAGCCAGGTCTGACCGACGAACACGCCCTGAGCTGAGCCGGGTCGGGCTGACGGATCCCGAGCGGGGCTCCGAGGCAGGCCACACCTACACGCGGCCGACGGCGCTGCTCGTTTCGTGCGGAAGGTCCATCGGTTCCTCCTGACGACGACCCTGGCCGGCAGCTCAGGACGACGGGGGGACCTCAGAATCATGAGGCCAGATCATTCGAATCCGCTCCCCGCCGTGCCTGAATTCGAACCTCAGCCCACGACCCCCCCGACTTTCTGTCAACCCACTGTCAACTCGTCGAGTTCCGGTGGCTGCCCATTGGATGATCCGGTGATCTGAACAGAGACGTAACGGGCCTCGACCGGCGCGAAGTTGAGCACATCGGTGGTCCCCGCCGTACGCCCGTCCACCTGCGCAACCGTCTGCCAGGTGTGGCCGTTGACGGATACGGCAACACGGTAGCTCGTTGCCCTCAAGGTGATCACCGGACCTGCTGGCGGAGACAGGTCGGAACTGGACGGCCCCGGCCACTGCTGACCCCACTGGAGGGTCACCGTGCGAACGGACCGGGGACCATGAGCTACCGGCGTGGTGAGTGTCGCTGGGACGGACAGCGGCTGCCAGTCGGTCGCTGGGCTACCGTCGACCGCGGCAAGGGCGGGGGCACCCGGTTGCGACGTCGTGGCGGTTGCACTCTCGCAGCGCACGTCGTCGGTTGATGGTGCCAAGTCCGGTCGACGGGTGGGAATCGTGAGGGTTTGACCAGCCTCGACCTCATGGACGCCAGCTACGGTGCTAATCGGCAGCATCCCACCGCTGGTCAGAGAGATCGACGTCGTCTTCCGGCCGATCGCCACCGTGAACCGCCGACCGTGCCACGAGAGCCCGTGGAGCACCAGTCCACCCAGCTGGCTGGTGAGGACCGGGGCCAGATGTACGGTCCTGGCGTTCAGACGCATTCCGGAGTAGCCGTAGATGAACTCCTGAAGGAAGCCGCCGATTCCGGTCATGAAGGTGAGGACACCGCCCGACCTGGTCTCCGAGAACTGGTCGAACACGTCACGGATGAACGGCTTGACGCTGCGCTCGGTGTACACGAAACTGGCGCACCCCGGGGTTCCCAATGCCGAGGTTGCAATGGAGTTGACCGCATCGCTCATGGATGGCCCATTGGGATCTGTCCGGGGTGCGTAGTAGTTGATGTCGTTCTCGGCAACGCCGGCAGGAAGATGGTAGTCCCATGGATACTCGAGCATCGTGACGTCAGCCTGCTTGACCAGGCCGCCGTCGTATCCTGAGAACTCGGGAATGATGCCTGTCTCGGCGTCCTCGGGCACCACGATCCCTGACGCCATGGAGGCCCAATTCGCAGGAGCGCGCACTCCCAGCACATGGGCAGCTTCGGCGGCATCTGCCAGCACCGTCTTGGCCGCCACATTCGTATAGGCCTCGTCATTGACGTCCGGGTTCTCCTCGTCGGGACCGGTCACCCCATCGATGTGATAGCTGCCGTCCGCATCGCGATCGACCCGCGAGGCCCAGAAATCGGCGGCCTGCGAGAGCACTGGCCAACCCTGCCGTGCCAGCCAGTTCTTGTCGCCGGTGGCGAGGAAGTACTGCCACTGAGCGAGACCGACATCGGCGGTGATGTGTTGCTCATAGAGCCCTTCCGTGAACACCGACGCCGGTGGTGGGATCTGCTCTGTGCCGGCGATGGCGCTCTCCCATGGATATCGGGCGCCGAGGTAGCCCGTGGCGGTGGCGTGCTCCTCTGCGGCGTCGAGCCGTCGGAAGCGATAGGTGTTCATCTCGGCTGCGAGATCAGGATGTTCCGCCAGCAATGCCGGGTACATCCACGTGTCCGCGTCCCAGAAGATGTGGCCGTTGTAGCCGTTCGAGGAGAGTCCAGCCGGCGAAATGCTCCAGTCCACGCCGTCGCGAGTACTCGACCACAGGTAGAACTCGCTCGCGTTGACGTCTGACGCCAGCGCGCGATCGCCCAGTACATCGATCCGGCCCGACCACAGGGCGGCCCACGCCGCATCGTTGGCCGCCATGAGCGAGCCGAATCCGCTGGCTGCGGCCTCTTTCGCCTGTTGTTGGGCACCTGCGGTCGGAGTGCTCGTGGTCTGGGAGGTCTCCACACCGACGTACTTGGTGAACGTGTAGCTCTGACCGGCGGAGACGGGAAAGACCAGCTGTTGGCCAACGCTCTGGTTCGTCGACCGGTCGACGTCGGTTCTCGTTGCCTCGACGTTGTCGCTTGTCTCGATCCGGCTGGCGATTGCCGCGCTGATGCCCGTCCCCGCGGACTGGATCTCGACCCAATCGGCATGGGCCGAAGTCGACCAACCCTTCCCCATCTGGGTGCTCAGGGTGGCGGGGGATCCATCGATGGCGTCGGTGACACTCGCCTTACCGGACCACCGAGGAGTCAGTTCGAGGCGCACCAAGCCGATCTGGGGACGGGCTCTGTCGGTAAGCACTTGGTAGGTCAGCCCGGTCACGTGCCCGTCGGGAGCAGTCCAGACGGCATGCGTGGAGATGACGCCTGTCCGCAAGTTGAGCGACTGGTACCAATGCCTCGTACCTCCGGCTGCCAAGCTGAACGGCTGGCCACCGTCCGAGTAGGTGAGCGTTGACCAGGTCGGCAGGTTGGCCCTCTGCTGCACGCCACCGACCGGCTCAGCGTAGAAACCGGCGAGCTCGGACTGTGTAGGCACGGCTCCCCCCGAATAGCCTTGACCGGCCGCCGGCACTCGGATGCCGAGTACGCCGTTGCCGGTAAATGTGGGCGCATAGGTCGCGCCAGTGTTGACAGCGGTGAGCAGGTACGAACCGGTTCCGCTGGCTGGGTCGGCAACAGCCGCGTCGGCTGTCGATGCATACGTGGGCTGGACGGTGAATGCAATTCCGCCAAGGAGGGAGCCCACCAACAGAGCGGACATGGCCAACGCCGGTACATGTGGCCGTTCTTTCGCCCCGCTCCGCGTCGCAAACATCAGCGGTCACGCTACCTGACGATGGCCGATGCGACACCAGGGGGGAAACGGACCGATGGGCGGGTCCAATGCATCCCTACCAGGCGCCAGCCGAACGGAGCCGTGCCAGCGTCTCTTCTCTCGAGAGAGGCGGCGTGACCCACCGGCCTTCGGTGCTGTTGAACGCAAGCATCCGGATTGCGAGCCTGGTCGTCAGCAGCCGGGGCGCTGGGCTTCACCTCATCACGAACGGATGGACCTGGCGCCGTCAACGTGCGGGTGGCCGCGCGCGACCAACACGCGAGGAGACGAAATTGAGCACAAGCACGGAGAATGGCATCGTCACCAAACTGAGCCCACGAGCGTTTTCAGCCACCGTAGATCGCCTCCTCGAGACCATCCGGGCACGAGGAATCAAGATCTTCGCGGTCATCGACCACAGCGGCGAGGCCGCTCTACATGGGCTGGCCCTTCGAGAGACGAAGGTGGTCATCTTCGGAAGCCCCGAGGCTGGCACTCCGGTCATGGTCGCATCCCCGCTTGCCGCTCTGGACCTTCCCCTCAAGGTTCTGGTGTGGCTCGATGGCAAGGAGACGAAGGTGAGCTACACCGCTCCAGCCGCGTTGGCTCAGCGTTTCGGACTCGACAGCGAACTCGCCGGGAGGCTCGCGGCCATCGATGGCCTGACGGACGCTGTCACGGCGGAGTGACGGGAGTGACGGGAGGATTTCCCGGCCTCGTCGGATTGGCCCTGCGGCGGCACACGGTCGGATGGGCAACGGGCAGTCCTGAGGCACCTGGTCTCGAGCAGACCGGGCACCGGTGAAGCCCGGCCGATCGATACCGCCGAGTGATTTCGCCCTATTGCTAGATTGCCTCGATATGCGAATGCACGGCGGCACTGCACGTATTGCCATCTTGCTCTGCATCTCGAGCTGCCTCCTCGTCTCCTGCAGCACGGCCTCGTCGACATCCGCCAGCTCGAGTGATCCGCTCGCGGCCCTCTCGGGCAGCCTGCGGCAGCTCGTGCACGAACCGGGTGGTCCGCCCGGCGCGATCACCGTCGTCCAGTCTGGCAACCAGGTGCACGTCGTGACCGCCGGTGTCGGAGATGTGACGACCGGTGCGGCCATGACCTCCACCGACACCGTACGAATCGCCAGCGTCTCCAAGGCGTTCAGCGCCGCAGTGGCCCTCTCACTGGTCAGCCAGGGCAAGCTGTCCCTCGACGACACCATCGGCCAGCGACTGCCCACCCTGCCGAAGGCCTGGTGGCCAGTCACAGTGGCGCAGGCGCTCCAGCACACGAGCGGGTTGCCCGACTACATCAAGAGCCCGGCATTCCTCGAGACGTTCAAGGCGGATCCGCAGCAGTCGCTGAGCCCGCAGCAGCTCCTCGGGTTCGTCTCGGATGAGCCGCTCCTGTTCCCCCCGGGTTCACGGTACGACTACTCGGACTCGGACAACATCGTCGTCGGCTTGATGGTCGAGGCCGTCACGGGGCTCCCATACGCCACGGCTCTGGACCAGTACGTCTCGGCGCCGCTGGGACTCGTCCAGACGTCCCTGCCGGACACCGTCTCACTGACGGCGCCCTACGTCCACGGCTACGACGTCGAGGCCGGGAAGCCACCCGACGACGTGAGCATGCTCATCAATCCAGAGCTCGCCTGGGCGTCGGGGGGCATGGTCTCCACCCCCGGCGAGCTCAACGTCTTCATGCGGGAATACGTGCAGGGTGGCCTGTTCGGCCAGGAGACACACGACAAGCAGTTCCAGTTCGTCCCGGGCAGTTCGGGCCCGCCCGGTCCCGGCGAGAATTCGGCCGGGTTGGGGATCTACCGGTACGAGACGAGCTGTGGCACGGTGTACGGCCACACCGGCAATCTGCCCGGCTACACGCTGTTTGCCGCCTCGACCCCGAACGGGAGCCAGTCCGTGGTCGTCGCGGTCAACGAGCAGCTCAACAGCAAGCCCGCGACCACGACGTTCACGCAGCTGCGCCGAACCGAGCACCTCGCCGTGTGCGCGGCCATCCACCCGTGACACCCCTCGGCGCAGCCCCTGGTCGAGACTGACCGGTTGTCGGTGCCGAGCGAGCCGGCCACGACGCCGACGACCGGGGCCTACCCGCTACCCGGGAGCGTGAGCTGGCCGTCGATGTACGGGTTCCGGCAGGTGGCCGCCGTGGGCGTGCCGGGTGTCACCCCGGCGTGACTGCTGCCGACGGGGCAGAGGCCGCACCGGTGCCGTTGCCGTTGGTGGCCGACACGGTGAACGTGTAGCTGTCGCTGTTGCTGAGCCCGGTCACGTTGATCGGGCTGGCGCTGCCCGTGTCTGTCTCACCGCCCCGTGCGGGATCGCTCGAGTCGCTGGCGGTCACCCGGAAGCTGGTGATGGTCGATCCGTTGTCCGAGGGGGCCGTGAACGAGACGGTTGCGCGATGCTTTCCGGGTACCGCCGACACGCCGGTGGGGGCAGCCGGGACACCCGGGATCACCGTCACCGGTGCCGAATAGGCGCTCTTCTTGGAGGCGGCTGCCCGCACCTTCACGGAAAAGGTGATGCCGTTCTTGAGCCCCGTCACCGTGCAGGAGAGCGCGCCAGAGGTGGTGCACCCGTGGCCCCCCGACGCCTTGAGCTGGTAGCTCGTGATCTCCTCTCCCTCAGGAGGGGTGACCGCTCGCTAGCTGATCAGTGCTGTCGCATCGCCCGGTGTGGCCACCACCCCCGTGGGAGGAGCGGGAGCGACCAGCTCGGAAGCGGCCCCCGCCGGCCCGGCCGCCGCGAGCAACCGGCCGTGAGGACCGTGAAAGTGGCCACCATGGGTGTCGGGACCGCGCTGACGTTCGACGACTTCCTCCTTGTGCCCACCGTCGCACCGGACCTTCCCTCGCTCGGTGCAAGTGTTCTATTCCGGGCGGCGTGGCGCCACAGCGGGTCGCGGGCGGCGTGTGCCATTCGCCGGCCGCCGAGGGGCACCCGTCGGGTCGTCCGTGACGCGATCGCGAACTCGGACGGTCGGTCGTGTCGACCGGAGGGCCGCCGATCAACCGGCGCGCAGCACCCGCTCGATCTCGTCCAGTTCCCCGTCGGACAGCTCGAGCGAGTGGATGGTGGCCAGGTTCTGCTCCAGCTGGGCCACGCTGCTGGCCCCCACGAGCGTCGACGTCACTCGGGGGTCCCGGAGCGTCCAGGCCAGGGCGAGCTGGGCGATGGTCTGGCCCCGGCGGGTGGCGATCTCCCCCAACGCCCCCACCTTGCCCAGGACCTCGTCACTGATCTGGGCTCGGTCGAGTGTGCCCGGCTGACTGGCCCGGGAGCCCGACGGGACGCCGCCCAGGTACCGGTCAGTCAGGAGACCCTGGGCTAAGGGCGAGAAGACGATGCAACCGATGTCCAGGCGGCCGAAGACGTCTAACAGGCCGTGCTCGATCCAGCGGTTGAACATCGAGTAGGGGGGCTGGTGGATGAGCAGCGGAGTGCCTAGCCTCGCCAGGATCGCCGCCGCCTCTTCGGTCTGGTCCGGCGGGTAGGAGGAGATCCCCACGTACAGCGCCTTCCCTTGGCGGACCGCCGAGTCCAGCGCCCCCATCGTCTCCTCCAGCGGTGTGTCCGGATCGAACCGATGGGAGTAGAGGATGTCGACGTAGTCGAGGCCCATTCGGCGCAGGCTGGCATCCAGGCTGGACAGAACGTACTTGCGCGAGCCCCCGTCGCCGTAGGGCCCGGGCCACATGTCGTAACCGGCCTTGGTCGAGATGACCAGCTCGTCGCGATAGGCAGCCAGCGACCCGTTCAGGACCCGACCCACATTGGTCTCGGCCGAACCGTAGGGGGGTCCGTAGTTGTTGGCCAGATCGAAGTGGGTGACCCCGAGGTCGAACGCCCGGGTCAGCATGTCGTCGACCTCCGCCGGGGGTCGGGCGTCACCGAAGTTCTGCCACAGTCCGAGCGACACGATCGGGAGCTGCATGCCGCTGGCCCCGCACCGGCGGTAGGTCATCCGGTCGTAGCGGCCGGGATCGGCGCGGTGGACCATGAGCCAACGCTAGATCACCTGCTCCCACCTCACCGCGGGGGCGTGGGACCCCCACCGCCGGCGCGTGGATCGGCCACTCGAGTCGATCGACGCCCCGGCCGGAACGGCCGGACGGGACCCGGACTCCACCGGACGTGGACGCGGCTTGGACGAGCCGATGCCATCGTGGAGTAGGAGACCCCGTCGGCCGGTGGGAGCATCCGGACGGCGATCGGGCAGAAGATTCGGGCAGGAGATAGCGCCCATTCGACAAGCGCACCAAGCCCCTCCAGCAGTTCGGCGCCCAGTGGCCCAGGATCCCGAACTCGAGCACTGCCGCTCTCTCCGTCACTCGGTGCTACCGCAAGGCCGCACGGACGTTGTCCGAGGTCGTGCGACCCGACCGGGGTGACGCAGTCCCAGGCATGGTCGACTGGGGTCGTTTGAATAACTGATTCAGTCAGTTTATTATTTGTCCATGCCCCGTCGGACCCCGCCCGACCGGTTGCGGGACATCGCCCGCGCCGCATGCACGGTCTTCATCGAAAAGGGCTTTCGCCGCGCCCTCATGACGGACGTGGGGCGCGAGCTCGGGCTGAGCCATGCCATGCTCTACCGCTTCGTCGTGAGCAAAGAGGCGCTGTTCCACCTCGCCCTCCTCTACGCCGTCGACCCCGGCGCGGTGGCGACCCTCCCGGTGCCTGTGCCGACGCCGACCACGGCGGAGATGCTCGCGCCGCTCACCGCGTGGACGGCGGCCGGTCTGGGCTTCCCCGTCCTCCGGAGGGCACTCGCCGTCGATCGGTGCAGCGACATCCGGCGCGAGTTCACCGGGGTCCTCGACGAGCTCTACACGGGCGTCGAGGACCATCACGTGCTGCTGGCGCTCATCGAGAGCTCGGCAGTCGATCTCCCGGAGCTCCATGCGCTGTACTTCGATAGGACCCGCGGCGGCGTTGTCGGTGAGCTGACGCGCTACGTGGAGATGCGCATCCGCTCCGGACAGCTCCGGGACGTACCTGACGCCAGGATGGCCACGCTGTTCATCGTGGAGACGGTGGCGTTCTTCGCCTGGCACCGGCGGGACGGTCCCGACCACGATCCGGCCCGGACCCAGGACGCTGACGCTGACGCTGACGCGAGGCGGAGTGCCATCTACCTGGTGGTCGCCGCGCTGGTGCCCGATGACCGACCGGATCCGCTGGCACTCGGCCGGACGAACCCATCGTACCCGGTGGACCTGCCCGACCCATCGATCGCGGTGGACCCAGCGGACCCGGTGGACCCGGTGGACCGGGCACCACGATGACCGACCCGGGGACGCAGGAGGCCGCCCCGACGACCCAGGTGGGGCCCGGGGCCCCGGACGTCCCACACCCGGCGCCGCTGGATCGGCGCACCTTCGCGGTGGCCGCCGCGCTCTTCATCGTGCTGATGGTCCTGTCCGGGCGGTACGGCTTCCACCGCGACGAGCTGTACTACCTCGACTGCGCGCGGCATCTGTCCGCCGGATACGTCGATCAGCCCGTGTTCACCCCCCTGCTGGCGCGGATCTCCCTGGGGGCTTTCGGAGTCTCCCTCCCCGGCCTCCGGGTGTGGCCGACACTTGCCGGGGCGGGCACCGTGGTGATGGCCGGCCTCCTGGCCCGCGAGTTCGGTGGCACGCGCGCCGCCCAGCTCGTCAGTGCCGTCGGTGCGGCGACCATGCCGGTGCTCCTCGGTGCCGACCATCTCTTCGGGACCACGGCCTTCGACCTGCTCTTCTGGACCGTGCTGGCATTCGTCGTCGCACGGATCGGTCGGACCCGGGACGTCAGGCTGTGGGTACCGGCGGGCATCGTCCTCGGGATCGGGTTGGCCAACAAACACAGCATCGGGCTCTTCGCCCTTGCGTTGGTGGTCGGGATCGTCGCGAGTGGGGGCTGGCGGACGGTGGCGAACCGCTGGTTCCTCGCCGGCGCCGCCATCGCCATTGCCTTCACCGTCCCCGACCTCTGGTGGCAGGCTACGCACCACTGGCCCACCATCGCCATGACCCACAGTCTCAACCAGGCGAACGGCGGCGCCGGACACATCGCCACCTGGGTCGTGGGCCAGCTGGGCGTGGTGGCCTTGCCACTGGCATGGGTGTGGCTGGCGGGGATCGGCTTCCTGTGGCGCTCGGGGCGCCCACTCTGGCACGCCCTGGTGTGGGCGTACGGGCTCCTGTTCGTGCTGTTCGCCCTCACGACCGGCGCCAAGACCTACTACCTGGCCGGTGCCTACGTCTACCTGATGGCCGCGGGATCCGTCCGGGTCGAGCACTGGCTGGACGCCCGGTCGATCCGGTTGCGGTGCCTGTTGGGAGCAACGGCGCTGGCCACCGCGGTGGCCCTCCTGTTGGTGCTACCGGTACTGCCGGCCAGGGACATCCAGTGGACCTACGGCACCAACCCCGGGTTGGGCGAGACGGTCGGATGGCCGGGCCTCGTGCGCACGGTGGCGCGCCAATGGGACGCCCTGTCGCCGGACCAGCGAAGGCGCGGCGTCATCTTCACCGCCGACTACGGCGAGGCCGGCGCGATCAACGAGCTCGGATCGGGCACCGGGCTACCGACGGCGGTCAGCGGGCACAACACCGAATGGTTCTGGGGGCCGGGAAATCCCCGAGCCACGACGGTGCTGGTCGTGGCGCCGGGACCCGTCGACGTCACCGGCTACGGGTCCTACCTTGCGCAATTCTTCCGGAACGTCCGGGTCGTGGCCACCTTGTCGAACAGCGTGGGACTGCACAACCAGGAGTGGGACGGTCACGTGTACCTCTGCACCGGTCCCCGGCGCCCGTGGGGTCTGATCTGGCCCGACCTGAGGCACTACGACTGACGTCGGAACCGCTGCGACCCGTCAGATGGAGCCGCGACCGCTCAGTTGGAGAACCACACGAACCGCGAGGGCGCGGCCGGCAGCCGCGGTCCGGCGCGGTCGGTGCCGTTGTCAAAGAGCTCCGGCCCTGCGGTCACCGGACGCCACCATTCGAGCCTCGAGAACTGGCGCGAGCCGATCTCCCGGCCATGCGGTCCGATGACCAGTCGCCGAGGTGCGGGCTGGTCGCGAAGCTGCCACCGGAACTCGGCGGAGTACCGCATCCGTTCGCTCCGGTTGGGCAGCGCCGCATGGGTGGTGAGGCAGTGGAAGACGAGCACGTCGCCGGGTTCGTAGTCGCTCGAGCGCCACCCTCGCTCGATCCGGTCGAGCGGCCGGTTCCTTGCTCGCACCCACTGCTGGCTGCCCGGCAGCACTGCCAGGCCGCCGACGGTTCGCGGGATCGAGCCGAGGGGGACCCACGAGGTGAACATGTCCTGCACCGCCCGGTAGTCCTTGTGGGTGTAGTTGCCCGGTTGCCGGGGCACCGCGGAAACGGGGTAGACGATCCGGGGGAGCTTCAGGGGATAGCAGAAGCCGGCCGGGCCCAGCAGCTGCGTCATGAGGTCCGCCAGGGGGGACACGAACGGGATGGAATTGAGTCCCGGGTCGGCTAGCAATCGGCGGTAGCCGGGGTCGCCGAACGCGTCACGCAACCTGACGGCACGGACGGGGGCACGGGGTGGTGCGACGACCGGGTCATCTCCGCCCACCGTCCATCCCGCGTCCTGCAGGCGGCCGAGCCCGCGCCGGCCCACGGCCCGGACGCTGTCCGGGTCGAGCAATCGCCCCAGGAAGAGGTACCCGTCGGTCCCCATCCGCGCCCGCAGCGCCTGAGGATCCCCGAGCAGTGCGTTCGACTCCCGCAATTCGCTCGACTCCGGGACGAGACGCATAGCTCCAGTGTCGGCCCGTTCCGCGAGGGATCGGAGTGGAATGTGTGAGGAAACGATGAGGTCAGCGTGTCGACGCCCCTACCCGGCCGCCACGCCACGGGGCGGTCCCGAAACCACCGGCCCGAAACCGCCGGCCCGAAACCGATGAAGGAGGGGCCTGTGCCCCTCCTTCATCCCGCCATGGTGAAGCCCCTGTGCCCGGCGGGCGCTGCTCCCCTGTGTCCGGGGGTTCGCACGCCACCTGCACCCTGAGGCGACCCCTTGATCGTCGCATCCTCGGTTCCAATACGATTCCAACGGGGTTCCACGGGCCGGATCCGCCGCGTGCGGACCGGACACCCGCCACGGATGCGGTGGGACCGCCGGCCCAGCGGGGCGTCGGCTTGTCAGGTCCCGGCGGATCCCACCTGGTCAGCGAGTTCGTCGAGCGCGTAGTTGAGCACGTCGTTCCGGGTCATCGTGGCTCCTGCGGCCAGTCCGGCCGCCGCTCCCGGCGATTCCCGGAGCGGGTCCAGGAACCGGGCTCGGAGCTGTTCGACGACGGGGTTCGGATAGCGCCGGTCGTTGGCGACGAGATGACCGAGCACCGTCCCTCCACACTCGAGCTGACCTTGGCGCGCCCAGAAGATCCCGAGCAGCTCGAGGGCTCCCCAGACCGAGTCGCCATAGTCGTGGTCCTTCAATTTGGAGAGGTGGCCGAGGAAATGGGACGGGGCGTCCGGATCCTCGGGCGACACCGATGCCAGCGCCATGGACTCGAGGTCCAATTCGATCCCGGTCACACCCGCGAGCCTGGCCGTCTGCAGCGCCTGCGGCAGCCGCTCGACCGCCGCCGACAACTCCCCGCCGCGAATCAGCTCGACGACCTCCATCCGGGCCACGATGGCGTTGATGAGCGGGTTGTCCAGTTCGGCGGCGGCCGTCACGACCATCGACCGGTGTTCGGCATAGCGCTCGGGGAACCCGACGCCGACCAAGGGATGTAGCACCGCGTGACCTTCGAGGAAGACGAAGGGGTCACCACAGGACGCCAGTGCCGACTCCGCCTCCAGGATCGCTTGGGTCGCCTCCTGACGGTGTCCCAACATCCCAGAGGAGAAGGCAACCATCACCCAGGCGAACGCGAGCGCCGGTTCGGGGGTCGTCGCCGCGTCGAGCGCATCGGTGGCGAGCGCCAGCGCTCGGCGGTGATCACCGGCGATACCGGCCCATCGGGCCGCCAGCGCCAGGAGCACCGGCTCGGTTCGGCTCACGTCCGAGGCCAGCGAGAGGGTCCGATGGGTCCAGATCCGGTGCTCGGAACGGAGGTTGCGGACTGCCCAGTGCCCGGTCGAGCCGACAAGGATCCGCGCCTGGTCGAGATCGCCACGTTCGAGCGCCCGGTCCAAGGCGGCGCGCAGGTTGTCCCACTCGAGGGCGAACTGGACCAGGCCCTCCCCACCGCCAGGACCCAGTGCGACCCGCTCGATCTCTGCCGACCGCCGGCAGTAGTGGTCACAATGGCGATCGGTGATCGCGGCGGCGGCGCCGGTTCCGTCGAGGATCCTTCTCCCGACGTCGCGCATCGCTTCGAGGAGCCGGAACCTCGAGTGCGCCTTCGCATGGTCGACGAGCAGCATCGAGTGGTTGACGAGCAGGAGGAGATCGACGTCGCCCGGACGGCCGCCACCGGTGCCGGCCCCGCCCACTGCGACGGCTGCCGCCACGTCGAACGACGCGGGAAAGACCGACAGTCGCGCGAACAGGTGACGCTGGTCCTCGCCGAGCAGCTGCAGTGACCAGTCGATGCTGGCCTCGAGGGAGTGGTGTCGCTCCGGCACCGCTGTCGGGACGGGATCGTCGAACGTTCGAGGCAGCAGGTCCAGGATGTCGGCGAACGACAGGGTCCGGGACCGTGCGGCGGCGATCTCGATGGCCAGCGGCAGCCCGTCCGTCCGCTCGCAGATCCGTCGGGACGTCACGCGGTCGGCCTCCGTGATGGTGATGCCGGCGTCGACCTCGAACACCCGCTCCTCGAACAGGCCCACGGCCTCCTCGAGCACCAGGGGTCGGAGCGGCCACACCACCTCACCCGCCACGCCCAGTGGCGACCTGCTCGTCGTGAGCACGGTGACGTCGGTGCACTGGGAGGCCACCTTGTCCACCAGTCCCGTGACCGCCTCCAGCACGTGCTCGCAGTTGTCCAGCACGATCAGTTGCCGGCGGTCGCGCAACCACTCGATGACCGCGTCGTCGACGCTCCCTACGTCCGGGGCCAGGACCCCCAGCGCTGCCGCCACTGCGCCGACCACGTCGGTCGAGTCCGAGAGCGCGGCCAGCTCCACCCATTGACAGCCTTCGCGGAACGAGTCGGTGAGGGCCCACGCCGCTTCGAGGGCCATCCGGCTCTTCCCGATCCCACCCGGTCCGGTCAGGCTGATGACTCGCCGGCGTTGGAGTTCGGCTACCAGTCGCACGAGCTCCGGTCTGCGACCCACCATCTGGGTCCGACGGGCGGGCAAGTGCGGGTGCGGCGTTCGCCGGCGCCCCTGCGTCGCCGGAGCCTGGGTCGGGGCCGAGGGGTCGATGGCGATCCCCGATCCGATCGTCGACCGGTCGCGGTGCCAGTCGAGCTCCGGCTTCTGGAGGACGATGGCGTTCTCCAACGAGTCCAGCTCGACGGAGGGCTCGATGCCGAGCTCGTCACCGAGGATCTTCCGGAGGCGCTGGTAGGCGCGCAGCGCCTCGGCCTGTCGTCCGGAGCGGTACAGCGCGAGCATGAGCTGACCCCATCGGCGTTCACGCAGGGGTTCTTCGAGCACTGCCGACTCGATCGTGGTGATGAGCGCTTGATGCTCGCCCAGCGCCAGCCGGGCTTCGACGAGCGACTCCTCACTCGTGAGGCGGAGCTCCTCCAGCCCTGCCCTCGGACCTTGCGCCCACGCCATCTCGCCGGCATCCATCAGGGGAGGCCCCCGCCAGCGCTCGAGCGCCCGGTTCAATTGCGTGGTTGCCGATTCCGCATGTCCCTTCGCGAGCTCGCGAGTGCCGGATGCGGCCTCCGATCGGAAGGTCGCCGCGTCGAGCTCCCAGTCGTCTGCCACCAGCAGGTAGCCACCCGATCGCCGGACGATGCGATCCCGGCCGATCAGTTGGCGCAGCAGCGACACGTGGCTTGCCAAGGTGGACGGCGTTCCCAGCCCCGGCGCGTCATCCCACAGATCCTCGACCAGACGGTCATCGGGCACGGGCACGTTGGCGGAGACGAGGAGCCGGAGCAGCAGTGCCCTCCGCCGGACCCCGGCCACCTCGATCGGGCCGCGCTCGTCCTCGACGGCCAAGGAACCGAGGATCTTGAAGTGCACGTGCACCGCCTTGATGATGTCCCCGCGCCGTTCGCCAGCGACAGCGCGCCCTGCGCCCGACCTGTCGGTCAGGCCGCCTTTTCCAGGATGTGCACCCCGCACGCGGATCCGAGCCCGATCACATGGGTCAGGCCGACCTTCGCCCCCTCGATCTGCCGGTCGCCCGCCTCGCTGCGGAGGTGGGTGGCGACCTCCCACACATTGGCGATCCCGGTGGCAGCGATGGGATGCCCCTTCGATTCGAGGCCACCCGAGACGTTGACCGGGGTCGACCCGTCCCGCCAGGTGGCGCCCGAGTTGAAGAAGTCGACGGCACCCCCGACGTCACACAGCATGAGATTGTCGTAGTGCACCAGCTCGGCGGTGGCGAAGCAGTCGTGGAGCTCCACCAGGTCCAGGTCAGACGGGCCGACACCGGCCTGCTCGTACGCCTGGGTGGCGGCATTGCGGGTCAACGTGTTGACGTCGGGGAGGACCTGGCACGACTCCTCCCAGGGGTCGGTCGTGAGCACCGACGCCGAGATCTTCACCGCCCGCTTCTGCTGCTCCAACGAGAGGGTCTTCAGCTTGGCCCCGCTCACGACGACCGCGGCTGCCGCCCCGTCGCAGTTGGCCGAGCACATCGGCCGCGTGTTGGGGTAGGCGATCATCACGTCCCCCATGATCTGCTCCAGGGACATCTTCTTCGTGTAGGCGGCCAGCGGGTTGAGCGTGGAATGGGAGTGGTTCTTCTCACTGATCCTGGCGAACAGCTCGAAGCTGGTCCCGCCGTAGCGGTGGCCGTACTCCATGCCGATCTGGGCGAAGACGCCGGGCATGATTTCGGTGCCGATGCGGCCGTCGATGGGCGCCACCGCACCGTAGCGCCCGGACGGCTCCCACGTGCCCGAGTCCGCATTCCGGCTGCCGCCCGACAGCAGCCCGGCTCCCGAGAGCTTCTCGACCCCGAACGCCAGGCCCATGTCGGTCTCGCCCGACTTGACCGCCATACACGCCACCCGCAGCGCCGTGGCACCGGTGGCGCAGGCATTGGCCACGTTGTAGACGGGGATCCCCGTCTGGCCCAGCTGCTTCTGCAGCTGCTGCCCGATTCCGGCATTCGCCGCCATCAGGTTCCCGGCACCGATCACCCCCATGTCCTGCATGGTGACGCCACCGTCGGCCAACGCCCCCAGCACGGCCTCAGAGGCCAGGTCGACCAGGTCCTGGCCGGGGTGCTTGCCGAACTTGGTCATGTGGATGCCAAGGATCCACAGGTCGTCGGATGCCATGATGCTCACGCTCCCCTGGGTTCGAAGCCGAACCCGATCGCCTCGGTGCCGTTGTCGTCGGTGCCGATCACCTGGGTGGCCAACCGGACGGCCATGCCCAGCGTCACATGGTCAGGATCGGGTTCGACGTTGATCAGATTCGCCCGCACGCTGGTGCCATCGCAGTCCACCAAGGCCGCCACGTAGGGCACGGGCACCCCAGGAGCGGCGAAGGACACGATGGTGAAGGCCCGGACGACGCCGGTGGTGGTCACGTCGACTCTCTTGAACTCGGTCTTGCCGCAGCTGGCACAGGCATTGCGCCGGTCGAAGAACCGGGCACCACAGCTGGTGCACTCGTTGGCCACCAGGTGCGGGTCG
>JBKQRT010000199.1:0-3933 GCA_052143895.1 Acidimicrobiales bacterium | reverse complement strand
GTTCGAGTCCGGAGCGATGACCGCAGCCGACATCCGCGACCTGTTGGGCTGATTCCGGCCGGGGGCCTTCAAATCCGGTGACCCGGTCGTTGTCCTTCGGGGATGAGAAGACGTCCCTGGCACTGTTCTCTGCATCCTGTGGGTGCCAAGAACCTCGTGCGGGCCGTTGACGTGGGACTTCCTCCGGAGCTGACGTGACCGCGAGGATGGTCCGTGGCCCTCTCGTTTCCATATCTCGCCTTCACCCGAACCATCCAGATCCTCTTCCTACAGAGGTCTCGCGACGCCAATCTGGCCGTCGAGATCGTGTGGGTGCCGAAAACCTCATCCAGGCCGTCCACCTGGAGTTTCACCGGTGCGAGCCGGTCAAGCAAGGCGGGCCGAGGCGCACGGTCAACGGGCCGGGAGACCTGGGTCAACTGAATGCTGACCAGGGTGGGCAGGGCCCAGACGCCGGATGCCCAACGAGTGTGCTGACATCGCCAGGCGAGATGAGCCTCCCAGGCCGAAGGTGTGATCTAAGCCAAGAGTCTGGTCACCCGGAAGTGACATCGATGCCAACGATGGCACCAGCCGGGGGCGCCCGATTCTGAGCGAGGCCAGCCCCGTTCCAGCTATAGGTGATTGTCACGGGCGGGAGGGATGGACAGCAGGCTGGATCCCCAGGCGCATAGTCCGCATACGTGGCTTCGATCGCATTTGTGCCCCCGCGCCGCACCGTCACGTTCCACGTCTCTTTGTTGGTATCCCAGCCGAGGAACGTCTGGTTGTGCCAGAAGAACACGAGTGCACCGTGTCCGTCGGCGCTGGGATTGCGGAGTGCGGAAACGGCAGTGAGATAGCCACCGGCTCCATCGCTGACTGTCACCGGAGGGCTGCCAATGAAGCCTTCACTCGGATCGGCCGTCTCGTGGGTGGCCGCTATTTGGGCCGCTACCTGTTGGGAGGTCGGTGGAGCGGCCGTCGCCTTCGGTGCCGTGGTCGTCAGCGGTGCCGGCGTCGTGGTTGTCAGCTGCGGTTGGGTCGTCACCGAGACCTTCGCCCTCGGTGTCGAGGTAGTCGTGGAGTGAGACGGAGCGGTGGTCGTTGTGCCGCAAGCGGCCAGAAGGACGAGCACTGCCAGCAGCGCAACAGACCAACGCTTATCGCTCACCAGGCCATTCTCCACGCTTACTGCTGCGGGGAACGGACAGCGGTTCAGATGCCCCAGAGCCTCCCATGCCCCGATGCCCGGCCCCGCTGCTGTGTGCCACACCCGCAGTGACGGCAGGATCAGCTGAAGTGCCCACGTGTCGAGTGACGTGGAGTAGCGACTGCATCGGAACTGAGATATCCATGTGCCCATGGCAATCCCTCCCAATGCGACCGAGATGGCCAGGCTCACGAGGGAGGTGGCTGAGCATGGTGAGCACCTGTTCCAACAACTGGGGACACGGGATCTCCCATCCCCCGAAGGTCACCTCATCATCGAGATGGACATCCGTCCCGAGTTCGCAAACGTCCGTGGAGCGCTCCAGGGGGGACTGATCGCGGTCCTCATCGATGTCTGCACCGGACGCCTTGCCTACCTATCGTGCGATCACGAGAACGGCTTCAGTACTGCGACTTCGGACCTCAGCATCCACTATCTGTCGCCTGTGGCCGTCGGACCAGCCCGCACCGAAGCCCGCGTCCTTCGGCAGGGACGATCCTCCATCGTGCTCCAGGTCGAAGTGACCGACGTCGGTCGAGGCAACAAGTTGGCTGCCGTTTCCACCATCGCGTTCACGGTGGTCGCTCCCCGGACCTGAGTGGACCACACTCGGTCCGGTTGCATTCCGGCCGAGCCATGGTCAAAGCGGTGGTTCAGACGACGTCTCTGGAGCGTCCCGTGGCCCGGGACCAAGTCCGATGTCCGTTCCCGGCAGCATCGTGGGGCGCGCCGGGTGACTGGCATACAGTGCCTCCACAAGATCGGATCTGCCCAGAGAGAAGGGGCTGCAGCATGGCGACGTATGTTCTGGTGCACGGAGGCGGACACGGAGGTTGGTGCTACCAACGTGTCGCCAAGCTCCTACGCAGTGCCGGCCACGATGTGACGACTCCGACGATGACCGGCCTGGGTGAGAGGTCTCACCTGCTCGACTCCCGTGTCGGCCTCAGCCTCCACATCCAGGACATTGTGTCGATCCTTCACTATGACGATCTGTGGGACGTGATCCTGGTTGGCCACAGCTACGGCGGGATGGTCATCACCGGAGTGGCCGATCGGGCTGCGGATCGGGTGGGCAAGCTCGTCTTTCTGGATGCGGCGAACCCACAAGATGGGCAGTCTCTGGTGGACGTGGCAGGACCAACCCTGGAGCTGGCACGTCCGGCCGGCAAGACTGTGGACGGTATGGAGCTCGTCCTTCTCCCGTCTCCGGAGGCAGGGATGTTCTACGGGGTCACCGACCCTTCCGATCTAGCCTGGATGGCCGACCGGCTGACTTCTCATCCTTGGAAGTGTTTTGAGGACAAGCTGTCGCTACTCCATCAGGACCAGTACTCGAAGATCCCCCAGTACCACATCGTCTGCACATCGACACTTGCCACACGGGACCGAGCGCTCATGGACGAAGCTCGCCTGGCGGGCCGATTGTGGGACATTGACACCGGCCATGATCTCATGATCACGGCGCCTCAGATGGTCACGGATGCGCTACTTGCGGTCGCTGCAGGCTGACGGTCACGGCACGTCGGATGACTGCCCGCAAGCCTCCCATGAGCATGCAATCCGCAGTTCGGTTCCACTTGGTCTCGACCAGTAGCATCGGCCAGCGTGGCGACCGCACGCACGTTCAGCGGAGTACGCCTGTTCGTACCAACAGCATTTGGGATCGTCGCCACCAGTTGGCCGTTCGCCCGGATCTCAATCGGGGAGGATGGAGTGGAACTCATCTCTAGCTTGCCCCGACGGTCGGAGTGGTACTCCCAGCTCGATGACGTCACCTCGGTGAAGGCTGACGGTCAGAGCGTTCTCATTGCTCGGGCGGACGGCAGTACCGCCCGTTTCAGGTTCTGGAGTCGGGACCATGACGCCATAATCGCCGCACTAGTTGAATGTGGGCTACCAGTGAAGCACGTCGACAAGATCGCCTATACCGAAGTTCGTCGAGATCGGTAGCCAGTCCCGCCGACCGACGCTGGTTCAGGCATCCCCGGTGCCCCATGTGCAGCTCTCCTCAATTTCGCGAGGCTTACCTCGGCCGCTAACCTCGATAATTCGTCCCGCTCCTGATTTGACGGTGCGCGCGTCCGCGTAAAAGTCCTCCTGCCCTGGGAGAATGTGAGTCTCTACACAACACATCAACCAGGCCCAGGAGGACTCCTTGAAGGTGCACGATAGTCGCGCTACGCAGTCGATGAGGGTGACCGCCGACGGGAAGAATCTGGTGTCGCACGCCGGCACCGCGTTGTTGTCCGAACTGGCCGATCGCAGCGGCCTGACTGAGGTTATGTCGGTGGCCATGTCGGGCTGCGGGATCAACTGGCACACCCACGATCCCGGTGTTGTCCTCACCCACCTGGCCGTGGCCATCGCCGATGGTGCCGACTGTCTGGCCGACATGGCGTCTCTCCGTGAACAGTCCGAGCTGTTCGGACCGGTGGCGTCCATCGCCACCGCCTGGTGGGCGGTGGAGGCAACGACGGTCTTCGAGCTCCGGGCCATCCCCGACGCGATCGCTGCTGCCCGGGCCAAGGTGTGGGCCGCTGCTCCTCCCGGGGATGCATTGGTGCTGGACTTCGACGCCACCTTGGTCAACTCGTACTCGGAGAAGCAGGATGCCACCCCCACCTACAAGAAGGGCTTCGGGTTCTTCCCCCTCGGGGTGTGGTGCGACACGACGAACGAACCACTGGCCGCCATGCTGCGTCGGGGGAATGCCGGGGCCAACGACGCCGACGACCACG
>JBKQRT010000198.1:0-5306 GCA_052143895.1 Acidimicrobiales bacterium | reverse complement strand
GCCGACGGACCTCCCCATAGCTGACGTCGGACCCTCGGGGCCGGAAACAGTAAGCTGCTGGGCTCGGTAGTCGATACGGACGGTGCCAAAGCGACTCAGCACATCTGAGCCGAGGACTCCCTCCGGTTGGCCCCGGAGGCCGAATCCGGGCATTCGGACAACGGCGACCGGCTGCGCTGCGAGAGCGATGGATCCAACCGACCACCGGTCAACCGACGCGTCAAGTACCACGGTGCTACAGCCCGGTTGTCGAAGGATCATGGCAGGCCCCGCTAACGAAGAATGAACGTCATCCAAGAAATGGGTGTCGAACGTGGTTCGAGGAGCGCCGGTGTCGAGCACGAAGGGAAAAGGACCCTTCTCGTCCACGCACACGGAGATCAACGCCCGGATCGTCGCGTCGGCGCGCTCGACGTGTAACGGCACCTGCGTTGGTGTCGCCGGAACGCCAGTCCGTCCCGAGCAGGTCACCCTTGAGGGATTTGGGTGCGGGGGCATCGGTCTACCCGGCTCGGCTGATCCTTGGCTGCAGCCGAGCAAACACACTGACACGATTGCAAGCATGGCGAAGTGCGACAGCCTCCCCGAACTGTGGAAGGCACGCCGGCACCAGTGCCCACCTCGCGGTGAGAACCATCGTCCGTTCCGGAGTCGAACTGGATCCGTCATTGCTTCATGCCTGCCACGATCGACGTCGGTTCGCGTCGTGTCGGCGCGCGCGAATGAAGGATGATCACTCACTCCCTGCCCAACGTCGGTGCACCAGCCAGGATAACGATTCGGTGTACAAAGGGCTCGTTTGGCAAGAACTGCCCAGAAGTTCCATCGGGAAGCGAAACCGCGGCGATCGTCATGTTGATCATCGTGGTCCCCAGTCGAGTACTGGTGGACCAGCCTTCGGCGCTGGTCCCCTGAATGCCAGCGGCCCGGTCGTCAGCCGCCGCCCCCTCAGAACGAGGCCACGGCTCCCGGACGGAACGATCCCTACGGCGTAGCAGGCGGAGGTCGACGGACAGGCGATGCCGAACAGATCTCCAACCCCGGCGGGCACTGGCTGGGCGCTCCACGTCCCCCCCGAGTTGGTGGTGGTAAGAACCTCCCCGAGGTTCGAATTGTCGTCGCCCGGGACGTAGCAGGTCGTAGCTGTCGGGCAGGCGATGGCGGATGGTCCGAGGCTTCCGGTCGGCAGCGTCTGGACACTCCACATGCTCCCGGAATTGGTGGTGGTGAGGACGACCCCCTCGAGCGAAGTGTTCTCTCCTACTGCGTAGCAGGTGGTGAACGAAGTGCATGCGACGCCCGAGAGACCATAGAGCCCTGAAGGCACCGATTCGAGCGTCCACTTCCTTCCCGAATTCGTGGTGGCGAGGGCGAATCCGTATCCCGCGCTGTTGGTGCCTACGGCTTGACAGGTGGTCGTCGATGTACACGCGATTGCGGCTGGGTATGACCTGCGTGCACGCAGCGTCTGGACACTCCAGGTACCTCCCGAATTGACGGTGCCGATGACGGTTCCGTACCCCGCGCTCGTGAGCCCCACCGCGTAGCAGACAGCGGTCGAGGGACAGGCGATGCCATAGAGATCCGCGGTCCCCGCCGGCACCGTCTGTGCGCTCCAGCTGTGCCCCGAGTTGGTGGTCGCAAGGATGTCCCCTTGAACCGAGCTGATGTAACCGACCGCGTAGCAGATAGTGGTCGAGGGACAGGTGATGCCGTTCAGCCCTCCGGTACCTGCCGGTACCACCTGGTTGCTCCAGCTTCGCCCGGAGTTGCTCGTGCCGAGAATATCCCCGAAATCCGAGTTGTTGTCGCCCACGGCGTAACAGGCTGCCCTCGACGTGCAGGTGATGGCAATGGTGTTCGGAACGTCCGGGTAGGAGGTACTCAACTGCCACCCGGAGCCTGAAGCCTGCGTCGAATTGGTGCTTCCAGCCGCCCGCTGCACTCCAGCGCCCCGCACTCCGCTGCTTACCGCGCCGACGGGCACCGTTCCATACACGGTCGCACTCACCGCGATTGCGAGTGTCGTCGACGCAAGCAACCGGTGGAGACGTGCATTTTGCCGCATGACGGTTCCCCCTTTCTATTGATCCCGTCGATCAGTTCAGCTCCGTTCTACCTGAGAACGTATGCAACTTGCATCGAGTCACATCGCAACTGACAGTCCGCGGCGTCCGTCGGACGCGGACGAACACTTTGACATCAAGAGGTGTTCATCTTCCGGCAAACTGCCATCACCGCTGGTCGGAACGGCAAGGCCTCCGCGAGCGTAGGGCGGTAACCTAGTCACCGTTCGGAGACGATCTGGCTGATGTCGGCGCTGCTCGGGAGAAAACCGTTCGTGCTCGAGTAGCTGGCGCTGACCACGTGATCGCCGACCGGAAGGGTGCGCACTCGGATGCTTGCCCGTTGGCGCACGAGAGTCACCGGTGGGCCCAGCGGACTTCCATCGACGACGAATTGCACGGTGCCCGCCGGCCGACCATTGCTGGCGGTGATCTGCGCCCGGAACGTCACCCCGTGACCAGCCGGCACGTGCCGGGGCAGCGAGCTCGTTAACCGCATCGCGGTGGGCGGGCCGACCGCCCCTGGCGCGGCAATGGCGTACCCGCCGTCGAACGGAGCTGCGATCGCCACGACCGGTTGCGGAAGCACATCCTGCACCGGGCTCGGACTGCAGTCGAAGGAGTAGGGAGCATAGTCGACCACGCAGGTGTGAGGTCCAGTGGTGTCACCGATGCCGAGCTGCCCGGCACTGTTCGAACCCCAGGCGTAGAGATTGCCGTCCGAACCGATGGCGTAGCCGTCGCCATAGCCGCCGGCAGCGACCGCCGTTGGTATGACCCCCGGGGGCAATAAAACTGGAGTCGGGGTCAGGGTGGGCGCCGAGCTCGACGTCCCGTCGCCGATCTGCCCGGCGCCATTGTTGCCCCACGCGTAGAGCCGGCCATCGGAACCGATGGCGTAGCCGGTCCCGGCATTGGCTGCAATGGACATCGGCGTAACCCCGACCGGGAGCGAAACCTGCACCGGGGTCGTCGCGCACGCGTCGCTGCTACACGTGTCGGGTCCTGTGTCCGTACCGTCGCCCAGTTCCCCCCAGTAGTTGTCTCCCCACGCGTACAACTTCCCGTCCGAGCCAATGGCGTACCCACTCTCTTCGCCGGCAGCGATGGCAGTCGGCGCCACACCAGAGGGGAGCAGGACCGGGGCCGGGGCGGCGCTCGTCTCCGGGGTCGTGCCGTTACCGATCTCACCCTGAGGGCCGTAGCCCCATGCGTAGAGCCTTCCGTCTGATCCGATGGCATAGACGGTGGAGTTGCTGGCGGCAATCGAGGTCGGGGTCACCCCTCCAGGAAGGGAGATGGTGAGAGGAGTCGGACTGATCTTCGGCGAGCGCGCGGCGAGTTGCCCGGCCCAGTTGGAGCCCCATGCGTAGAGGTGGTGGTCGGATCCGATGGCGTATCCCGAGTTCACACCGCTGGCGATCGCCGTCGGAGTCACGCCGGATGGGAGCAGGACCCGGACTGGAACCGCGTGGCTCTTCTTTCCTCCGTCGCCCACGTCGCGTTCTCCCCATGCGTAGAGATTCCCGTCCGAGCCGATGGCATAGCCGGTGTTCCCTCCGCCAGCGACCGCCGTCGGAGTGACCCCTGCCGGAAGAGCGACTTCGACGGGCGAGGAGTTGCACGTGGTCGCGTCGGCGCACGTCTGCGGTCCGCTGTAGGTCCCGTTGCCGAGCTGACCGTCGAAGCTGATCCCCCACGAGTAGAGCGCCATAGGGCGGGAGGTGCTCAACGGCAGTGTGGCGGCGGCGGGCGGTGGGGAAATCATTGTCGCCGCCGTGAGCACGCCGGCCCATAGCGCCGTTGCCAGACGGGTGCCTCGGTGTGGTGCTCTCACACTCGACCTCCTCGTGCGTGTCGGCCCGCCGTCGCGCCGGGATCAAGGCCGGTGTCCAGCGGAACACCAATCGTACGGTCTCCGTGGAGCACTCGGCGAATGTATTCCATCGACACGATGAAGCGTCGCTGCCCGGCCGGGACCCCACGCCAACCGAACGCTGGAGCCTCAGGTCAGGATGTGACTTGTCACACCGTGCGTCTCTGGACCACTCGACGACCTTGCCGTTCCACGACCTAACGGTGGCCGCCATCTCCCTGTTGGCCGACTCTCCACAGCGGAAGAGCCTCCGTCATGGGCGTCAGTGCCCGAGCCGGGAGCCGGCGGCGGAACCAGCTCGACCGGCCGGGGCACAGTCCATGAATCGGATTGGCTGGCCGACAAACGGAGCTCCGGGACGAGGGGACGAGGGGGACTTGAACCTTCAGCACACCCGCCCGTGTGGTGCACGGAGTGGGTGGCGTGAGGCGCGGATTACTCTGGTCATCCTCAAGCTCCCGGAGCTGAATGATCCGCAGCGCAGCACGCTCAATATGTCCATCGAGCGCGCTGACGGGTTCCTCCAGGGCTGACCGCACCCTTGTGGCGGGCTCATCCCTTAGCCGGATCCCGACCTCCGTACGGAGCACAGCCGTCCGGCCGGCACCGACTTGAACGTGGTGGCCCATGCTGTCCGCAATCTCGCTCGAGCGATCGACGACCTGGCTGATGAGGTCGTCCAGCCCAAGTAGCGCGGCCCTCCGGCCGGGAGCCGGCGGCGGATCCAGCTCGACCGGCCCAGGCGGGATCAACGTAGCAAGGCGCTACGGCGAGCTAGTGCCCCGGGTCCTGCTCGCTGACGGCGTTCGGTGCCGAGACCCGGGGCACTGCCCACTTCCATCGGCCCGCCACGCGGTCCACTTGAGCACCGTGCACACTGATCGGGTCCGGCCTGGCCATGGTTGCTGGCATTCAAGGGGCACGCAGTGATTGCCGATGACACTGACGTGGACGAGGTTCGGGAGTTCTCAGCGGCCGAAGAACTGAACCGGTGTGACCGCGAGGAGACCATGGCGGGCAGTCTTCTTCGACAGTCGTTCGTCTGGCTGGTCATCGCGGTCGCTGCGTGGATCCTCGGTTCGGCGTGGTGGAGGGCGCAATCTCTGGGAGCGTCGCGCTGGTTGGGCGCCATGCTTGATCTCGTCGGGTGCTTGGGGACGCTCGGAGCCATCGGCATGATCTGGGGGGCCCTACGGTGGAAGCGGGCTCGCACTCTTCGTCGATACCTCATAACAGGATCACCGACCGGATACCCGGATACCGGTGTCCAGAACTAGCTACGGCTATCCGATGACGAGGAGCGCGAAGTCATGAGCGATCTAATTGGCCAATTCGCCGAACTGGCTGGAAACACCGATCCACGA
>JBKQRT010000197.1:0-4169 GCA_052143895.1 Acidimicrobiales bacterium | reverse complement strand
TGTGACTGAAGCCAATGCCGCTCGGCCCCGCTTGACCTTGGCGATGATCTCGTCGACCGGTTTCTTCCAGACGAAGGGTGTGGGGTCGTCGTTCCAGTGCTCGGCCCAGAGCCCGATCGCCTCTTCGAGCTGAGCCACGGAGGAGAAGGTGCCCTTCTTGAGGCGGCGCTTGGTGAGGATGGAGAACCACCCTTCGACCAGGTTCAGCCATGACGACGAGGTTGGCGTGAAGTGCAGGTGCCACCGGGCTCGCTTGGGGTGTTCGAGCCATTTCGTGATCGGCTCGGCCTTGTGGGCCGAGAGGTTGTCGAGCACGACGTTGATGTCGAGGTCCCGGTCGACGTGGAGGTCGATCAGTTTGAAGAAGGCCAGCACGTCGGTGGCCTTGTGGGACTTCTTCATGTCGTAGAGGACCTCGCCGGTCCCGACGTTCATCGCGGCGAAGAGGTCCGAGGTGCCGTTGCGCTTGTAGTCGTGGGTCATGGTCCCGGCTCGGCCAGCCTTCATGGGAAGCGATGGCTGGGTGCGATCTAACGCCTGGACCTGGGTCTTCTCGTCGAAGCTGAAGACCATCGCCCGCTCGGGAGGGTTGAGATAGAGCCCGACGACATCGACGAGCTTGGCCTCGAAGTCGGGATCGTTCGAGATCTTGAAAGTGTCGGTCCTCCAGGGCTTGAGGTTGTGATCCCGCCAGATGCGGGCCACGGTGTCCTTGCCCACACCCATCCTCTCTCCGAGGGTGCGAGTGCTCCAGTGCGTCGAACCGTCGTCGGGGGACTCTTCGAGCGTGACCCGAACGACCTCGGCGACCGTTCCCGCGGGGAGCCACGAGCTGCGCCCCCGACCCTTGGCGATGCGGCCCACTCCCTCGACGCCCTGGGTCACAAACCGGCGACGCCACGACCGCACCGAGTTCGATGCCACCTTGAGCTGGCGTGCCACCTCGTAGATCGCCACACCGTCGGCCGACAAGAGCAGGGCCTTCGCCTGGACCACCGAGCGATGGGGCATCGACGGGGACCGGGCGATGCGCTCGAGCTCAGCTCGCTGTTCCTCGGAGACGCCAAGTGGTGGGGCTGCAAGCACTGATCTCATGCTCGCATCCTATCTACTTCATGTATATCAGCGACGGACCACTAGGTAGTTGCACCCCTTGATGGAGGGCTGACTCGTCGCGCCTGAACAGCACCGAAATTACCCCCTTGACTCAAAGAGGATTCGGTCGAGGGCAGCTAGCGGGCGGCAAGCGCGGACCCGCAGATAACGCACCCCGAGCCGGCGGTCAGGGGCACCCTCCGATACTCAAGGTGAGCTTGGCGAATCTGGCTCGGGGAGGTCCATCTCAAGTTCGTCCGATACGTCTCGCAGGAGCGCCACTGCAAGTCGGCGGTCGAGGTCTGGCGAGGCTCGAAATGACCAGGACAGCCGCCGTGTGCGCGATCTCTGAAACCCGCGTTCTGTAATCAGCGAAACCCGCGATCGGCGATCAGCGAAACCCGCGTTCTGCAAGCAGCCAAACCCGCGTTGAGCTGACTCCTGCGTTCCTCCTGGTCGGGATCCACCCGGCCGGTCATGGGCCCCTCCAGGGTCTTGGGCAACCACTGCACCAAGCCCACCGGAGGGACCACCGAAATGATGACTCAGGAGGAGTTCATGGACGTCATGGCAATGAAACGCCAGGGCCTCAGCATCAAGGAGATCGCCGAAGAGACCGGCTATCACCCCAGCACCATCAGTAACTGGTTGAAGAACGGAGGTCCGACCGAGAAGCGGTCGAGCGTCGCCCCGGCGGTGATCGACGAGCGCTGGGCGGCGAGGATCGCCGAGTTGGTGCGGTTGGCACCGCGGCTGTTGGCCACCAGCGTGTTCGAGCTGATCAGGGCCGAGGGGTATTCCGGCTCCTATGCGAGCGTGGCCCGGCACCTGAACGAACTGCGGGGTCCGAGGTTCACCGCATCTGCGGCGGCGTCGACCCGGATCGTGACCGCGCCCGGTGAGGAGTGCCAGTTCGACTGGTCGGACGTGTCCCACTGGACGAGGGAGTGGGGGCTCGGGGACATCCAGTGCTTCTCGGCCATCCTGTCGTGGTCCCGGATGCGGATCTGGTGGTTCGCCCGTTCCATCGACCGGGAGTACACCTTCGAGGGCCTGGTGCGGTTCTTCGAGTCCGTCGGCGGTGTGCCCAAGGTGCTCCGCACCGATCGGATGGGGGCCCTCGGCCAGTCCCAGGGTCGGCGGTTCACGTTGCACCCACCGGCGGCCGAGTTCGCCCGTTTCCACGGCACCGAAATCCGGGCCTGCCAGGCCGGGGACGCCAAGCGGAAGGGCAAGGTCGAACGCCCCTTCCGAGACGTGAAGGAGCGATTCCTCGAGGAGTGCGCCGCCACCGGTGCGCCCAAGAGTGTCGGCGAGCTCAACCGGTGGGCAGGTCTGTGGATCACCGACCGCATCCACGGACGGCTCCACCGGGGCATGGGGGAGGTCCCGGCCGAGCGATTCATGATCGAGGCCCCGATGCTGCAGCCGCTTCCTCGACGTCGGTTCGACACCGCCTACGTGGAGACCCGGCGGGTGCACGTGGCCATCCCCCGGATCGAGTGGCGGGGCGTGCAGTACTCGGTGCCACCGCAGTGTCTTGGCCAGAAGGTCGAGGTGCGACACGAGGTGGACTCCTCCACCATCGAGATCCGTTGGGCCGGCGAGGTGGTGGGCACCCACACCGTCGGTGATCCATTGACCGGCGAGGTCTGGGATGCCGGGCACTGGGAGGCCGCCCAGCAGGCAGCTCTCGGCCGCAGCCGTGGCCGTCACCTGTCGGTCGTGCTTCCCGACGAGAAACCAGTCCAGGTTCCCCTCCGCCTGGACATCGAAGGCGACGTGGACGTGGAGGTCCCCGACCTCTCCCGCTATGGGACCGAGGCCGGGTCGTGACCAACTCCCTCTATGAACAGCTGAAGGACGACCTCGGGTACTTGGGGCTCAACCGCTCGGCCGAGTGCTTCGCCACCCTGGCCGAGGAAGCCAAGGCCCAGGAGTGGAGCCACATCGAGTTCCTGGCCCGGGTGGTCGGTGAGCAGGCGTCGGCCACGGTCAACCGGAAGCTGGCTGCACGCCTGCGCTTCGCCCGCTTCCCGTTCCGTCGGACGCTGGCCGACTTCGACTTCCAGTTCCAGCCCACCCTCGACGCCAAGCTGGTCGACGACCTGGCCACCCTCCGGTTCATCGAGGAGAACCGGCCCATCCTGTTCCTCGGCCAGCCCGGGTGCGGCAAGACCCATCTGGCTGTGGCGCTGGCCACCACCGCGGTCGAAGCCGGGTATCGGGGCTACTTCACCACCGCCGACGACATGGTCAACACCTTGGTGAAGGCCAAGCGGGAAGGGACCTTCGCCACCAAGCTCAAGACCCTCACCGCCCCGAGCGTGCTGGTCATCGACGACGTCGGACTGCTCCCCATCGAGCGAGGTGGAGCCGGCGTCTTCTTCCACGTGGTGAACACCCGCTATGAACGTGGCCACCCGACCCTGATCACCACCAACCGGGGACTGCCCGAGTGGGGCGAGATCTTCGGGGACCCGGTCGTTGCCGCCGCCATCCTCGACCGCCTCATGCACAACGCGGTGGTCTTCAACATCAAGGGACCGTCCTGGCGGATGCGTGAACACCACGCCCTCGAGCAGGCCACCACCGATCCTGATCAGGACTCAGGAAGGAGGCGCCGCTAACCTTTCCACTTGAGGAACCGGGATCAGCTCAGCGCGGCTTTCGTTGATCGCCAAACGCGAGATTCGCTGATTGCAGATCGCGGGGTTCGGTGAGAACGCACAAAACCATTGCTCAGCGAACTTGTGAATCGTCCATCGAGTCTCAGCGATCTCCTGTTTCGACATTTTCGGTGGTTTGGAACGTGCTGAACGGGCTGGCTTCGTTGCCGCTGGTGGCGGTGTGCGCGGAGACTTGCCATGCCGACCTTGCAGTTGCCAGGCAACAGCGTCGGGTAACTCTCGCTTGTTCTGGTCAACGAACCGGTCGATGTCCTCACGTCGGAACATCACCCTCCCGCCGAGCTTGTAGTGCACCACGCTTCGTTGGGTGACCAAGTTGCGGATGAAGCTGATCGAAACCCCGAGGTAGGTGGCCGCTCCCTTGACGTCCAGCAGCTTGGGGTC
>JBKQRT010000196.1:0-3119 GCA_052143895.1 Acidimicrobiales bacterium | reverse complement strand
CCTGGCTCAGGTCGGCCAGCAGCACCACCGGGTCGTCGAAGACCCGACGGGCGATGCTGTGCCGGGTCCACCGCAGCCGCTGTTCCTCGGGAGCAGCACCCGGGTCCCGGGGTGTGTCGCCGTAGCGGGGCTCCGCCAGGAGGAGGGCCGTCGCGTCGGTCGGGTTGGCCGCATCCCCGATGCGGCTGGGGGCATTGGTGCTCACCAACAGGCGATGGAGGCGGGCGGTGTCGGCGGCCAGGATGGCATTTCCCCGTTCGTCCTCCAGGAACGCCTCGACGGTGCCGGCGGTGGCCCGCACCACCCCCCACTCGCCCAGGACCAGGAGGGCGTCGACGAACGACGAGCGATCCCCGTACCGACTGCTGTCGAACTCGGCCTCGGACGTGAGGGCCTGGGCCAGCAGTCCGATCGTGGTCACCGGCCGCCGGACCAACTCGGCGCAGACCAGGCAGAGCAACTGGAGGCGGCGCCGATCGAACGGCGCCCGGGCCCCTCTCGATCGGCGGATGGGCCGGGTGGGATCGGGGTGGGCCGACCGCTTGGACAGTCGGGCGAAGCCGGCACCGATGTCGACGGATAGCTGCCACCCACAGGTCGTCTCGAACCAGTCGGCCAGCCACTCGTGGTGGCGGACGACCAGTCCGAAGCGATCGGGGTCGGAATCCACATCGAGAATGGGCTGGGCCAGGAGCTCTTTAATGGCCCGAGACCGCTCGTGGGCATGCTGGTCGGCCAGCGACGTTTCAGGCACCGGTGGCCTCGACAGGCTGGGTGACGAGGTCGGAGGCGAATCCGTCCGATCCGGCGGACAGGGTGATGGACACGCCGAAGTCGGGGCCTCCGAACCGGCCGTGGTCGGTCTCGATGGCGAACAGCCGGTCATCGGGCGACGGCCACAGGACGACCTCGACCGAGCCGTCGATCGACAGGGCCCGCCGGCTGCCGTCCTCCGCCTCGGGCGCGTCGAGACCGGTAGCCAACAGGTCGAGCAGTTCGTCGAAGGCCTCGACCGGCAGCCGGCCAAACGAGGAGAGGGGGGCCCGCCCGGAAGTGGTGAGCGAGGCCCGCAGGTCGTCGTGGGCGGCCAACGCTTCGGCCTGCAGGCGCTGCCGCCACGCCCGGTCGCGGCTGGGGTCTTCCACCCGCCTGGCCCGGCCACGAAACGAAAGAGTGCCGCTCGACCGCAGCGCGGGGGCAACGTCCACCGGACTGGCCTGAGCCCATCCCGTCGAAGCTGATCGTTCCTCACCATCGAGGGGGAGGAGATGGGCGTGGCGGGCCGGCCACAGACCGAATGCGGCGCTGAACAGGGCCTGGGCCTTGTCGTCACCGGAAGCCTCGGCGAACCACCCGGCCAGCCGGCGAAAGTCGTTGGCCACCGACACCGATCGCCGCTTGTTGTCCCACCGTCGCTCAAGGACGCGGAGAAGCTCGATGATGGCGCTCCGAGCGATGTCCAGCAGCCCTTCGATCCGGGGGACACAGGCGTCGGACGGCGCGAACCAGGCGCGAAGGGCCTCCCAGCGCTGCCGGCGCCGCTCGATCCAAGCTGGCGCCGGGTCTTCGCCGGCAACAGGGGCCAAGTTGGCGCCCCGCAACGCCCGGTCGAACAGGGTGGCCACGCCGGCCTCGGTCAGCCGATCGATGGCCACAGCCAGCCGCTGCTGGGGCCCTTCCACCCCGTCCACATACTCCTTCAGGTAGGAGACTGTCTTGGCTTTGACATCGGCGAATACCGACTCGTCGGCCGCCTCCTCCCGGAGCAGGCGCTGGAGGTGCCCGTTGAACTGTCGCACACTGACCAGCAAGGACGAGTGATGAGCTTCGACCTCGGCCAGGCGGAGGTGGATACGGGCATCGAGTGCGTCGGTGTACGGCTGCTCGAGGAGATCGGCCAGGTCACCCAGACCGTCGCCGATGGCGTCGAGGACCGCCGGCTGTAGTCCGACCGCGTGTCTGAGACTGTCGAGGGCGTGGAGGAGGCCGCTGATCCCCGCCTCTCCCCGGGGCGTGAGCGACCACTGGAGGTTTTTCCGCTCGAACTCCTCCGGGGTGCTGTAGACCGCCCCGTGGTCCTGGGTGGCGTCGAGCAGGCCCCACCCGACCAGCGCGGTCAGGGCGCGTTGGAGCGAGGCGTCGTCCACCCATTCTTCCCACCCCACCGTACGCAGCGCCGCCCGCACCTGGTCGAGGTTGAGGGCGGGGGCCACGATCGCCGCCTGATCGAAGGCGGACATGAGGCCGATGTGCAGGTCGCGGAGCTCGGTAGTGGTGAACCGGAACAGGTCGGGGTCGACCGCTCGCCACGGCCGCTGCTGGCTCATAGCGGGAACGATAGGCGTCGGATGTGACCGCCGGAGGCGGGGCGCCACCGGAGTCCCGATCCCTGCTCCCACCCGTAGTCCGTGCCGCCGGTTCTGTATAGGAAGAGAACGGAAATTCGGCAGCCCACTTGGCGATACCGACCGGATCCGGTCGCACTTGGGGCGACGTAGGGCGATGGGTGGTCGGTGCTTGCCATGGTGACCTTTGATCATCGGTCAACTTCATGACACATGCGAACATGATCAGAAGACCGGCTCCTCTGTGAGAACCGCCGTGAGAACCAAACGGTCGCAAAAGCTGGAAAGTGGCGGATTCTTATGGTCAGTAACGGTCAGCCCGAAATCCAAGAAGGTCCAGTTAAATGGCACTAACGGGGTGGGATGGCGACTGGTGGCATCTGGCGGATATAGGGAGATTCAGATCTACGGATCAGAAGGTTGCAGGTTCGAATCCTGCCGAGCGCCTAAGGAGCCAGTTCAGAAGCTGCTTTTGCCCGGCAACCTGCTTGAACCACGGAACTCCCAACCCGGGCACCACCCGGGCGGGGCCGAGGGATCTCCACTCACCAAAACCATGCACCGGGGTCCAATGACACAGATAGCTCCCGATGCGACGGGCACCACCGGCTGACGGAAAGTTCCGGGACGTTCACATCCAGGTGGGCGACAATGGACCATGTCCGTGGATCCTCGGCCCGTGTACCAGGAGCCTGCCCGCGACCTTCCGGTCATCGCGACGCCCGATGTGCTCGTCGTCGGTGCCGGGTCGGCCGGCGTCGCCGCCGCCGTGGC
>JBKQRT010000195.1:0-16590 GCA_052143895.1 Acidimicrobiales bacterium | reverse complement strand
CCGGCTGTTCAGGTGCAACAAAAAACCCCCTGGCCGAAACGGCTCAGGAGGTTGCGGGCGAACGCGATGGGGCGTTCGCCGTCAGGTAAGGAGGAGTTCCGAGGTCGTGGACGAGTACATCGTGCCTTCCATGGTGGCAGTCCGGCTCCGTTGCGTCAAGGACCTGGCGCCGCCGCGCCGCCCGCCGCCTGCGCCGGGCGCCGCCCGCTCAGATCCGTTCGAAGTTGCGGGCCAGCTCCCAGTCGGTGACCACCCGATTGGCCGCCGCCCACTCCTGGCGCGCCGTGTTGAGCAGGTGGTGGTGGACCTCGGGGCCGAAGGCCTCGGCCGCCACCTGGCTCGAGGCCAGCAGGTCGATCGCCTCGGCCAGCGTCGAGGGGATGCGGGGTACGTCGGTCGCCTGGTAGGCGTTGCCGCTGAACGCCGGCCCGAGGTCCAGCTCGTGCTCGATGCCCCAGAGTCCGCCGGCGATGGCCGCGGCCAGGGCCAGGTAGGGATTCACGTCCGCCCCCGGTATCCGGTTCTCGATCCGTCGGCCGGCTTCCTTCCCGATGGTCCGGAAGCCACAGGTCCGGTTGTCCTCGCCCCAGACCACCGCGGTCGGCGCCCACGAGTCTGGGACGTAGCGGCGGTAGGAATTGACGGTGGGGGCGAAGCACCACGCCAGCTCTCGGGCGGCGGCGAGCTGCCCGGCCAGGAAGTGCTGGCCGACCGTCGACAGCCCCGATGGGCCCGGCGCCGAGCCTCCCGCCGCCGCGCCCCCGGCCGCCGAGCCCCCGGCCGCCGAGCCTCCCTGCGCCATCAGCGGGGTGCCGGTGGTGGCGTCCCACAGGCTGGTGTGGATGTGGCAGGAGGAGCCGGCGGTGTCCATCGACCACTTGGCCATGAATGTGGCGGCGCGCCCGAACCCCGAGGCGATCTCCTTGACCCCGGTCTTGAACACGAGGTGGCGGTCGGCCACCTCGAGCGGGCTCCCGTAGGTGATGTTGATCTCGTGCTGGCCGGTGCCTGCCTCGCCCTTCGAGAACTCGACAGGGATCCCGGCCTCGATCATCTGGTTCCGGATGCGGCCGATGACGTATTCCTCGCGGGACGTCTGGAGGAGCTGGTAGTCCTCGATGGTGTCGGAGTGGGGCGCAAGCCCGTGCCAGCGCTTGCCGGCGGCCTCGGCGAAGGAGTCGAGGAAGAGGTAGAACTCGAGCTCGGTGGCGCACTTGACCTCGAGCCCGTGGGACGCCGCCCGCTCGATCTGGCGGCGGAGGATGCGTCGGGGCGAGACCTCGACCGGTTCGCCCGCCATGGTCAGCAGGTCGCAGAGGACGAGGGCGCTCCCTGGGACCCAAGGGAGGGGTCGGACGCTTCGGGGGTCGACGACCGCGTGCAGGTCGCCGTACCCGGTGTCCCAGTTGGCGAAGCGGTACCCGGGCAGCGGCACCAGGTCGACGTCGCAGGCCAGGAGGTAGTCGCACAGCTCGATGCCGTGTTGGAGCACGTGCTCGAGGAAGAAGGCCCCCGTGACCCGCTTGCCGACCGGTCGACCCTGAAGGTCGGGAACGGCCACCACCACGGTGTCGATGTCGCCCGACTGGATCTGGTGGGGGAGCGTTTCGAAGGTGAGCATCCCAGCACTCTGGTCCAGCGCCGTCGGGCCGTCCAGCGAAACCCGTCGGGCCGTCCAGCGATACCCGTCGGGCCGTCCAGCGCTACTCGGGGGTGACGTACGCCGCGGTGATCCCCCCGTCGACCACCAACGCCGAGCCAGTCACGAACGACGCGTCGTCCGAGGCCAGGAACAGTGCGGCCTTGGCGATCTCCTCGGGACGACCGAACCTCCCGATCGGGATGTGCACGAGCCGTCGCTGGCGGCGGTCCGGTTCAGCCAGCAACTCGGCCAGCAGCGGGGTCTCGATGGGCCCCGGGCAGATCGAGTTGGCCCGGATGCCCCGTCGGGCGTACTCGACGGCCAGCTCGCGGGTCATGGCCAGCACCCCGCCCTTCGAGGCCGTATAGGCGATCTGGGCGGTGGCGGCCCCCATCAACGCCACGAACGAGGCGACGTTGACGATGGAACCGCCGCCCGAGTCGAGCATGGCCGGCACCGCCGCCCGGCAGCCCAGCCACACACCCTTCAGGTTGACCTCCATCACCCGCTGCCAGGTCTCCGGCGGGGTGTCGAGGACACCGCCGTCGTCGGCGGGGAAGATGCCGGCGTTGTTGAACAGCACGTCGAGACCCCCGTAGGTGCCGACCGCCGTGGCGATCATGGTGGCGACCTGGTCCTCGTCGGACACGTCGGCGGTGACGGCGACGGCGTCACCGCCGACGCCCACGATCTCGGCCGCTGCCGACTCGGCGTCGCCGCCTACCACGTCGGCCACCACCACCCGGGCGCCCTCGGCGGCGAAGAGACCGGCGGCCACCCGGCCGATGCCGCTCCCCGCCCCGGTGATCACGGCGACCTTGCCGTCGAGTCGTGCCATCGATGCCTCCCTCTTGAGGTACGGCTGCCGGAGCCGAACGACCGTCCGGCCCGGGCCGGCGGTGCAGGCGCCGGACCGCAGGGGCACCCTACCGGCGGTCCGCGACGCCGGTGGGATACTGGCCGGCGTGACGCCGACCGGACCGCCGCCCCTCGTCGGGGTCACCACCTACCGGCAGGTCACGTCGTGGTGGGCGTGGGAACGCGACGCGGCACTGGTGCCCGGCGCCTACCTCGACATGGTCGAGGCCGCCGGCGGCCAGCCCGTGCTGATCCCGGCGCCCGCCGAGGGTGCTGCAGGCGCCGGCCCGGGGTCCGAGCGCGTGGGCGCGCTGGTCGCCACGCTCGACGGGCTGCTGCTCATCGGCGGGGGCGACCTCGACGCCGGCCGGTACGGGCAGGTCCCCGACCCCCGCAACGGCGGGATCAACCGGCGCCGCGACGACCTCGAGCTGGCGCTCCTCGGCGCCGCCCTCGATCGCGACCTGCCGGTGCTGGCCGTGTGCCGGGGCCTGCAATTGCTCAACGTCGCGCTCGGCGGCGACCTCGTGCAGCACCTGCCCGACGTCCTCGGCTCGACCCACCACCAGCCCCGGCCCGGCGCCTTCGGGACGGTGGCGATCGTCACCGAGGAGAACAGCACGGTGCGCCGGGTGCTGGGCGACCGGGCCGATGTCCTGTGCTCCCACCACCAGGGTGTCGGCCGGCTGGGGGAGGACCTGGCGGTCACGGCCCGCAGCGACGACGGGATCGTCGAGGCGGTCGAGCTGCCGGGCCGTCGCTTCGTCGTGGGAGTGCAGTGGCATCCGGAGGAGACAGGCGACACCCGTCTGTTCCGGGCGCTGGTCGAGGCCGCCGGCCGTCGCCCGGCGCCCGCGCCAAGTCAAGGAACGGCACCGACGGTCGTGAATGCGAACGAGGGAGCGCAGCACCGATGAGCGAGTCGACCACGGTCGTGAACCCGGCGACCGAACGGCCCATCGCCGACGTGCCCCTGCAGGGGGTGGCCGAGGCGGACGAGGCCGTCGCCCGCGCCCTCCGGGCGGGGCCGGCCTGGCGCTCGGTGACACCGACGGACCGGGCCCGGCTGCTGCGGCGGTTCGCCGCTCAGGTCGAGGAGCACGGCGAGGAGCTGGCCGGGCTCGAGACGGCCAACGTGGGCAAGCCCATCTCCGACAGCCGGGACGAAGTCGGCATGGTGGCCGAGGTCCTCTACTTCTACGCCGGGACGGTGGACAAGTACCGGGGGGCCACCGTGCCGGTCCCCGGCGGGGTCGACCTCACCTTCCACGAGCCGTTGGGCGTGGTGGCCGCCATCGTGCCCTGGAACTTCCCCATCGCCATCACCTCGTGGAAGGTGGGGCCCGCCCTCGCCACCGGGAACACCATCGTGGTCAAGCCGGCCGAGATCACCCCGCTCACCGCCCTCCGGCTGGCCGAGCTGGCACTCGACGCCGGGATACCAGAGGGGGTGCTCCAGGTAGTGGTGGGCCGCGGGACGGTCGTCGGCACCCGGCTGTGCGAGCACCCCGACGTGGCCAAGGTCGCCTTCACCGGTTCGACCGAAGTCGGCCGTGACGTGATGGCCCGGGCGGCGGGGACGGTCAAGCGGGTCACTCTCGAGCTCGGGGGGAAGTCGGCGTCGGTGGTCTTCGGCGACGCCGACCTCGAGCGGGCGGCGACGGCGACGCCCGGCGGCGTGTTCGCCAACGCCGGACAGGACTGCTGTGCCCGGAGCCGGGTGCTGGTGCAGCGCTCGGTGATGGAGAGGTTCCTCCCGATGCTCGCCGACGCCGTCCGGGCGTGGACGGTCGGGGACCCCACCGATCCGGCCACCAGGATGGGACCCCTGGTGACCGCCTCCCACCGCCGGGTGGTGGCCGGGTTCCTGGCCCCCGGCATGGGTGAGCCCGAGGGCGGCCCCGTAGAGGCGTACGCCACCGGCGACGTCCCCGACGGTCCCGGCTTCTGGTTCCCGCCCACCGTGGTCGCCCCCGCCGCCCCGCACTGGCGCATGGCCCGCGAGGAGATCTTCGGGCCAGTGGTAGCGGTCATGACCTTCGACGACGAGGAGGACGCCGTCCGGCTGGCCAACGACTCGCCGTACGGACTGTCGGGATCGGTGTGGACACGCGACGGGGGCCGGGCGCTGCGGATGGCCCGGGCCATCCGGTCCGGCAACCTGTCGGTCAATTCGCACAGCTCGGTGCGGGTGCAGACCAGCTTCGGCGGGATGAAGCAGTCCGGCTTCGGGCGCGAGCTCGGGCTGGAGGCGCTGGACGCGTACAGCGAGGTGAAGAACGTCTTCATCGCCACCGACGACTGAGGGGGACGCATGAACGACGACGCGACGGGGGGAGCACACGGCGGACGGGTGGCGGTCGTGACCGGCGCCAGCCGGGGGCTCGGCGCCGGGCTGGCCCGGGGGTTCGGCGACGCCGGCCTGCACCTCGGCCTCTGTGCCCGTTCCCGGCCCGAGGCGCCGACCGGTGCCGACGCGGTGGTGCAGTCGGTGGACGTGACCGACCCGGACGCGGTGGACGCGTTCGGCGCCCAGGTCGTCGACCGCTTCGGGCGGATCGACCTGTGGGTCAACAACGCCGGTGTGCTGGCCCCGATCGGTCCGCTGGCCGACGCCGACCCGGCGGCCCTGCGCCACCAGCTGGAGACTAACGTGCTCGGCGTGCTCCACGGCACGGCCACGTTCGCCCGTCACGTGCGCCGCCGCGCCGGCGGCGGGGTGCTGGTCAACATCTCGTCGGGCGCCGCCACCAAGCCCTACGAGGGTTGGGCCGGCTACTGCGCCTCGAAGGCGGCGGTGGAGATGGCCACCGAGGTCGTGGCCCGGGAGGAGGCGGGTTCCGGACTGCGCGCCTACGCGCTGTCGCCCGGGGTGGTCGACACCGACATGCAGGCCCTGATCCGCGCGACCCCACCCGAGGACTTTCCGAGTGTCCGCCGCTTCCACCGCATCCACACCGAGGGCCGCTTCAACTCGCCGGCGTGGATCTCGCAGTTCATCCTCGAGCGGCTCCTCGAGGACGTGTCGGCGCGGGGTGACGGTCCGGACGCCACGGGGGTGCGGGTCAGGGTGCCCGACGAGGCGCGGTAGGTCCGCCACGGCGGAAGCTCCGACGGAGCCCGGCAGGCCCGACGAGGTGCGGCCGGGAGTGGTGCGGATGGTGGCCCGGCTCGTGGAGGGACCGGCCCGGCCCGAATGACCGAAGCCCGCCCCTCGGAGAGGGGCGGGCTTCGTTTCCCAAGTCACAGAGGTACATCGGGGCCGGACCGCGGTCGGAAGGGGGAGCTTTCGACCTGGCGTCCGATCCTCATCCCATCATCGGTGTCGTGGGTAAGAACCACATGAGGAAGACCTATGAGGAGGCGAAGAAAGTGCGACGGGTGGCGCCATCGGCCACCGGGACCGGCGCATCGCGCGACCCGGCACGGGCGGCGCCGGCGACGGGTAACGTCGCGCCCATGTCCGATCGCTCCCGCAAGATCGCCAAGCCGGCGGCCGGTCTCGGCCTGCTCGTGACCATGGCCAGCATCTGGTGGTTCGCGCTGCGGCCATGGCGCAAGTCCAAGCACCAGGACTGACGTGATCCGGCGCGGCCGGGAGCCGCCGCCGCGGAAGTCGCCCTCACCTCGCCTGGTGGCCCTGGCATCGCTTCGCCCGCTCCGGTCACGGAGCTTCGCCCTCATCTGGTCGGCGGCCCTCGTCTCCAACATCGGGTCGTGGATGCAGACCGTCGCCCTCGGGGTGCTGGTGTTCGCCCGGACCGGCCAGCCGGGGTGGACCGGACTGGTGGCCGCCGCCGGGTTCGTCCCCATCGGGCTCCTGGCGCCGGTGGGAGGCGCCTTGGCAGACCGGCTGGACCGGCGGCGGTGGCTGATCGCCACCACGATGGGGGAGATGTTCTTCGCCACCGTCTTGGCGGTCCTGGCCGCCACCGGACACGATACACCCGGGGTGCTGGTCGTCCTGGCCTTCTTGGGTGGGGCGTGCGGCGCCATCGGCTTTCCCGCCTACCAGGCCATCGTTCCCGATCTCGTGTCGCACGAGGACCTGCTCGGTGCCGTCTCCCTGTCCTCGGCCCAGTTCAACCTCGGTCGCGTGGTCGGCCCCGCGCTTGCCGGCGTCGCCCTCCTCACCCATGACTACGGGATCGTCTTCGGGATCAACGCCGCCTCGTTCGGCGCGGTGGTCATCGCCCTGGCGATGGTCAGGCTCCCGAGACCGATCCGCGGTGCGGGCGACACCCAGAGCATGGCGTCGCGCATCGCCGAAGGGATCCGCGCCGCCCGCGCCGAGCCCGGGTGCCGGGCGGCCATCGGACTCATCGCCGTGGTCGCACTCTCGGCCTCGCCGTTCATCGCCCTGGTGCCGGCCATGTCGGGCGCACTGGACCGAGGGGGGATCAGCACCCAGGAGGGGACCGCCCTCCTGGTGACCGCCCAGGGGGTCGGCGCGGTGATCGGGGCCCTCGCCCTGCCGGTGTTGGCGGAGCGGCTGGGGCGCCGGGCCGTGGTGCAGGGTGCGCTGTTCACGTTGCCGGCGGTGCTGGTCCTCTACGGGCTGTCGCCGGCACTGTGGGTGGCGGCGCTGCTCTTCCTCGGGGTCGGTGCCGTCTACATCGCCGTCCTGTCCGGGCTCAACACAGTGGTGCAGCTCCGCGCTCCCGTCGAGGCCAGGGGGCGGGTGCTCAGCATCTACATGATGGGACTTGGCCTGGTGTACCCGCTCGGGGCCGTGGTGCAGGGCGCGCTCGCCGACCGCACCGGCGTGCGGTGGGTCACGATCGGCGGGGCGCTCGGCCTGCTGCTGGTCATGGCGGTGGTCGCCCTGGTGCGGCCGGCCGTGTTCGGCGCCCTCGGTGATACGCCGGTCGGCGACGCCGCGAGCGCGGTCGTGCCGACGGAGGAGCACCGGTGACCGACGGGGGCGCCGCCGGCGTCACCGTCGAGCTGCTGACGGCGGCGGATGCCGAGATCGCCCAGCGGCGAATGGCCGGGTCGCTGGCATCGGCCGGTCTCACCACCGGGGACCGGGTGGCCTTCTGCCTGCCCTCCTCCGCCGCCCTGCTCTGCGCGGTGCTCGGCGCCCTCCGCACCGGTGTCGTCCCCGTGCTGTTGAACGCCACCCTGCTCGAGGCGGAGCGAGCCGAGCTCATCGCCGACGCCGACCCCGGCCTGGTGGTCACCGAGGCCGACCACCTGTCGGCGCTGGCGGCCGGCCCGGGGGTGCCGCTCGCCCCCCGCCCGCTGGCCCGGCCCATGCACTACACGTCGGGGACCACGGGACGGTCGAAGGGAGTCTGGTCCGGTATCTGGGACGCGGCTGCCGCCCGGGCGGCGTTCGACGACGAGGCCGACCTGTGGTCGTTCGGGCCCGACGACGTCCACCTGGTCTGCTCACCCATGTACCACTCGGTCTCGATCCGCTTCGCCGGCGGCACCCTCCTCCGTGGCGGGGACTGTCTCATCCTGGGTCGCTTCGACGCCGCCGTGGCCCGGGACGCCCTCGCCGGGCGGTTCGGCCCGGCCCCGACCACCACCTTCATGGCCCCCTCGGCCCTCGGCCGGCTCTTGGCCGTGGTCGAGGGGCGTCCGGGCCGGTTCGACTCGTTGCGCCTGCTGGTGCACGCCGGCTCGCCCTGTCCGCCGGCCGTCAAGCGGGCGGCCATGGCCCGGGTGGGCCCCGACGTGCTCTGGGAGTTCTACGGCTCGACCGAGGGACAGTTCACCGCCTGCTCCCCGGGCGAGTGGTCGGCTCGCCCGGGCACGGTGGGTCGGGCCCGCCCGGGTCGCACGCTCTCGGTCGACGACGAGGGCACGATCTGGTGCCGGCCCCCGGCCTTCGCCCGCTTCTCCTACTGGGGCGACGAGGCCAAGACGGCAGCCGCCTGGCGGGACGGTTCGTTCACCGTCGGCGACCTCGGACGGCTCGACGCCGACGGCTACCTCTTCATCGACGGTCGCCGCGACGACCTGATCATCTCCGGCGGGGTCAACGTCTACCCGGCCGAGGTGGAGGCGGCACTGAGCGAGGTCCCCGGAGTGGCCGAGGTCGCGGTGTTCGGGATGGACGACGACCGGTGGGGTCAGCGGGTGTGTGCCGCCGTCATTCCGAGCCCGGCGGTCACCGCCGAGGACACGGCGAGGCTCCTGGCGGCGGTGGGCGCCCATGCCGCGGCCCGGCTGGCCGGCTACAAGCGACCCAAGCTGTACGCGGTGCTGGACGCCCTGCCGCGCACGCCGACCGGCAAGGTCCGGCGCACCGCCATTCCCGAGCTCCTCGGGCCCGTCTGAGTCGCTGGCGCCCCCCGGCCGTCGGCGATTCAGGCGCACCGGCGTGGGGGATACTGTGCGGATGAGCCCCGCTGACGCCGGCCCTCCCATCGCCACCGTCAACCCGGCCACCGGCGAACTGCTGCAGTCGTTCGAGCCCTACGACGCCGCCGAGGTCGAGCGCCGGCTGGCCATGGCGGCCGCGGCCGTCCCGGTGTGGGCGGCACGCTCGTTCGGCGACCGGGCGCGCCTGGCCGTCACCGCCGCCGAGCTGCTCGAGGGCGAGCTGCCCGACATCGCCCATACGGTGACCACCGAGATGGGCAAGCCCTTCGCCCAGGCCAAGGGCGAGGTGGGAAAGTGCGCCAGCGGGTTGCGGTGGTTCGCCGAGCGCGCCGAGGCCATGCTCGTCGACCAGGAGGTACCGGTGGACGCCGCCTCGGGCCTCGTCACCTTCCAGCCGCTCGGTGCGGTGCTGGCCGTCATGCCGTGGAACTTCCCCCTGTGGCAGGTGGTCAGGTTCGCCGCACCGGCGGTGATGGCGGGCAACGTGGTCCTGCTGAAGCACGCCCCCAACGTGCCCCGCACCGCGCTCCTCCTCGAGGACCTGTTCCGCCGGGCCGGCGCCCCCGACGGCGTGTTCCAGACACTGCTGGTCGGGACCGACCAGGTGCCGGCCCTCGTCGCCGACCGCCGGGTGGCCGCGGTGACGCTGACCGGCAGCGTGGGCGCTGGTCGGGCCGTGGGCACCCTGGCCGGGGCAGCGGGCAAGAAGATCGTGCTCGAGCTGGGTGGGAGCGATCCCTTCATCGTGCTGCCGTCGGCTGACGTCGAGCGGGCCGTGTCGGTGGGCGTCCAGGCCCGCGTGCAGAACGCCGGGCAGTCGTGCATCGCCGCCAAGCGGTTCATCGTCCACCGGCGCGTGGCCGATGAGTTCACCCGCGGCTTCGTGTCCGCCATGGCGAGGCTGTCGGTGGGGGACCCGTTCGACCCGGGCACCGAGGTGGGGCCTTTGGTCACCGCCTCCGCCTGCGACACGATCGCCGCCCAGGTCGACGACGCCCGCGACCGCGGGGCCACCATCCTGTGCGGCGGCGCCCGTGCGGTGGGCCCGGGTGGCCCGGACCATCCCGGCTACTTCTACCGGCCGACGGTCGTCACCGGCATCACCCCGAACATGCGGGTGGCCACCGAGGAGGTGTTCGGCCCGGTGGCGCTCCTCTACGTGGTGGGGGACGCCGACGAGGCCCTGGCGCTGGCCAACGCCACCGAGTTCGGCCTCGGCGCCAGCGTGTGGACGGCCAACCGGGAGGAGCAGCAGCGCTTCGTGCACGAGCTCCAGGCCGGGCAGGTCTTCGTCAACGGACGGGTGGCCTCGATGCCTCAATTGCCGTTCGGCGGGATCAAGAGCTCCGGCGTCGGCCGCGAGCTGTCCAGCTACGGGCTGCACGAGTTCTGCAACGTGAAGTCGGTGTGGGTGGCGTGACGCCGCCGGACGTGACCCCACCGGACGTGAGCGACGCCGGACCCGGCGCCTACTTCGACTATGCCGCCACCACGCCCATGTGCCGGGAGGCGGTCGAGGCGATGCTGCCGTTCCTCGTCGACGACTTCGGCAATCCGTCCGGCGGGCACCGTCAGTCGCGGCGGGCGCGACGGGCGGTCGACGACGCCCGGGACCTCGTCGCCACGCTGCTCGGCGCCGACCTCGGTGAGGTGGTGTTCACCGGCAGCGGCACCGAGGCCGACAACCTGGCCATCACGGGTGCGTGGGAGGCTCGGTCGGGGGATGCCGAGCCACCGAGGACGCTGGTGTGCTCGGCCATCGAGCATCACGCCGTACTGTCCACGTGCCGGGCCCTGGCTGCCCGGACCGGTGCCACCCTCCGCGAGGTGGCCGTGGGCAAGGACGGCGTCGTCGACCTCGACGCCCTGGCCGAGGCCTGCACCCCCGACGTCGGCGTGGTGTCGGTCATGACCGTCAACAACGAGATCGGCACCGTGCAGCCGATCGACACCGTCGCCGAGATCGTCCGCCGGCGGTCGCCGGCCGCCGTGCTCCACACCGACGCCGTGCAGGCCGTTCCCTGGCTCGACGTGGGTGCCGTCACCGGCCCCGCCGACCTGGTGGCGGTCAGCGCCCACAAGTTCGGCGGTCCGAAGGGGGTCGGTGCGCTGGTCGTCCGGCGCGGCACCCACCTGCGCCCGATCATCCACGGCGGGGGTCAGGAACGCGAGCGTCGGAGCGGCACCCACAACGTGGCCGGCATCGTGGCCATGGCCACCGCGCTGGCGGTCACCGACGCCGGGCGCCCGGCCGCGGTGCGGCGGGTGACCGACCTACGGGACCGGCTGGCGGACGGGCTGATGGGCTCGGTTCCCGCCGTGACCGAGACGGCGGACCGGGCGGACCGGGTGGCCGGCTCGTTCCACGCGCGGTTCGCTGGGGTGGAGAGCGAGGCGCTGGTCGTCCTCCTCGACCGGGCCGGGGTGTCGGTATCAGCCGGCGCCGCCTGCTCGAGCGGAGCGGTCGACGTGAGCCACGTGCTCACCGCCATGGGGATGGACCCGGCCGAGGCGGCCAGTGGGATCCGCTTCTCGCTCGGCGCGACGACCACGGACGGCGAGGTCGACCACGCCCTGGCGGTGGTGCCGGGCGTGGTGGACCAGCTGCGAGACTGAGCCCATGCGGGTACTGGTGGCCATGTCCGGTGGTGTGGACTCGTCGGTCGCCGCCGCGCTGCTCGCCGAGCGGCTGGGGCGCGACCGGGTGGTGGGGGCCACCCTCAAGCTGTGGGGAGGATCCTCGGACTCGGGGTGCTGCTCGGTGGCGGACGTCGAGGACGCCCGGCGGGTGGCCGACCAGCTGGGGCTCGACCATCACGTCTTCAACTTCGCCGCCGACTTCGAACGGCAGGTGGTCGGCCCCTACGTGCGCGGTCACGCCGAGGGCCGGACGCCCAACCCGTGCATCGAGTGCAACCGGAACCTCAAGTTCGATCGGCTGCTCGACCGGGCCGGCGACCTCGGGTTCGACGCCGTCGCCACCGGCCACCACGCCCGGTGCCTCCCGCGTCCCGACGGCACCCTCCGTCTCCTCCGCGGAGCGGACCCGGCCAAGGACCAGTCCTACGTGCTGGCCATGCTCGGCCAGCGGGAGCTGGCGCGTACCGTGTTCCCGGTGGGCGAGCTGACCAAGGAGCAGGTCCGTGCAGAGGCCCGGCGGCTCGGCCTGCGCACGGCGGCCAAGCCCGACAGCCAGGACGTCTGCTTCATCCGGTCCGACGAGGGCAGGACCGGGTTCCTCGGGGCCCGGCTGCCGTTGCACACCGGCCGGCTCGTCGACCACGGCACCGGTGCCGACCTCGGGTCGGTCGACGCGGTGGAGCTCGTGACCGTGGGCCAACGCCGGGGCATGGGGCACGGCACGGACGGACGCCGCCGGTTCGTGACGGCGGTCGACGTGCCTTCCCGGCGGGTCTGGGTGGGGCCACCCGAGGCGGCACACGCCGACGAGGTGCTTCTGCACACGGTGACCTGGGCCGACGACGGTCCGCCGGCGGCACTCGACGGCACGCCCGCCGACGGCGGTGCCGCCGCCCTCGCCCAGTGCAGCGCCCACGGGCGCCCGGCGCCCGCCACGGTGCGGCGGGCGGGTGACGGCGTGTCGGTGCGCTTCGCCGTGGCGCAGCGCCGTGTCGCCCCGGGCCAGACCGTCGCGCTCTACCACCCGGACCGGCCCGACGAGGTGCTCGGGTCGGGCATCGCCGCATGAGCGCGACCGACCGGGCGCCGGCATGACGCACGACGGGGACCGCCCGGACCCCGTGGCCCGGGCCGAGGAGCTGCGAGCGCTCATCGCCCACCACAACGATCGCTACTACCGGCTCGACGAACCCGAGATCACCGACGCCGAGTACGACGAGCTGGTCCGCGAGCTCCGGGCCATCGAGGCCGACCACCCCGACCTGGCGGTGCCGGACTCGCCCACCGCCACGGTGGGTGCCGCGCCCTCGACGCTGTTCGCACCGGTCACCCACCGGGTGCCGATGATGAGCCTCGACAACGCCTTCAGCGCCGAGGAGCTGCAGGCGTGGGCCGACCGGCTGGCCAAGCAGATCCCGGCCGGCACCGCGTTCGTGTGCGAGCTCAAGATCGACGGCCTGGCCATCTCGCTCACCTACCGCGACGGCCGGTTCGCCCAGGCGGCCACCCGGGGCGACGGTCGCACCGGCGAGGACGTGACCGCCAACGTGGCCACCATCGCCGACATCCCGACGGTCCTGGCCGCGCCGGTCGGTCCCCCTCCTGCGCTCATCGAGGTGCGGGGCGAGGTCTACATGCCGGTCAGTGCGTTCGAGGACCTCAATCGTCGCCAGGCCGAGGCGGGGGAGCGCCTCTTCGTCAACCCGCGCAATTCGGCGGCCGGCTCGCTGCGTCAGAAGGACCCGTCGATCACCGCCAGCCGTGCTCTCTCGTTCTGGGCCTACCAGGTCGGGGAGCTCGAGCCAGCCGGCGCGCCGGTCGATCCGCCGCCGGACGGCGCACCGCCCGTCGATCTCGCCCCCACCCACGAGCAGACCCTCGAGTGGCTGGAGCGGGCCGGGTTCCCGGTCAACCCCGAGCGCAAGTTCGTCCACGGGCTTGACGAGGCCCTCGAGTTCTGCCGCCGGGCCGAGGAGGGTCGCCACGGGCTCGACTACGAGATCGACGGCGTCGTGGTCAAGGTCGATGGCTTCGCCTTGCAACGGCAGTTGGGCTCGACGTCGCGCGCCCCCCGCTGGGCCATCGCCTACAAGTTCCCCCCCGAGGAGCGGTCGACCGAGCTGCTGGACATCCAGGTCTCCATCGGTCGCACCGGCAAGGCCACCCCGTTCGCCGTGCTGCAGCCGGTCTTCGTCGGCGGCTCGACCGTGTCGTTGGCCACCCTGCACAACGAGGACCAGGTGCGGCTGAAGGATGTGCGCCCGGGCGACACCGTCATCGTGCGCAAGGCCGGTGACGTCATCCCCGAGGTTGTGGGTCCGGCGCTCACCGGCACCACGCGTCGGCGGCGGCGGGCCTGGAAGTTCCCCACGGTGTGCCCGAGCTGCGGTGGTCCGCTGGTCCGGCTGCCCGACGAGAGCGACACCTTCTGCACCAACCTCGACTGCCCGGCCCAGCGGGTACAGCGCATCGCGCACTTCGCCTCACGTTCGGCGATGGACATCGAAGGCCTCGGCGAGCAGCGGGTGGAGCTGTTCGTGCAGCGCGGATTGCTGACCGACGTCGCCGACCTCTATGCCTTCACGGCCGACACGTTCATGGACCTCGAGGGGTTCGGGCCGGTCTCGATCGGCAACCTGCTCGGCGCCATCGACGTGTCCCGGTCGCGGCCACTGCACCGGGTCCTCATCGGGCTGGGCGTCCGACACCTCGGGCAGGTCGGATCGATCGCACTGGCCCGGGCGCTCGGCGACATCGACGCGGTGATGGGCGCCGACGAGCCGAGTCTGGCCGCCGTCGAGGGCGTCGGACCGGTCATCGCCACGAGCGTCGTACGGTGGTTCGCCTCGCCGGTCAACCGGTCGGTGGTCGAACGGCTGCGGGCCGCGGGGGTGACGCTCGTGGAACCCGGTGGCGGCGCGGCCCCGGCCCCCCCCGACGTTCCCCAGGTCCTGGCGGGCAAGTCGGTCGTGGTCAGCGGCACGTTGGACGGCTACACGCGCGAGGAGGCCGAGCAGGCGATCCTGGCGCTCGGCGGGAAGTCGCCCGGGAGCGTCTCGAAGAAGACGTTCGCGTTGGTGGTGGGAGAGTCGCCCGGCGCGTCCAAGGTCACCAAGGCGGAGCAGCTCGGTGTACCGGTGGTCGACGGCGACCGGTTCGAGGAATTGCTCGACACCGGCGAACTCCCGGCGTAGCGGCGACTCGCTCCACGGCACAGGGTTGCCGGGTCCGGCTGCCCACGGCGCGGGCCAACGGCGGTGGGCGTCGCGGCGGGACGACAGCTGTGCACCGGCGGCAACGCCGGTACCAGCTCGACACGGCAACCGCAGCGTGGTCGCGGGCGCACCGGTGCGAACCGAGCAAGCTTGCTCCCGCACTGTCCCCTCGCCCCCCCTCGCCGCCATTCCCCACAATTGGGGCCCACTCGGAGGCCGCCGACTCTGGTGCCAGAACGGCGGATCTGCCCTACGGATATTGGCCTACACGACTCCTTGGTCTTTACAACGACGCGCCGGCCCATTTCGTTACAGTCCGGCCGAAATACCGCACTGAACAGGGCAATTGTCCTCGGATGGCTGGGGCAGACCGTCAATCTACCCCCCGATCCACCGTCCCCGACAGCAAAAATTGAGGAGATCCAATGCGTCCATGGAATTGGCCAAGGGCGCCTTGAATTACTGCCGGGTAACCGTTATGGTGCGGAGTACCGGACAAAAGGAACTCGCACCGAGGGGGGAAGGACTGCGTCGACGTGCGCATTCCGCTGGACGGGGTCGCCGATCCCGGCGACGCAGGGCTCGGGGCGCCAATCCGTTTGGGCACCCAGGGGCGCGTCTTCCGGGGCGGGGGTATGCCGGATCGGGTGACAAACCGTCACCCTGACAACAGACTCGTGGAGACACGAAGACTAAGGAGCAACACATGATTCGCAGAATGCTTGTGGTCGCAGCCGTGATCGCGATGCCGGTCAGCGTGATCGCGGCCACCGGCGGCATCGCTGGGGCCGTGGCGAAGGTGAATGGTAAGCCGGACACGATCATCTGTACCAAGATCTCCGGAACTGCGACGTTCAAGACACCGATGCACCTCAGCATGTCGCCGTTCACCGAGGTGACGACGATCAAAACAACGCTCAGCGGGTGCACGACTGCTGGTCCTAACCCGGTTACCGTCGTCAGTGGCGCGGTCTCGGGCACGTTGACCAACACGGCCGCCACCGGCTGCGTCGGACTGCTGGCAGGCAGCACTGATGTCGGAAAGCTCACCACCAAGTGGAAGACGTCGGGAGCGATGCTCGCTGCCCCAGCCTCAACCACTATCAAAGTCAACAGCGTTGCTGGCGGCACCAATACGGTCGGCGCCAACACGTATGGCACCTTCGGTATCCCCGGCTCGACCGCCAACGGAGCCCCCGGGGGCCCGTTCCAGGGAAGTGACGTCGGGGCAGGCGACTCGACCCATGCCGCCACGGTGCTGACTCAGCCTGGGATCATCGCGGCTTGCAATAGCGCGGGGGGACTGAAGTCCCTCAAATTGACCCAGAAGAATTCTGGCTACGCGTACGCTGTCAGCCTCGGCTAGTCACTGCGTCACACCCGAGCAATCGGGCCAACCGTACCGACGAGGGCGGGGCTCAGGCCCCGTCCTCGTCGCGTCGTACCCGGGAACCACCGGCCCACCGGTCCCTTTGGCCACCGGCCCCCGGCTGCGTCTTCGTCGTGCCTGGAGGGACCCGGACCTGGTGCTCCGGTGAGTGGGCCGACCCTCCACCGCTCCGGGCGTGCCACTCACTAGCCTGAGGGAGAATCATGCCGAGTATCACCGACTCCATCGGGCGTGTCCTCGGCGGCCGCTACCGACTCGTCACCGCCCTGGGCACCGGTGCGTCCGCTCACGTCTACCTGGCCGACGACGTGTCGCTCCACCGCCGGGTCGCCATCAAGGTCCTCCACCCGGCGCTGGCCGTCGACGAGTCCTTCCTCAAGCGGTTCCGGGCTGAGGCCCGGGCCGTGGCCGCCCTCAACCATCCCAACATCCTCCAGGTCTACGACTGGGGTGAGGAGGGGGGCGAGCCGTACCTGGTGCTCGAGTACCTGGCCGGCGGCAGCCTCCGC
>JBKQRT010000194.1:0-2699 GCA_052143895.1 Acidimicrobiales bacterium | reverse complement strand
CTCGCCGACTACAAGCACCCGCACCGCTTGGTGATCGCCCAGGGCCCGCTGCCGCGCACGTCGCTCGACAAAGTCGACAAGCTCGCCCTCCGCTCCGAGCTGGAGCTCGACTTCCGGCAGACCGGACGCTCCGGCGCCCAGGGGCACCCCTGAGGTGGGCGCCGTGCCGCCGGCCCGCAGACGCACTCCGTGGCGCATCATCGCAGCTACGGGCGTCGTCATCGTTCTCGTCGGCATGGGCTTCGTGGCGGTCCGCTACCTGTTTCGCGAACACCCAGGGCCTGAGCCCCTCAGCTCTGTCGTGAAGGCGTTCAAGGGGAAGGGATCGATCACCGTCGGCAGCAAGCTTGCGTATGGTTCCCCGACCCAGGGCATCTATGCACTCCGCGGCCAAGGTATGGAGCGGATCGTCTTTCCACCGAACTCACAGCAGGACGGGGCGGTGATGCCCGCGTCAGTCACGTACATCGCCAACGGCTGTTGGCGGTGGCACCTCGACTACAACGTCGCCCACTGGGAGGAATATGACTTCTGCCCCCATGCCACGGTCCTGCTGCTGGCTGCTGTTCGCAACTCCCAGTCGTGGGACTTCGGTGTTGTCAAGACGAACAATCTGGCGCGATTCACGTGCGGGCCCGGCGCCGTGGTCCTCCCCAAAGATCCCAAGCCCGGTCAGACGCTGGAGTGGCCCTGTACGGGTACCAACACGTCGGTGCCGGGGCGCACCTTCGAGCGAGTAACCGTACGCATCGTCGGGATTGGCACCTTGCGGATCGGGCGCGCGGTCGTCCCCACCGTCCATGAGTTCCAGCAGGTCACGCTCACGGGTGGACAGAAGGGCACAGTCAGAGAGGACTGGTGGTTCACGGTCAGTTCTGGCCTCCCCGTGCGTATGGAGCGGCACATAACCATCCTGAGCGGCTCGCCGCTCGGCACGATCACCTACGACGAGACCGGCTCCTGGCAGATGACATCCCTGCAGCCGCGAACCTGAACGCGCGGCATCCGAAAAAGCGGTCGCCCGTCCATCCATCGAGGTTTCTGCAGAGCACTGATCGCGACCGACGCCGACGCGTGGGACTGTCGATCACACCTTCCGCTGATCCGTCCAGGGCCACGTTCTCGAACTCAGATTCCGCAACGGTAAGTACCCGACACCAGCCTCCCGTGCTGAAGAGTGCAACTCCGATTGAATCGCCCTGGGTTCGTCGGAGGCTGGGTTTAGGCAACCTCCCCGGTTGAGGTGGCCGTGTTGACACGGTAGTTCTGTTCGTACTCGATCGGCGGAGCATGCCCGATCGAGGAGTGAAGCCTGGTCGAGTTGAACCAATGGACCCAGCCGGCTGTTTCCCGTTCGACCTCGGCCGCACAGCTCCAGGGGCGTGGATAAGCATCGATCAGCTCGGTTTTGTACAGGCCGATCGTCGATTCCATCAGCGCGTTTTCCAGGGCGTCCCCGACGGTGCCGATCGAGGGTGCGATGCCGGCGTCACAGAGGGCCTGGGTGAACGCGATGGCGGTATACTGGCTGGCGTTGGGATGCTGCACCAATCCGGCGGAGGTGAAATGGCAATCGTGACGCTGCCGGGTGAACAGGGCCTGCTCCAACGCAGAGGTGACCAGCGAGGTGGGCCTTGGAAGTACTCGCCCGCCAGCCCAGGATGCGCCTCGAGTACACGTCGGTGACAACGCTGGTGTAACAGAACCCGTACTTTCCGAAAACTCGAACCTCGCCTCATTCCGCCAGTTCGTACTCATGGATGAGTCCGCCCAACCGGTCGTGTCGACGTATCCGTCTTGGATGGCCACGATGATGCCGGTGCCGACTGTCGGAAGTTCGCACCACCTGTAGCGGAACAAGTCTCTCCGGCGCCGGAACCTCCTGAGCGATTCCCTGGTGCGGGCGATGCCGGTTGTAGTGGCATGCGTAGCTGCGCAGGATGCGCTCCAGGTGGGCTTGGTTCACGACCAGCAGGTGGTCGAGGCACTCCGATCTGACGGTGCGCACGAACCGTTCGGCGAATGCGTTCGCGTTCGGGGTCCGATAGGGCGTCTGGAGGATCTCAGCGCCCTCGGCCTTGAACACATTGTCGAAGTTCTCCACGTACTTGGTGTCCCGGTCGTGGACCAGGAACCTGGCGGTGATGCCTGCGTCGGCGAGGTCGCCGGTGACGTTCCTGGCCTGCTGGGTGACCCATCCTGCATTGGGATGAGCGGTCACCCCGGTGATCCAGACCCTCCGACGTCCGAGTTCGATGAAGAACAGGACAGAGAGGCGTTTGAGCAGGACGGTGTCGACATGGAAGAAGGCCGTGGCCACGACACCCGAGGCCTGAGCACGCAGGAACTCACGCCAGATGGGACCACTGCGTCGGGGAGCAGGGCCGAGCCCGTGGCCCTTCAAGACTTTGGCGATGGTGCTCGCCGCCAGCCGCACGCCGAGCTTGCCCAACTCACCCTGGATGCGCCGGTAGCCCCACCGCGGATTCTCCCTGGCCAGGCGCACGACGAGGGCCGTCGCGGCGTCGTCGACGGGCGGGCGACCCGGTGAGCGATGGGGGTACGTCCACCGTCTGGCGACCAGCCGGCGGTGCCAGGACAGCAGGGTGGCGGGCGTCACACCGAAGGTTGCCCAGGACGAGCGCGGAAGGAATCGACTGAGGGCGGCCAGGAGGGCGCGATCGGCGGGCTCGTAGGCG
>JBKQRT010000193.1:0-7882 GCA_052143895.1 Acidimicrobiales bacterium | reverse complement strand
GGCGGCCTGATCTCCTTGGGATACGCCATGCGGTACTCGGGGCCGCCGGACACGCCGAGGATCGGGCCGAGCCGAAGCGTGACACCAGCATCCTCCTCCGCCCCGCTGACTGCGGCTTCAGCTGGTGACACGTCGGGCTCGATCGCACCGCCGATGGTCGCCCAGCGCCCCGTGCCGACGATCGGGAGCAGGAGCTACCGGCCATCGTCATGCCTCGGCAGCACCGCTGCAGAGGGGAGAACGAGCAGCTCACTTCCCACCCGTCCGCGCAGCCGTTTCACGTTGGGGGCGATAGGCGCCCGATCACGTTACCGGCGCGGTGGCGCGGACACGTGGTCGCGGCGTTGGCTCTGCCGACCAGGAGGACGACAAGCCCGCCCCCTGTTCACGGTGTAGGGCATTTGGTGAAAGACCGACATCGACAGTAGAGACGGTAGAGGCACGACACATAATGTGCGCGTTGGGCCCGCAAGCGCGCCGGGCTCCGTCTTCCGTCGGGAGCGACTCGCCGAGCTCGCCCCCACGCCCGAAGTCCACCCCGCTCGGCCCCCCGACGCCTCCCCGACGGTCGCCCAGCGGACACTGCCACCGGGAGCTCCGGGCTGTCCGTCCACCGCGAGCCGACCGAGGATGACGGCCCCCGGAGCGCGAGTGAGCTTGACTTGGAGGCGTGAATGAGGCCCTTGCAGTCGGGGCTGCTTTGGCATTTGCGGTCGGCAACGTCCTTCAGCAGCGGGGAACGCTGGAGGCGTCGGGGGGCGACCACAGGGCCTTCTGGATCCAGATCCTCCAACGACCGGTCTGGATCGCCGGGCTGTCAGTGCAGGTATGCGGATGGTTGCTCCAGGCCGCCGCCCTCGATCGGGGCTCGCTGGTCGTGGTGCAGTCGATCTGTGCGCTCAGCATCGTCATGGCGCTTCCGCTTGGGGCCTGGCTGACGGCACAACGAATCACCAGGCAGGTGGTGGTGGGTGCCGTCTTCACGCTCGTGGGCATCGTCCTCTTCCTGTCGATCGGGGCACCGGGGGGTGGGACGAGTCACCCCGGTGCCGCCGCATGGTGGGGGGCCTGCCTCGGCACCGTGGTCGTCGTTGGCGGCTTCGCACTGCTGGCCCGGTTCCAAACCGGCGCACCCCGGGCCCTGTTGTTCGGCACGTCCGCCGGCTTCTGCTTCGCCCTCCAGGCCGCGGTGACCAAGCAATTCGTCGGAGAGATCGGCGCCGGCGCCGCGGCCCTCTTCGGAGGTTGGCCGGTCTACGTGCTCATCGCCACGGCGTTGGTCGGATTCGGGCTTTGGCAACTGGCCCTCAAGACCGATGTACTCGCTCCGGCGATGGCGTCCAGCAATGCCGCGACCCTGTTCGCCGGCGTGCTGCTGGGCATCGCGGTCTACGGGGAGACACTTGGCCATGCCCATGCAACCCTTCTGCCCGCCGTGCTGGGTCTGGCGGTGGCCCTTGCAGGGGTCGCCTTGCTCTCCTCCGCACCCCTGCCCGTCGAGCCGGCCGAGGCGGTCTGACGTCGCCGTCATCCCCTGCCGCGGAGCACGAGGGAGGCCCGGGTGCCCGCCAGTCTGGCCGGGGGAGCGGCGTCGGAGTTACGGCTGACCGTGTGGGCGGACGAACGGGAGGAGGGGAGACGAGTTGCGCAGCCGTCCGGGGTGGCCGGGGGCACCACTTCGGATCGTCCGGAAGTACCACAGCGGTCGGTCCGCCAGGACGGGCAAGACGGTGTCCGCGCGGGCCCTGACCGCCGCCCGTCGGTCCCGAGCGTTCGGGCTGTCGACGTTTCCGTCTCCCCATCCCACGATGAGCGTCTCGGACCGAGTTGCGACCCGCTCGATCCATCCGTCGTTCTCTCCCGGACGGGCCTCGATGGCGGAGGGCAGATGCAGGCTGTCCTGGGCGGTGTCCATGACGGCGAACAGATTGACGAGTTCGAACCCGCCACCGCCGTTGGCGGAGGTCAACGCGATGAGCTTTCTAACCGTCGGGTCGTCGTGAGCGACTCCGGCCCTCGACGGATTCAACAGGACGTAGGTCAGGTGGGGCAGCGATGCGTCCCATCGGCGCTCGAGCCAGTATCGGTAGCGGCCGTCATCGCTGAACTCGGCGTCACCATGGACCCCGGGGGCGAGTCCGAGAGTGAAGACCATCGGCCCTGCCCGTCAGCCTTCTCCCGCTGCCGATCCGATCGAGCACGTCACGACCTTCTCGCCTCCCGTGCGGCGCCGGACCCGATGGCGAGCGGCTCTCCTGTCTCCAGCATCGACTTGAGGCTGGACAGCAGTTGCGGCCAACCCTGGCTGACCATCTCCACGACGGTGCTGCCCGGTTCGAAACCGTCGTGCACGACGGTCAACTTGACCATGTCGCCAACGGGCTCCAGCTCGAACGAGACCTTGGACCGTGGCTCAGCGGAGACTTTGGCGTGGCGGTCGGCGCCGAAGCCGTGGAGCTGAGCCACCTCCTGGGTGAAGCTGTGCCACGTGTAGGAGAGACGACGGGGAGGGTCGTACTCCGGCACGATCTGTGCCGGGTCGGCGATGACCACACCTCCGGTCTCCCAGGTCATCGTCGACCCATCCGACCAGTCTGACTCGAAGTTGGTGTTCCACCAGCGCCGTGTGAAAGCCGTGTCGGTCAATGCCTGCCACAGCCTCTCGGCGTGGCGTTGATGTAGGTCGTGTACACGAACCGCGGCTTGTCCATCGGCATGTCCTCCAGTGCTCGCTTCAGGTCCGAGAGGGCTCGCACCCGTTGATGGTCGTGCTGATCGATCCAGCGTTCGGCGATGTCGTTGATCGGAACGGGATTGAGGAAATGCAACTTCTCGCGGCCCCGTCGCACCGTGGTGACGAGATTGCTCGACTCCAGGATGGCGAGGTGTTTGCTGACCGACTGCCGGGTCATGTGCAGCCCCCGGACAGTTGGCCCAGGTTCTGACCGTTCGTGGCGTTCAGGCTGTCGAGGAGCCTCCGTCGGCTCGGATCGGCCAGTGCCCGAAACACCTGGTCGGTGCCGGCGCCTGCCGTGCGCACGGCCGCTGCGGGATCCGGGCGCGACGCCGCCGCGGCCAAGTGCTCAACCCCAGCTGCTGATCGGAGGGTCATTGGGAAAGGCGACCGAAGGACCACCTTCCAACAGTGATTTCATCCCGAGCAGGAAGACCGCCCACTTTGTGCTGCAATGTCCCATGAATTCGGTCGCCTCCTTCCAGCCACCATGGGTGAACAGGAGCACCGTCTCGCCATCCGACGGGGTCAGATCCACGGTCAGCGTCGTATCGACCCAATCGTCAGGTCCCCCGGCGCAGCGCCACGCCAGCAGCCGATCGGGCACGAGGTCGACGACCTGGAATTCAGCGCTCGGTTCCGGGGTTCCGAAGTAGAACTGCAAACTGCCGCCCACGACGGACTCCCCGGTGACGTCGGCGGTCCACCAACTGCGAAGACCCGGGGTCGTCGCCACCGCCGCGTAGACCTCCGGCAGTGGAGCGGCGATGCCGATGCGATGTCGGATGTCGACCATGTGCCGTTCCCTTCGGTGGGCTGTGCTGCCTGCTGATGTCGACTACCGAGGCTTCTGTGCGTTGAACCGAAGACATGCAACCTTCTGGTTGCCTAGTATGAAGACAGCTGTGCGGTTGCATGTCAAGCGGCTTCCGGCTGCGGGGGGCCGACGGTGGCTCTCTCCGTCGGCATCGCCGGGCCGGTACCAAGTGGGAGATGCAGAAGGGGACCCTGCGGTCCTCGAAGGTCTCACCCTCGGCCAAGTCCCGACGGACCTCAGCAATTCGTCGAGCACGGTTGCCCAGATCATCGGCGGCACTGCGAACGAACTGGTCGGTGACATCTGTGCCGTCCCCGGTAGGCAGAGCGCTTCGAGCTGCTCCTTCGACACTCCCTCCAGAGCGGTAGGTCCACCGGCTCCACGCGCCCCCGTCCAATGCGCTTCTGGCACCGTGTACAGATGGCTGCAGACGTCCTCTTCTCAGGAGTCGCCACGGTGAATCTCGCCGCGGCACAGCCCTGGCATGAAGCGCTGGTCGGAAGGCCGCCGGACGTCATCGTGACCGATGTCGAGGTCATGTGGCAGGTATGCGACGGAGGCTGGATCTACCTGGCCCAGGACCCGATCCATGCCGGACATGCACTCATCACCATCGCAGTTGCCGACCTGGATCAGGCCGTGACCGACCTTGCCGCACGGGGGCTCGACGGCCCGACCATCGAACCGGTCGCCGGCGCCGTGCGCAAGGCACCGCTGGTGGAATCTGAAGGCAACTCCGTCGCCCTCATCGAGGTCGTTTCGACCAACGGTTGACGGACGCGTGGCGCATCCCCGTTGGCGATCCGGTGAGGACCCACTCGTCCCGCCGACGCCGTGAACGGGTGTCAGTGGTTGGACATCGCATGCACCCCTGGCGTGCCCGAGGGCTTCGGTGATGACCCGTACGGGAGCGGACAGGTGAGGATTGCACATGCGCCGAGGACGTCATCGGGACCGGGTGACGCGGATTGGCACGGCTGGACGGCAGGCCCTCGAGTGTCTCATCCATCCTCGGATCCGCGGAGGTCCACAGCGAGGATCTCGATGGACTCCTCGGGGACGTTCCACCTCGGCATGGACTCGCCAGAGGGGCGGAGGCCCATCTTGAGGTAGGCGGCACGGGCGCCGTCGTTTCCCTGCAGGACACCCAGGCTCAGCGTGTGGGCCCCGTGGTCCCGGGCCCATTCGGCCACGTGGTGCACCAACGCCCGGGCGACCCCGCGGCCACGATGAGACGGTGCCACCCACATCCCGATCAGTTCGCGCCGGTCGGCATCGCCGGACCAGCTGCCGAGTCCACCGCCGACCCCGACCACCTCGTCGGCGTCCCGGGCCACGAACCACTGGCAGGTGGTGGCACGCTCACGCCAGGTCGCCTCGTCGAAGGCGGCCTCTCGTTCGAACGTCGAGGTGAACGCCTGGGGGGAGTCCTGCAGCGCTCGGAGCCTCACCTCACGGATGATCGACCAATCATCCGGCGAGAGCCTCGAGATCTCGAAATTCGGGTCGGAGTCAGCCACGGCGCAGAGGGGGTGCCAGCCACAGCACGGAACCATCGTAGATGGACCCGACCGACCCGGTCGATGCGGGTGACGCCGCCTGGGCCTTTGGATGGGCCGGGGCGCAGTCTGTATCTCACCTATCCTGTAAGTATGGTGGACAATCGAAAGGCGGCCATCGAGGACCTCGAACAGCTGGTGGAAGCAGCCGCCGCACTCGAGGCCGGTGTGCGTCACGCCACGGTGCAGTACCGCATGGCACTCGCGTCCCTCCGTGACGGACTCGGCGTCAAAGCGGCCCTGGACGGGGCTCGCTCCGCTGACACCCGACAGGCCCTGACCGCGGCGCTGGAGACGTTCGAGAAGCGCCGGCATGTCTCCCGGTTGTCACTCATCGCAGCAGGGTCCGACGAGGGAATGTCGATCAACAGCGTCAGCAGGGTCTGGGGAATCTCCCGGCAGCTCGCCTCGCGATACGTGAACCTGGTCCAGGCGAATCCGGGATCGCCATAGGTGTTGCATGCACCGGTTGTAGCACCGCTATAGTGCTGCTGCTGCACGCTTCTACGCTTCTACGTTCGAGCATCGCCCGATTGGACCTACGAGGGGCCAGGATCGGTGATGTCAGATCCGGTCACCGAGCCTGTCGAGCAGGATCCGCCGCCTGCTCCGGGCTCGGTGACCGCTTCGCGTCGGAAAGTTACAGCTCGTGGTCAGGCTTCGCCGTCGGCTTCCAGGATCGACACGTCCTCCTCGATGGCATGGAGCTCCCCGTCGTCACCGGCGACGGAGATCGTCTCGTCGATCACGGCGTCGCCGTCCGGCGTCACCACCATGATGGTCTCGTCCGCGGCGACGATCGATCCGTCACGGTCGACCGCGACCACCAGGTCGTCCTCGACGAGGTTGCCGTTTTCGTCGACCCCCTCAGCCTCGATCTCGACCAGCTCCAGCTCGTCCTCGCCGGCAGGCGTCTCGCTCGTTTCACTCATCGGTGGCCTCCTGGGCGGTGGGCTCGGACGGCCCGCTGGCTCCTAGCATGACAGGTCGCCGGGCGAAGTCCAGCCCGGCTCAGCCGCCCCGGCCCTGCGGAAGACGCTGTGGCCATTGTCGACGCCGCCTGCTCCGAGCAGGCGGTGCGCGGGTCGCGTGGGCGCCCGACGATCCCGATGGGATCGTGTCCGAGGATTGCGGCGTGGTGGAGAACCGGGTGGGGAGGACCGTCTTGTTTGAGCTGGCGCCGGCCGAACGCCCGACCGAGCTGGCGCCCGACCGAGCTGACGCACAGCTCCGCTGGCATCTGCTGTCACCGCTTGCCCCGGAACCGCTGATAAGTACGCGGTGCGACCGTCCGGAGGATGGGCGCGACGAGTGGAAGGGCCGCCGCGTTGATCTCCATCCTCGGATCGTGCAGCCGCCGGAGCACCAGCGAGGACACCTGCTCCTCCGTGCGGCGGACCGGCCGGGGAGGCATCCGCAGCCCGCCTTCGTTCACTGCGGTCAGACCCATGGCGGTCGGGACCCACCCCGGGTAGATCACATGGAGCAGCACGCCGTCGGGCCGCGCGTCGTAGGAGAGGCTCTCGGTCGCCGTCGACAGCGCCGCCTTGCTCGCCGAGTAGTCGGCGGCACCTGGCCCCGGGGCGCGGCCGTCGTCGGAGCTCATGTTGGCGATCAGACCGAACCTGCGCCGGCGCATCCCGGGCAATACGGTCACCATCCCCGCGTACGGAGCGATGAAGTTCACTTCCATGACCGCCCGGAGGGATGCCACGGATGCCGGTTCGGTCCTGATCACGCCACCGACACCGGCGATGTTGAGCAGGACGTCGATCCGCCCGTACTCCTCCTCGACCCGGACCAGCAGATCGACGAAGGCATCGACGTCCGACAGGTCACAGACGCGGCAGCCCGAGCCCGGAGTGGACCGCTGCATCTCGTCGGCCAGCTCCCGCAGGAGGGCCTCGCGGCGGGCGACCCCGAGGACCACCGCGCCAGCCCGCGCCAGGTCGACGGCGAGCCGGCGTCCGAGCCCGGCCGATGCGCCGGTGACGACGGCCACGTTGCCCCGGTAGTCCACCGCCGACCTCCTGTTCCGGGCCCGGATGCCCATGGGTGCCACGGTACCCGACCACCGGTCCGGGCGATCGGAGTGGGCTCTGGTGCGTGGAACATGCCTGTCCGCCGGACCGCACGGGGCACCCCGACCGGCCGCGCGCTTCCGAGCACGGCCGTTGCCCTTCTGGAACAATGTCGCCATGCGCGTACCCGGCCGGCCCATGCAGGTCGCCGCCGTCGTGTGCCTGTTGACCGTCGTGGCCGGCACGGCGGCTGGTCTCGCCTTCGCCACCGTGCCCGACAGCGTCACCACCACCATCGGCGGACCGGGCGCCGGCACGGGGACGACCGTGGCGCAGAACCCGGTCTCGCTGGCCGTCGCCCCGTCGGGCGCCCTGATGGTCGGCGACGGCACGCTCATGGTGGTCCGAGAGCTCGCCGCGTCGGGCGTCGAACGGAACGCCGCCTGCGCCGGGAACATCGCCACCTCGGGCTACGGCGGGGACGGCGGCGCGGCGAACGATGCAGCGTGCGACGGTCCGTACGGTCTGGCCGTGGATCGCGCCGGCGATGTCTTCATTGCCGACTACGAGAACGACCGGGTTCGCATGGTGCCGGCCGCCACGGGGCCGCTCTTCGGTGTACCGGTGACGGCCGGGGACATCACCACGATCGCCGGTGACGGCACATGGGGGTACGCCGGTGACGGCGGCGCCGCCACATCGGCGGAGCTCGCCTACCCCGCGGCGGTCGCCGTGGATCCCTCCGGCAACC
>JBKQRT010000192.1:0-39384 GCA_052143895.1 Acidimicrobiales bacterium | reverse complement strand
ATCCTGAAGCTCACCTCGCCCGCCGGCGACGTCCGCTACGTCACCGGGGCGTTCCCCTCGGCCTGCGGGAAGACGAACCTCGCCATGTTGATCCCGACGATGCCCGACTGGAAGGTCGAGACGATCGGCGACGACATCTGCTGGATGAAGTTCGGCGCCGACGGCCGTCTCTACGCCATCAACCCCGAAGCCGGTTTCTTCGGCGTGGCGCCCGGCACCAACGCCAAGACCAACCCCAACGCCATGCTGACGCTGGCGGGCAACGCCATCTACACCAACACCGCCCTCACCGATGACGGCGACGTGTGGTGGGAGGGCATGACCATCGAGCCGCCCGCCCATCTGACCTCGTGGAAGGGCGTGGACTGGACGCCGGCGTCGGGCGCGCCGGCCGCCCATCCGAACGCCCGCTTCACCGTGCCCGCCGCCCAGGACCCGGCCATCGCCGCCGAGTGGGAGGACCCGGCCGGTGTGCCGATCGACGCCGTCCTGTTCGGGGGGCGCCGCGCCTCGGTGGTCCCGCTGGTCTTCCAGTCACGGGACTGGGAGCACGGGGTGTTCCTCGGTTCGGTGATGGCCTCGGAGACGACCGCCGCCGCCGCCGGGGCCGTGGGCAACCTGCGCCGTGACCCCTTCGCCATGCTCCCGTTCTGCGGTTACAACATGGCCGACTACTTCACGCACTGGCTCCGCCTCGGTTCCGGTGCGGATCCGGACAAGCTGCCCAAGATCTTCTACGTCAACTGGTTCCGCAAGGACGAGGACGGCCGCTGGCTGTGGCCGGGTTACGGCGACAACTCCCGCGTCCTCGAGTGGGTCTTCGAACGGGTGAGCGGCGGCGGCGAGGCCGTCGAGACCCCCATCGGCCTGGTGCCGGCGCCGGGCGCCATCGATGTCCGGGGGCTCGACGTGTCGGCCGCCGACATGGAGAAGCTCCTCGCCGTCGACGCCGACGAGTGGCGGGCCGAGGTGACGAGCATCCGGGAGCACTACGCCACGTTCGGCGACAAGCTGCCCGCCGAGCTCCGCGCCGAGGTGGACCGGCTCCAGCAACAGCTCGGTTGAGCCGGCCGGCCACCGCTCACTCCCGGAGCCCCCGGGCGGTCGCGAGTTCGTCGCCGCCCATCGCCCGCCGCGAGCTCATGTAGGAAACGGCACCGACGGCGGCGACGACGGCCATGATCAGGCTCCCCGCCGCCACCGGCAGTGACAGGACCACCGGGACGAACGAGCCCACCACCCACACGAGCTGGAACTGGGTCTCGAACCGGGCGAAGGCCCGGCCCTGGCTGGACTCGCGCACGTGGCGCTGCACGAGTGCGTCGAAGGACGGCTTGGCCACCGCACTCGCCACGCCGACGGCGAGGGCGATCACCGCCCAGAACCAGCGGACCGTATAGAAGGCACCCGCCAGGGTGACGGCGGCCACCAGCCACAGCGAGGCCACCAGCATCTGCTGTTCGTCCAGCAGCCGGCGGATCCTCGACACCAGGAGCACACCGATCAGGGCGCCGGCGGTGAGCCCTCCGAGGACGAAGCCGAACCACCAGGTGGCAGCGCCCGCTCGGCGGAGCCCGAAGGCGAACAGGAACATGGTGAACCCGACCAGGGCCTTCAATACCGACATCGGCATGCGGGCCAGGACCACCTCGGCGTCGGCGATGGGCCGCAGCGCGGCCAGGTCTTCCTCGTCCCCGGCCCAGATGCGGTCGACGTCCGGCGCCATCTGCACCTCGGCGGCTACGGGTGGAGACCCGAACGCGGCGGCACCCGGGCCGGCTCGCCGTCGCCCACGACCGGACCAGCCGTCCTGCCACCGGCCGGAACGGATCCGCCCGGCGCGCTGCAGGACCGGCAACCTGGCCCCGGCGACGGCGGCGGCGGCGAACACGGCGGTGCTCACCCAGATCACGGTGGCTGCACTCCCGAGCTTGAGGATGGCGACGGCCGGGAGGGCGAAGGCGAACCCCGACAGTGACGCCAGCAGTCCCAGCCGGGCGTTGAGCGTGGCCAGGTCCGGCTCGATCTTGGCCACGCCGGTGACCGGGTCGTCGACCCGGACGACCGGCGTGCCGTAGGGGGGTGTGGGGTCGGTACCGACCACGGGCGGACCGGTGGCCGGTGCCGGTGGGGTCGGCGACCCGCCGTCCACCTGCGGCGCCACCCCGGCGGCGGTCTCGTCCAGGAGCCCGAGGGCGGCCATCTCCGGTACCAGGGCTCCTTTGGTGACCAGGTAGACCTTGGACAGCACGAGCATGGCGAACGCCTCCGGAAACAGGAGGAGCGAGTGGATGTCCCGGGCCAGGAGCGGGCAGAGCACCGCCCGCCCAACGGCGGAGGACACGACCATCGCCCGTCGGGCGCCCCGGCTGCGGTCGATGACCGGTCCGAGCGCCGGGGCCACCACGGCGAACGGCCCCATGGTCAACAGCAGGTACAAGAGGACCTTGTCCTTGGCCGCGGTCGGCGAGATCGAGAAGAACAGCGAGCCGGCCAGCGAAACGGCGAACATGGTGTCGCCCGCCGTCATGAGCACGTGGGTCAGGGCCAGGCGGCCGAAGGGTCGGCGCTGGTCGAACAGATCGGTGACAGCCGACCTGGCCAAGCGCCGGAACTGGTCACCGCGTGCCCGAACGCCCACGCCCGCATGGTAGGCGCCGGGCACGGTGGCGCTAGCATGCGCGGGTCATTGCCGACCGCCGACCCCGGGAGCCGCCCATGCCGGTCACCGCCTACGTGCTCATCCAGACCGAGGTCGGCCGGGCGGCCACCGTGGCCCGTAGCGTGGCCTCGTTGGACGGGGTGGTGACGGCCGAAGGGGTGACCGGGCCCTACGACGTGATCGTGCGGGCCGAGGCCGAGACGGTCGACGAGCTCGGTCGCATGGTGGTCGGCCGGATCCAGCTCATCGACGGGATCAACCGCACGGTGACCTGCCCGGTCGTCAACCTCTGACCCGGGGGGCGTGCCGGCTCAGCGGATGGCGCCGGCCGACCGCAGGTCCCCGATGGCACCGTCGTCGAGGCCCCAGTCCGCGAGCGCCTCGTCCCCGTACTGCCCAGGATTGGGCGGGGGCCGCCGGATCGAGCCGGGCGTACTCCCGAACCGTGGCGACGGGGACGGCTGCACCACGCCGGCCACCTCGGTGAACGTGCCGCGGAACCGGTTGTGGGGGTGGTCCGGCGCCTCGGCCGGCGAGAGGACCGGCGCGACGCAGGCGTCGCTCCCGTCGAAGACCGCCTCCCATTCGGCCCGGGTCTTGGTGGCGAAGATCGCCGCGAACCGCAGCTTCATGGCCGGCCACTGTTCCCGGTCGTCCTGACCGGGGAGCTCCTCCCCGTCGAGCCCGAGCAGCCGGAGCAATTCGGCGTAGAACTGCGGCTCGATGGCCCCCACCCCGATGAACCCTCCGTCGGAGGTCTCGTACACCTCGTAGAAGTGGGCGCCGGTGTCCAGCATGTTGGTGCCCCGTCGGTCGTTCCAGATGCCGGCGGCGCGGAGGGTGTAGGTCATGGTCATGAGGGAGGCGGCGCCGTCGACCATGGCGGCGTCGACCACCTGGCCGCTGCCGGACCGCTGGGCACTGATGATCGCCGCGCACATCCCGAAGGCCAGCAGCATGCCGCCGCCGCCGAAGTCACCGACCAGGTTGAGCGGCGGCAGGGGTGGTTGGCCGTCCCGCCCGATCGGCTCCAGCGCCCCGGCCAGGGCGATGTAGTCGATGTCGTGACCGGCCGCCCGGGCCATCGGTCCCTCCTGCCCCCACCCGGTCATCCGGCCGTACACCAGCTTCGGGTTGCGGGCTCGGCACTCGTCGGGGCCGAGGCCGAGGCGCTCGGCCACTCCGGGGCGGAACCCCTCCATCAGCCCGTCGGCCTCTTCGACGAGGCGAAGCACCAACGCCACCCCCTCGGGATGCTTGAGGTCCACCGCCACCGACCGGCGGCCCCGGTTCAAGAGGTCCACGTGCGGCTCGGTGCGGGGGGGGTAAGTCGCCCGGTCACTCCGGTCGATCCGGATGATGTCGGCACCGGCGTCGGCCAGCATCATGCCCGCGAAGGGGGCGGGCCCGATGCCGGCGAGCTCGATGATCCGGACACCGTCCAGGGGGCCGCTCACCCGGCACCGACCGGTGACGGTGGAACTGGGCCGGGAACCCGCGCCCGGGCGGGTCTGATCGCGCAGAAGGTCATGGCGGGATGGTTGCCGCTCCCCTGCCCGGGGGTCAAATGCTGCCTTGCCGGGGCGGCGGGCGACCGGCGCGGCGGGCGGCGGGCGGGCGGCGGCCGGCAGTCGACCCGGCCCGTTACCCTCACCGGGGAGAGGACCGAGAGGAGGCCGCGGTGCCACCAGTGCGACGGGCCAGAGGGCCCGGTCGGGTCAACCTGATCGGCGACCACACCGACTACAACCACGGGGTGGCGCTGCCCATGGCCATCGCCCTCGGTGTGACCGTCGACTACGCACCGTCGGCCGGCCGGGAGCTGCTGGTCCGGTCGACCGCGTTCGCGCCGCCGGCGATGCTGCCGCTGCCGGTGGCGCCCGAGGCGGAAGCGATCGGATCGCTCGAGCCGGCATGGGCCCGGCCGGTGGCGGCCATGGTGGCCCTGACCCGGCCGCCCGAGGGGGGCACCCTCGAGATCACCGCCGACCTCCCGGCCGGCTCGGGCCTCTCCTCCAGCGCCGCCCTCGCCGTGGCCCTGGCCGAGGTGTTCGGCGTGGACGGGTCGCCCCGGACCATCGCCCGACTCTGCCAACTCGCGGAGCACCTGGCCGGCGCGCCCGTCGGCCCGATGGACCCGCTGGTGTGCGCCGGTGGGTTGGCGGGCCGGGCCCTGCTCGTCGAGTTCCCCTCGTTGGACGTCCGACCGGTGCCGGTCCCGAGCGAGGCCGACATCCTGGTCGTCGACTCGGGCAGCCCCCGGAGCCTCCGCGACTCCGGGTACGCCGCCCGGGTGGCCGAGTGCCGGGCGGCTGCCGACCGCATCGGGCCACTCGGCCTTGCCGCCGAGGAGCAGCTCGCACTGCTGGACGACCCGCGGCTGCGGCGACGGGCCCGCCACGTGGTCACTGAGTGCGCGCGGGTGCGCCGGTTCGCCGAGGCACTCGAGGACGACGACCTGTCCGCCGCCGGGACGCTCATGACCGCGAGCCACCGGAGCCTGGCCGACGACTTCGAGGTGAGCACGCCCGACCTCGACGCCCTGGTCGAGCGCCTCTCCACCATGCCGGGAGTGCTGGGCGCCCGGATGACCGGGGCCGGGTTCGGCGGCTGCGTGGTGGCCCTGGCCCACCCCGGGGCGGTCGACCCCGCCGCGCTCCCGACGGCGGCCTGGCGGGTGTCCCCGGTCGACGGCACGGTGGCGGCTCGGCGGCGGCGCCAGGGTCGACCGGACCGCTAGTAGCCGGCGGGTGTCCCCGGTCCGGGGTGGGGCTGCAGACGCCGGTTGATCACCCGCCGCAGGACGTCGGGCTTGCGCACGTCGTCGAGCCATCGGACCTCGTCCTCGCCCCGGAGCTCGAGCTCGAGCCGTCCGGTGCCCATGATCCGGCGGGGCAGCGACTGGACGGCCACCACGGTCACGATCTCGGCCAGCCGGGTCTCGGACCGGTGCCGCGAGACCACGCCCCAGAGCTCGATGATCCGGAACGGCGTGAGGACCAGCCGGGTGGTCCGCCACTGGACGACCCGCACGAGGAGCCACACACAGGGGACGGCGACCACCAGCCCCTCCACCCAGTGAAGCCGGACCGAAGTGTGGGGGACCCCCACGTCGAGCGTCACGCCCACGGCGATGACCACCAGCGAGACGACCAACGGACCCGTGATGAACGACCAGTGCGGCCTGACGTCGATCAGGACCTGCTCGCCCGGCAGCAGCTGAAGCCGTGGGACGGCCAAGCGCTCAGCCCAGCTTGCCGGCGATCGTTCCCGCCGAACGGAGCACGGTGCCGTCGGCGCCGGCCGCCGAATAGGCGTGGGTGGGTCGGTGGCGGGCCTCGGCGAGCAGATCGGCGAGCAAGGTGGAGAAGGGGACGAGTGGCGCGACCCACAGGTAGCGCGCCAGCGACCCGGGCACGGTGTTGATCTCGTTGACGACGAACTCGGCCCCGTCCGAAAGGAAGTCGATCCGGGCGACACCGCGCACACCGGCCAGGACGGCCACGCGTTCGGCCGCCAGGCGTAGCGCCTTCTCCAGGTCGGCGGGGATCCGCGCCGGCAGCTCGCGGTTGGCCCCGGCCATCCCCTCACCGGCCACGTACTTGTCTCGGTAGTCGAGGATGTCGGCCGCGTCCGACGCCCGGATGGGCCGCTCGACCGCCGAGAGCTCGAGGCCGGGCCAGGTCCGCACGGCCAGTTGCAGGTCGGTGAGGTCGGGACGGTAGGGCTCGAGCACCGCGCCGAACCGGAGGTGGGGGTTGGCGGCGAGACGGGCCACCGCCGTGGCGTGGTCCTCGACGACGTCGATCCCGATGGAGGATCCCCCGTAGCGCGGCTTCACGATGTAGGGGCCGGCGAACCCCGGTGGCTCGGCCCCGTGCTCCACCAGCACCCGGGGCAGGGTGGGGAGCCCGGCGGCGGCCACCACGGCGCCGAAGGCGAACTTGTCCATGCCGAGGGACGCACCGGCGACCGTCGGCCCGGTGTAGCGGATGTCAGCCAGGTCGAGGGCGGCTTGCAGGGTGCCGTCCTCGCCCGGGCCACCGTGGCAGCAGATCAGGGCGGCGTCGATGTCCAGGGGACGGGAACGACCCAGGCGCCCGCCCGGTTCGGCGAACCCGCCGCCGGGTGCGGCCACGAACTGGAGGCGGGTGGCACCGCGGGGCACACCCTCGAGGAAGGCCTCGGCCTCGAGCCCGGGGTCGACCTCGAACCACTCTCCGGTCTTGGACCAGAACACGGCGCGGACCGGTCCACCGGGACCGTCGGCCAGCCCGCGGGCCGCCTGCAGACCGGTGAGCACGCTCACGTCGTGCTCGGGAGACGGACCTCCGAACATGACGGCGACTTCGGGCACGGTGGGTCGACTCCTCCGATCGGCGGCCGGGTGGGCAGGCGCTGTCGGCCGCCCGGGCGGGCCGACACCTCAACTGTTCAAGGGTAGTGGTCCGGCAGATCGTTCTCGTACAGCACGGCGTCCCCCGGGCCGAGCTGGTCGCGGACCCACGCCACCGCCTCGTCGCGGTGCCGGACCAGGCGCACCGCGGTCGGCGAGTCCGGGACCGAGCGGGCGCCGGCCACCAGCGCCCGGCGGTTGGTCCGCCCGACCACCAGTAGATCCGTGGCCACCGATGCGACGGCCGCGCCGAAGGCGCGGTTCTCCTCGAACTGACGACGCCCGATCTCGACCATCCCCGGGGTGACCACGACCACCCGGCACGCCGCGTCCCCCGCCGCGCCGGTCCCCGGCACCGCGGCGCGGAGGGCGGCCAGGGCCTCGGCCGCACCGGCGGGATTGGCGTTGTAGGTGTCGTCGAGGATGGCCACTCCCGTGGCCGAACGGACCGCCTGCAGCCGGTGGTCCACGGCGGGCAGGTCGCCGAGCCGTGCAGCCACGGCCTCGGTGCCCACCCCGACCACCAGGGCCAGGCCGATGGCACAGGCCAGGTTGGTGGGCTGGACCCCCGCCGGCACCTCCACGCCCTCGGCCAGGACAGAGCCCTGGGCATAGGCCGACAGGCGGGACCCGTCGCCGGACCGCAGCACGCAGACGTCCGCCGTGCGGTCGACGGCGGAACAGCGCAGGACCCGCTTCCCCTGGGCGGTGGCGAGGTCGGCCAGCCGGGCCAGGCGCGGGTCGTCGACGGGCAGCACCACGTCGGCCGCCGGCACGAGGATCTCGGACTTCGCCTCGACGATGCGGTCCTCCGAGCCGAACCGCTCGAGGTGGACCGGGCCGATGGCGGTGATGGTGGCGACGTCCGGTGGGCACCACCGGCAGAGGTCGGCGATCTCGCCGGGGCCGTACGTGCCCATCTCGGCCACGAAGACCTCGGTGCCGTCGGCCAGCTGTTCGTTGACGGCGCGGGCCAGCCCGGCCCGGTTGTTGAAGCTGGCCGGCGTGGCCACCACGGCGCAGGTGGGCCGGACGAGGTGGGCGACGTGCCCCTTGGTGGACGTCTTGCCGTAGGAGCCGGTGACGGCCACCACGGTCGGGGCCACCCGGGCCAGCCGGGATGCGGCCTCGTCCACGAAGTGGCGCGACAGTCGGAGCTCAAGCGGCGCGGTCACCCAACAGGCCAGGTCCACGGCGGCCGGGACCACCAGCGCAGCCAGGACGGCCACCGGCGCGGCCAGCCCGAGGGCCACGCCGACCGCCACCAGCGCCAGCTCGAGCACGGCCCAGACCGCGGCCAGGGTCCGCATGCGGCGGGTCCAGGCGAGCGGGGACGTCCGACCCCGGAGCGAGAGACCAAGCGGCCCAGCCACCACCACCGCCGCCACCACCACCCCGGCCACCGGCCACATCAGCGAGGCGCCGGCGGACACCAGCGCCACGGCGGCGAGACACAGGTCGGCGGCCGTGGCCCGCCACCACCGCACCGCGAACCGGGACGCCGACCCAACGAGGTAGTGCTCACGCTGGGCGACCCGCAGCCAGCGCAGCCCGGCCGGGACGCAGGCGGCCACGCAGCAGGCGAGGGTGAGCCACGCCGTCCCGGTGTGGTAGCGGGACGGCCCGAGCACCGCCGCCCAGCGGACGGGCGGGCCGATCACCGGGTATCGCCGGCAGGACGGCCCACCGGTCCGGCGTCCGTCCCCGGGGCGGGGCGGGACGCACCGCGGATGATGCCCAGCAGATCGCCGGGCGCTTCAGTCGGGGTCAGGTGGCCCACTCCCGGCAGGGTGACCAAGGTGGCCGACGGGAACAGCGGCCGGGCGCGGACCGCCACCTCCACCGGCACCTCGGTGTCGTCCGCCCCCCACACCAGGTCCACCGGGCAGGTGATGGCGGCCATCTGGTCGGTGTACCGCTCACCCAGCACGGCGACGAAGACGCCGCGCATGACGCCCTGGGCCGCCCGGTAGTCCGGCGAGCCGTGCTTCTGGCGGAGCGCCTCCATCCGGACCTCCCCCACGAGCCCCATCCGATGGAGGCGCCGGGCCACCAGGTAGCCGACGGCCGGTCGGGCCCGGCGCCCCGGGCGGTCGAGGAGGGGCACGCCGGTGAGCACCAGGCGCTCCACCCGGTCGGGGGCCAGGGTGGCCAGATGGACGGCCACCCTCCCCCCGAATGAGTGCCCGACGAGGACCACGCGGTCGGCCAGCACCCCCGGCTGCTCGAAGAGGGGGAGCAAGGCCCGGGCGTACTCGGCGGAGCCCCACGGCGCGGGAGGCGGCGGCGTGGCACCGAACCCGAACAGGTCGACAGCGGTGGCGGTCGGCGCCCGGGGGCGCCCTCCGGGGGCGCCGTCGCCGTCCAATGCAGCGTCCGCCCCGGCGAAGACGGCCGAGAAGTCGTGGTGGGTCCGCTGCCAACCGTGGAGGGCGAGCACCGTCGGCGTCCCGGGGCCCCAGGTCGCGCCGAACAGACGACCGCCGGCGAACGACTTCAGCACCGGCACACCCTACCGATAGCCTCAGCACTCGTGGAACCACCGGAGGATGTGCCGCGCCACCCCGGTGCGGGCGATCCGTTCGAGTCGGCGGTGGCCGCGCTCACCCCCCTCCAGCGCCGGGCGATCGACTCGCCCTCGAGCGCCCTGTGCATCGTGGCCGGCGCCGGATCGGGGAAGACGCGGGTCCTCACCCTCCGGGTCGCCCGGCGCATCCGGGACGGTTCGGCCGACGCCGACCACTCCGTGGTGTGCACCTTCACCCGCAAGGCGGCAGACGAGCTGCGGGAGCGCCTGCGCGGCTACCGGGTGCCGGTCTCCACGCCGGCCGCCGGTGGCGCCGCGCCCTCGCCCGGGGTCCGGGCGGGCACCCTCCACCAGCTGGCGCTGACCCTCCTCCGACGGCATGCCCTCGACCGTGGCGACCCGGCCCCCTCGGTGTCCGAGCACCGGCTCCGGTTCATCTGCGACATCGTGGGTGACCCAGCCACCGCCGCGGCCGTAGACACCGAGATCGGGTGGGCCAAGGCGCGCTGCCTCGACCCGTCGGGCTATGCCGACGCCGCCGGGCACGCCGGGCGGATCGTGGCACCGGGCATCGATCGGGCGGCGCAGTTCTTCGCCGACTACCAGGCGGCACTGCGACGGCGGGACGCCCTCGACCTCGACGACGTGCTGGTCCACGCTGCCGACCTGCTGGTCGGCGATCCGGCGTTCGCCGAGGGGGCGCGCTGGCGATACCGACACCTGTCGGTCGACGAGTTCCAGGACGTCAACCCGGCCCAGTTCCGGCTCGTCCGCGAGCTGCTCGGGGGGCGCCACGACCTCTGCGTGGTCGGCGATCCGAATCAGGCGATCTACGCGTGGAACGGCGCCGACCCCACGCTCCTGACCCGCCTGCCCGAGGAGCTACCGGGCATGGAGGTGGTCCGCCTCGATCAGAACCACCGGTGCACGCCCCAGGTGGTGGCGGCGGCCTCGGCCGCTCTCGGCCCGCTGCTGGCGGTCGCGCCGCGGTCGGCGGCCGCCGACGGACCCATGCCCGTGGTGACCGCCTACGAGGACGCCGAGTCCGAGGCCGAGGGTGTGGTCGCCGACCTGCTCGAAGGCTCGGGTGACGGCACCCGGTGGTCCGAGCGGGCGGTATTGGCCCGCACTCACGACCAGCTGGCCGTCGTGGGTCGGGCCCTCGCCCGGGCCGGCGTCCCGTACCGGATGGCACCGGGGCCAGAGGCCGCGACCCCAGGTCCGGGACCGGGCGGCAGCAGGCGGTCGGGGCGTAGGGCGGCGGGCGGCGCGTCCGGTGGCGGCATGGACGACGCGGTGGAGCTGGCCACCTTCCACCGGGCCAAGGGCCTCGAATGGCGATCGGTGCACGTGATCGGGCTCGAGGAGGGCTTCGTGCCCATCGTCTACGCCGAGTCCGCCGACGCCCTCGAGGAGGAACGCCGCCTCCTCTACGTGGCCCTTACCCGCGCGTCCGTCGAGCTCCGCTGTTCGTGGTCACGAACCCGGACGATGACCCGTGGCCGCCGGATGGAGCGCCGGCCGTCCCCGTGGCTGGCGGCGGTGGCCCGCGTGTCACGGACGGGCAGCGGGCGGGTCTCACCGGGTGACGCCGGCCGGCACATCGCCCGGATCCGGGCGAGCCTCGACCGCTCGCGGTAACAGCCAACCGTCGACGCCCCGTTGCAACGACGGCCGTCTCGAGGGGGCCGCACCGGAACCGACCGGGGGTCCGTCGTCGGCCGGTCGGCGCGCTCAATCCGGACGGTCGGCCGGGTCCGACCTCCTACTGTGGCGCGCCCCCTGACTGACGATCCAGGTGACGAGGAGTGCGATCAGGGTCACGGCCACGATGACCTCTGCCCAGAAGTAGGCGACGAGGTCGACGTCGGTGCCGAGTTCGGGGTTACCGGGAAGGGTCTGACGAATCAGGGGGAATGCGAACAGCAACGCGGCGAGGTAGGTGAGACCCGCCGGGTCGATCTTCGATGGCTCCCGGGTGATCAGAATGATGGCGAAGCCGACGCCGGCGAGAGTGAGTGCCCACATGAGGAGGATGACGAACCAGGTGTAGAACCTGACCGGTCCGGCCCGGTGGATCGTGATGTCAAAGCCGACGATCCCGCTGATCGGGTACGACTTGGAGGTCATGGTCCAACCGCCGGCGGAAGAGCTCACGCCGACGCAGGTCGACACCTTGGCGCCGTTGAGGTTTCCGGTCCCGTCGACAACGGCCACGTTGTAGCCGCCGGTGCTCGCGTTGGTGTACGAGTCCCACGGGTAGCTCGTCTCGTCGCCCTGCAGATCCAACGTCACGTCGGTCGCCGGCATCCACTCGCCGGCCGCGAACGGCAAGGTCGACGAACTACCGATCGCCGAGGACCCCGTCGACGAGTCCTCGGCGGTGACCTTCAGTCCCTGGAGGACCACGGTGACCGGCCTTGTCAGCTGGCCATACTCGTCGCTGAAGGTGCCGGTCGGAAAGAACTCCACGCGGGCCACCGCCTCCTGGTCCCCGGGGTCCACCGAGATGATCGTCGTCGTGACGCCGACGAAATCCTTGGGATTGGCGACCGGGGTGCAGCCGCCATAGAGCTTCGCGGTGGCCGCGACGGTCGTCCGGTAGCTGTGGAGCGCGGCGACGGAGCCGGCCACGGCCAACCCGACGATCACGACCAGCGTGCATCCGATCACGATCCAGTGGCGATGACGGTGGCGGGCCTTGTCCGCCTCGGCCTGCTCAGGCATGGGCCCGTCCGGCATGGGCCCGGCCGGCATGGGCCCGTCAGGCATGGGCCCGTCAGGCATGGGCCCGCGGCTCCGCCGGTCGGGACACGCACTGCGTGAACTGGACGCGCTCCGGCACCGGGGTCCGCCGCCCCTCCGGGGTTCCACCCCCGGAGCCGGTCACCCCCAGAACTCCCGCAGGCGTCCGTAGTCCTCGTCGCCCTGGCGGTCCCCCAGGCGCAGGGCATCCTTCACGGACTTCGGGCTCATCAACTCGTCCACCGTCATCACGGGATGGTCCGGCGCCTGGAAGAAGACCCGGGTGAGGTTCCCCTCCTGGGTGTCGCTCCCCCCCAGCGCGGACACCTCGGCGCTGAGGTCCCCCGACGACAGTGTCAGCATGTCCCGCGGGAGCTCCGGATCGCGGTAGAGGGAGAGGACGAGCGCACGCTCGGACCCAGCCAGCAGGTCGAGGTGCGTCGCCGTTCCGCTGACGCCTCCGTCCATGCACGGCCGTCCGGCGATGGTCTGGGGGGCGTAGATGCCCGGCACGGCACTGCTCGCCGCCGCCCCGACATCGACCGGGACCCTCGTCTCGTGGGTGATCACGCACCGCTCGCCGGTATCGGCGTCTACACACGTCATCCACAGCGCGTCGGAGTCCCAGCGCTCGCCGACGACGAGGGTGAGGTCGCGAGTCATCCTCCCGCGGCTCGGTGCGGTGGCCGCCAGCGCCGCCTTCCCGATGGCCCTGATGGTGTCCGTATCGGCGCTCGTGGCGTCCTCGTACCGTTTGAGCGCCTCCTGCTGCGAAGGCGTCGAGTGGTCGGAGGGGAACAGCCAGGTCATCACGCTCGGCGTCAGGGACAGCGCCTCGGACTCGAGGTACATCCGCTCGACGTCGCCGTGGGCCAGGACCGCCGCCACCAGCGATCCCGCCGACGTGCCCACCAGCCGGTCGGCCTCGTCGAGGGGCAACCCTCGCTTGGCGAGGGCGTGGAGGTAGCCGATCTGCCAGGCCACGAAGAAGGTCCCCCCTCCCCCGAGGCAGATACCGTGGCGCACGCCACGGCCGTAGCGCGCCTCGAACGAACGGGGCAATGCGGGGTCGGGCACCTGCACACCGGTGTCTCCGCCGAAAGACATGCCAGCACCCTATCCGCGGGCGGGCCCGCCGGCTCGGGCAGGCGCGTCACCGTGGGCCCGCCCCTCTTGTGTTTCGACAGTGGGCCACGTACCGTTCGCAGCACACGGCGCCAGGCGGAGGCCGTGTTCAGACGAGCACTGATCGGGGTGCCATGGAGCGGGCACGTACTCACGCGACGGACCACCACGCGATGGACCACGTGGTCGTGGTCATCTTCGAGAACCGGTCCTTCGACAACCTGCTCGGTCAGCTCTACACGCAACAAGAGCAGGCCGGGTTCACCGGCGTCCTCGGCCCCGGCGGGAGCTTCGACCCGAACCTCAAGAATCCCGTCCCGGACGGGGCGAGCCCGATTCCCCCCGGCCGGGAGGGGCCCGAGCCCGGGTACGTCCACTACGCCGCGGCGGAGGGATGGGACATCCCCGACCCGGACCCCGGCGAGGAGTACCAGCACACCAACACGCAGCTCTACAACAAGCTCGATCCCGGGAACTTCGGGCTGCCGGCCCACAAGATGGCCACCACCAACGCCCCCGACCCGGGCGACGAGCCGACCATGCAGGGGTTCGTCACGGACTACATCAGCAATTTCATGGCGCTCAAGGGACGGATGCCCGAGTACGAGGAGTACCGGCAGATCATGCAGGGGCACACCCCGGCCCAGGTGCCGGTCCTCAGCACCCTGGCGCGCGGGTTCGCCGTCTTCGACCACTGGTTCAGCGAGGTCCCGTCCCAGACGTTCCCCAACCGCTCGTTCTGGACGGCGGCCACCTCGTCGGGGCTGGTCGTGAACGGTCCCGCCAAGGACTACTACTTCCACAACGACGCCGAGACGATCTTCGAACGCCTCGAAGCACACGGCCAGAGCTGGAAGGTCTATGTCCTCGAGCCCTGTCCCCTCTCGATCACCGGTGCCATCCACACCCCGAGGCTCAAGGCGTACTTCCACGAGCGATTCGTCCCCTTCGCCGAGTTCGAGGAGGACATCAGGAACGGCACCCTCCCCGACTTCGCGCTCATCGAGCCCAACCTCCTCGCCGGACACGCCGACTACCACCCCCCGTTCGGGGAGGCACTGGTCGCGGGCGTCGACATCCCGGTGGACTCGTCCTCGGCGATCGTCGCCGGCGAGCTGTTCCTGGCCCGCCTGTACAACCTCGTGAGGAGCGCTCCCACCGAGGGGGCGTCGAACGTCTGGAACACCGCGCTCCTCGTCGGCTGGGACGAGCCCGGCGGCACGTACGACCACGTCCCACCCCCGGCCGCGGTCCCCCCGGACGACCACACGGGCCAGCTGGGGTTCCGGTTCGACCGATCGGGCTACCGGGTCCCGGCCATCCTCGTCTCGCCCTGGGTGCCCGAAGGGAGGCTCGTCACGGAAGAGTTCCGCCACACGTCGATGATCGCCACCCTCCGCGAGGAGTGGGGCCTTGGCGGTCCGCTCTCGCCACGGGACGGGTCGGCCAACACCTTCGGGCACCTCTTCTCGCTCGAGACGCCCCGGGAGCCGGAGACGTGGCCCTCCGTGGACGACCACGGCCTGCCGGCCGACGAGGTGGACCCCGTCACGTTCGAGCGCTCCCTCGGCTCCCTCGGCCGCCACCTGATCCACGGGCTGGCCCACCTCGCCGCCAACGACGGTCACGATGTCGATCCGGACGCCTACGACCCCGACGTCGAGGTGCCCCAGGAGGCCGTCGTCTCGGCGGCCCGGCTCTTCGGCGGGCACTTCTTCACGAGGCTGGCCCAACCGGACCACCCGGCAGCCGGCGCTGCGGGCCGGTCCGGCGGGGGCCGCCCTGCGGGTGCCGGCGCCGATCGGACGGACACTGCCGGGCCGGCCCCGCGCCCCGACGCCCCCTCCGAGGCCCAGCCCCTCCCGGCAGGGTTCTCCCTCGAGTACACCTTCCCTGCGCTCGACGCCGTCGAGGTGTCACTCCTCCACCGGCGCCGACGGCTGTGGCACCACCGCTTCGAGCAGCGACAGCCCGACCCGAACGCGCCCGGCCGCCGGACGAGGGAGCGGACCCACCGCCTCGACCTCGGTCTGGTCAGCCTCGACCTAACGGTCAGCGCCAACCTCTTCGAGGGGACCATCGACTGGCAGGTCGGCGTCGCCCACCGGAGCTCGATCCACCGCCCGTGGACCCATCGCCGGACAGGCGGGAGGCAGGTCGTCCGGTTCGACCCGAGCATCGGGGAGATCGACGGAACCACCCGGTTCTACCCCCCGGCGGTGGACGACGAGACCTACGGGAAGAGCCAGAACTGCACGGACACGATCCTGCGGTTCCACGTCGAGGACGAGCCACGGGCCCTCTGCGCGGTGGGCCGCATGGTGAAGGAGCGCACGTTCCCGCCCCCGTACCCTCCGTTCGTCTTCAACGCCGTGGCCTGCGTCGGGGCATTCGAGAAGGGCGGGCCCCAGTGTTACGGCAACCCCAACTCCCCGTGGTTCAACGTCTTCCTCGGCTACTACCAGCTGGACTGCGAGAAGGGCCGGTGGGACCGGCCCTTCGGCTTTGCGTCGGCGCCGCCGCGACCACGGGACGCCGCGCCGCACATCGAGGACCTCCTGCGACTCGGAAAGGCCGACTGGAACTACTTCTCCAACTGGGACTACGGGGTGCCAGAGGAGGCGCTCCGGCCCTACGACCACGTGCAGGTCGACCCCAGCGGCTACGACGACCGTGGACTGGTGGAGATCGGCGGCCGGCAGTGGCATCGGGTCGACCTGCACGACGTCGAGGTGGCGAGCTGCTACGAATCCGACGCCCCGGGGGCCGCGAAGCTGGTCACCAACACCATCGTGCAGGGAACGCTCCGCGAGAGCTTCGGCTACCCGGACCCGCAGCCGGACCACCCCCGGAGCTTCATCCCGAAGAAGCTCGACGCCGCGCTGCACATGGCGTACTTCGAAGACGACACCTGCTACCACACGCTCATCTTCGGGGGGACGGCCCACAGCGGCGAGGACCGCGGCCTCCTCGACGCCGAGGTCGAGGCCACGGTGGCCGTCATCGCCGGGCACTATGCCCGGTGCGGCTTCGTCTGAGGAAAGCTCGCCGGGCCGGCGCCGGGCGGTCAGGCGTCGGCCAGTGCCTCGAGTTCGGCCCGCACGCCGGCCATGACCGGCGTCTCCAGCCCCTCGGGGCACCGCCCGTACCAGTCGAGGAGGAGCCGCCGGCCCTCCGTTCCCCGGCCCACCCGCCGGAGCAACCGGGCGTACCCGGCGGCCGCACGCGCGCCGGGCACCGGGAAGCCGAACCGATCGCCGATCTCGAGGGCGGTACGCCACTCCGCCGCGGCACGGGCCCAGGGGTGCCGGTCGTCGGCGAGGTCGGCCGGAGTGCCGGAGTCGGCCTCGTCGAACCGGAGCTCGGCCCGGATCCGATGGAGCGACGAGTCCCACCACGGCTGGCCCGTCTCCTCGGCGACGGCACGGGCCATCTCCAGGATGGACCAGGTCGTCTCCGTGTCGCCGGCGGCGCGGGTGGCCTCGGCGACGCGGGCGAGCACGGCCGTGCTCCCACCCCGATTGCCCGTCTCGCCAGCCACCAGCCCGGCGCCGATAACGGTGGCCACGGCGCTTTGGTCACCCAGGCTGATCACCCGCTCCGCCGCCTCCCACACGCCGCTGATCCCCGCCCACAGGTCGAAGCCCTGCTCCTCGGCCAGCCTGCGGGCCTGCTCGGCGAACCGCAGCGTCTCCGCGGCCTCGCCCCGCTCCCAGTGCCCAGTGGCCCGGAAGGCCAGGGCGAAGGCGATGTTGAACGGCTGGCCGATGGCCTCGGCCAGGTCGACGGCCTGGACCAGCTGCTCGAGGCCCCGGTCGAGGTGGCCGAGGAGCAGGTGCCCCCAGCCGGCGAAGACGTGGGCGGCCACGCCCTGGTCCGTCCCGATCCGGTGGGCCAATATCTGGTGACGCTCGGGGTGATAGACGGCGAGCGCCCGCTGGGCCAGCTCCAGCGACTCGGCGGCACGGCCCTGGTAGCTGCGGGCCAGGCTCAGCTGCACCAGGCCCAGCACCTCGAGCACACCGTCATGGTGCTCGTCGGCGACGGACAGCACCCGCTCGGCCAGCTCCGCCCCGAGGGCGATCTCACCCCGGTTGATATAGAAGACGGACAGCCCCCCGAGGGTGTGGGCAACCCGCAAGTCGCTACCGAGGAGCTCGCACAGCTCCCGGGCCGTGCCGTAGGCCGCCTCGAGCTCCGGGTCGGAGTAGCTCCGGGTGGCGATCGAGGATCCGAGCGCCAGTTGCATCTCCACCTCCAGCTCGCGGCCCTCCGTCACGTCGGGGAGCTGTCGGGCGAGGGCGATCCCCTTCCGGAGGAAGGCGATGGCCTCGCGGTGACCCGAACGCTCGGTGGCGAGCGTGGCCGCCAGCTGGTACCGCTCAGCCGCCTCCCGCAGCAGGCCGGCGGCCTCGTAGTGACGGGCCACCTCCTCGACGGCCGAGCCCGCACCGGCGGCGATCCGGGCGTCGAGCTCCCGGGCCACCCGCTCGTGGATGATCCGCCGGTTCCGGCGCAGGAGGGACTCGTAGGCGACCTCCTGGACCAGGATGTGCTTGAAGATGTACTGGTCGTCGGCGTGGTCCACGTCCTGGCGGACGAGCCCGCTCTCCACCACGCGACCGAGGAACCCGGTGAGGACCGCCGGGTCCATGCCCGAGACGGTGGCCAGGAGATCGAAGGAGAAGGTGCGGCCGATGACCGCGGCCAGCTGGGCGACGGACTTGGCCCCCTTGAGGCCGTCCAGACGGGCGAGGAGCGAGGCCTGCAGGGTCCCCGGGATCTCGAGGTCCATGAGTGGGGAGGCCAGTACCCAGCGGTCGTCGCCGTCCACGAGGAGCCCGGACTCGAGCACGGACCGGCCCACCTCCTCGACGAAGAGGGGGATCCCCCCGGCCGACGTGACGATCCGCCGGACGACCGGCTCGGGCAGGCTCCGGCCGTCGGCCAGGGCGAGGACGAGCTCTCGGACGTGGTCCTCGCCGAGCGGTTCGAGGGGGAGCGTGGTGAGCGCCACCGCTCCCTCCCCCTCCCACGAGGGCTCGAACTCCGGGCGGGCGGTCAACAGGACGAGGATCGGCACCTCGGCCAGGCGGTCGAGCAGCCGCTGGACGGCGTCCAAGGTAGTGGGATCGCACCAGTGCAGGTCCTCGACGAAGAGCACGAGCGGTTGCTGGCGGCTCATGGCCGCCACCCAGTCGACCAGTGCCTCGATGGTGCGCTCCAGGCGGAGCTCTCCGCTCATGGGCGGCACCGAGGCACCGGGGATCCCGAGCAGGGCGCCGATCAGGTCGCCACCGTCGGGGGTGCCGACCTCGGCCTGTTCGAGACTGGAGCGGATGCGCGCCAACTTCGCCGCCGGGTCGGTCTCGACCGACAGCGAGAGCGCCTGTTCGATGAGCGCCACGACGGGCCACAGGACGCTCATCCGGGTGTACGGCGAGCATGAGCTCTCCAACCAGAGGTGGTCGTCGTCGGCCACGAAGTCGCGGACCTGGAACGCAAGGCGCGACTTGCCCACACCCTGCTCGCCGGTCACGAGGACGGCGGCGCCTCGGCCGGCACGGACCCGTTTCCAGTGCTCCTCGAGGACGGCGAGCTCGTCCCTCCGGCCGACGAGCGGCAAGAGCCGGCTGGCCGTGGCCTCGATCCGGCTGCGGACGCTGGTGCGGCCGACCACCTGGAACGCCTCGACCGGACGGGGCACCCCCCGGAGGGGCAGGGGGCCGAGCGACTCGACATCGAACCGACCCTCGACCAGGGCGAGCGTGGCGGCGCTGGCCACCACCGTCCCGGGCTCGGCGTAGCCCTGGAGGCGGGCGACCACGTTCAGCGTCTCGCCCAGGGCCATGGTGGCCCGGCGGTCGACGCCGCCCATCTCGCCGACCACGGCGTGGCCACTGTGGACCCCGGCCCGTGCGGCCAGCATCCGCCGCTCGTCGAGGGCGTCGATCGCCTCGACGATGTCGAGGGCGGCGGCCACCGCCTGGGCGGCGTCGTCGTCGTGGGCTTCGGGCCAGCCGAAGCGGAAGAGGATACCGTCCCCGCTGTACCCCTCGACGTCCCCGCCGTACCGGCGCGCCACCGAAACGGCCCGCTCCTGGTAGGTCTGGATCAGTTCGCCGTACTCCTCGGCATCGACCACCGCGGACAGTTCGGTCGAGCCGACCAGGTCGCAGAAGATGACGGTCAGGTGCCGGAGCTCCGTGTCGAGGGCGATCCCCATCGACTCGGAGAGCCCGCTGGGCGGCCCTATGGCCGTGACGGACTGGCCGCACGCCGGACAGAACTTGGCATGGTCCGGCAGCGGCCCCGAGCAGGCGTCGCAGTGCCCGGTCACGGGCGCTCCCCGCCGGGGCCGGGCACGGACGGCGGGCGAGGCGGCTGGCGCCCGCCCGGTGCCATCCCCTGCCGGTGCATCAGCCGGCGGCGTCCTGCCGGACCCGGCCGGATCGCCGTCCGCCCAGGCACTGTGCCATCTCGTCGTGGACGAAGTGCGGCAGGGGCTGGGTGCCGTTGCCCAGCAGCTGCCCGGCCAGCGCCTCCACTGCGTCGAGGACGGCATCCACGTCGTCTCCGGCGAGACCGGCACAGACCCGTGCGGACGGTTCCCGTCCGCACGGCCCAGCGCCCACCAGCGTGTAGGTGCGGACGGAGATCGAGCGGGCCAGGCGGACCTGGGTCGGGGTGAGCCGCCGACGGTGGGTGGTGGCGGCCAGCCGGTAGTACCCGAGGTGGGCGGCCTCCTGCCGACGGATGGGATCGGTCACCGTGCGGGCCAGGGCGGGCTCGTCGAGCGCGTCCAGCCGGGCCCCGAGGTGGCGGTAGCAGTCGTAGGTCAGGTGCTCGTGCATGGCGCCCCGGGCCAGGTAGACCAGCTTGAACACGTCCTGGAGCCACCGGCTCCGGGACAGGGTGCCGAGGACCCGGAACGCCGGCCGCGCCCCCATGCCGTCACGGTCGTCCCCCGCACCCGGCCGGCCACCGCCGTCTGCAGGTGGCAGGCCCAGCTCGGCCCGGAGGGCATCGAAGATGGCGGCATGGGCCAGCTCGTGGCCCGACCACGCGCCGAGGAAGCGGCGCTCCTGGTCGTCGAGATCGGGGAGGAGGACGGTGACGTCGGCCACGTTCTGGGGCACGGAGCCCTCGACGGTGGCGATGTAGGCAAAGATCTCGTCGAACAGCCGACGCAGCCGCGCCGGATCCTTGGCCGTCAGATCGACCGACGCGAGCTCGATGGGTGGATCGTCCGCAAGCCGGTCCACCCTCGTCTGCAAGGACAGCTGTTGCACCCCTGATCCTCCGCCTGCGCCCCCGATGGAACGGATCCTATCGCCGGTCCTGGTCCGCATGCGTTGGCAGCGCCGGAGCCTGCCATCGGGGGTCAGGAGCGCACGGTCGGGGGAGCATGGCGGTGCCGCTGGGCCCCGTGGGCGCTCTGTGCCTTCGACCGCTCCACGACGGCGCGGTCAGGGCACCGACGTGTCGATGAACACGGGCGTGTGGTCCGAGGGCTTCTCGCCCTTCCTGGCGTTGCGGTCGATGAGCGCGTAGGTCGTGCGCTCGGCCAGCACCTCGGTGACGAGGATGAGGTCGATCCGCATCCCCCGATGGCGGTGGAACGACCCACCCCGGTAGTCCCACCAGGTGAACAGCCGGTCCTCGTCGTAGACCCGCCGGAATGCGTCCGCCAGCCCCCAGGACTCGAGATCGGCCAGTGCGGCGCGCTCGGGCGGGCTCACGTGGGTCATGCCTTCGAACTCGGACGGATCCCACACGTCGCGGTCCTCGGGCGCCACGTTGAAGTCGCCGCAGACGGCGACCGGCTGGTCCGGCGAGGTCGTCTCGTCGAGGAACGCCCGCAGGCGGCGCAGCCAGGCCAGCTTGGCCGGGTAGAACTCGCTGTCGAGGCTGCGCCCGTTGGGGACGTAGACCGACACCACGCGTACCCCGCCGCACTCGGCGGCCACCAGACGGGTGCCCTGGTCGTCATCGGTCGAGCCCAGGCCGGTGGACACCTCGCTCAGCCCGACCCGGCTGGCGATGGCCACCCCGTTCCAGCGGCCGTTGCCGTGGTGGGCGGTCTCGTAGCCGAGCTCGGCGAAGGCGGCGCGGGGGAAGGCGACGTCCGTCTGCTTGGTCTCCTGCATGCAGAGCACGTCGGGCTGGGCGTAGCGGATCCACTCCTCGACACGTGGGAGCCGGGCGGTCAACGAGTTCACGTTCCATGTGGCGATGCGCACGACGGATCCCCGGCTCGCCCGGTCAGTCCTGCCCGGTGGGTGCCGCGTCCACCAGCACGAAGAGGAGCTCGGCCTGGCAGGCCAGCTGCCCGGCCACCGAGGCCCGCCCGCTGCCCTTGCCGGCGCGGGCCGACATCCGACCCAGCGTGACCTCGAGCTCGAGCAGGTCGCCGGGCACCACCTGGCGCCGGAACCGGGCCCGCTCGATCCCGCCGAACAACGGGAGCTTTCCCGCGTGGGCAGGGTCGGCCAGCACGGCCACGCCACCCAGTTGGGCCAGTGCCTCGACCATCAGCACGCCTGGCAGCGTCGGGCGCCCGGGGAAGTGACCGGCGAAGAACGCCTCGTCACCGGTGAGCTGCCAGCTACCGGTGGCGCCGACCCCGGGTTCGACCGACCGCAGCTCGGTCACGAACAGGAAGGGATCGCGATGGGGCAGGTAGTCCTCGGCTCGCACGAGTGCCGAGGATAACGGCCCGGGACGCCGGCAACGGACCCCGCGGCAGGACGGCGTGCGCTCAGGTCCCGAGTCCGGGGAGCGCCACCTCGGCCCGGCGGCGGGCTGCGTCGAGGGACACCAGGACGAACGGGCGGGTCTCGCCCTTCGCCAGGACCTGCCGGGCCTTGTTGGGAGGTGGGTCCCCCAAGTTGCGAAGGGGCACGTGGCACAGCATCCCGCCGACGTCGATGTGGGCACCGTGGGAGGTGAACCCCACGACCGTCCCGTCGAAGGTGCTGCCGATCGGGTGGTCGGCCACGAAGGTCAGGAAGGTCATTGGGTCGTTGAGTGCCTCGTGGGCGGGCGCAGTACCGGCCCGCGAGGCCCGGTGGTCGGCAGCCGGCTCGACCGCAGCACCCTCCATGCCGGCCGCCGCGGTCGCCTTCGGCGCCTTGGCCGCTTTCGTGGCCTTGGTGGCGGCCTTGGTCGCCTCGGTCGCTTTCGTGGCTTTGACCGCTTTGGCCGTCTTGGCCGTCTTGGCCGCCTTCGTCGTCGACTCCTTCGCTGCCTTGCCGGCTTTGGCGGCCTTGGTCGTCTTGGCGGCCTTGGCCGGCGGAGCCTTCTTCGCCGCTCTCGTGGTCGACTCCTTCGCCGCCTTGCCGGCTTTGGCGCCCTTGGTCGTCTTGGCGGCCTTGGTCGTCTTGGCGGCCTTGGCGGCCTTGGCGGCCTTGGCGGCCTTGGCGGCCTTCGTTGCCTTGGCCGTCTCGGTCGTCCCGGTCGTCTCGCCTGCCTTCCTCGCGCCGCCCCCCCGGCCCCGGCGGGACCGGCGGCCCGTTCCCTCGGCCAGCTCCTCGGATCCGTCCCCGGTCTGCCCCGACGTCGCCTCCGAGTCGGCCCGTGCGTCGCGCTTGGATTTCGAGGTCACCGAGCGGCTGACCGCACCGCGCACGGGCGTGCGGGGCGTGAAGATCCAGCCGACCCCCGGCACCGGCTTGCCCCCGATGAGCCGTCCCGGCTCGAAGAGCCACGCACGGTCGGCGTGGAACTCCTGGAACGAGTCGTTGGACAGCACCAGCGCGCCCGACTTCTCGGCGATCCGCAGGATGAACCCGTCCCCTCGGCCTACTGCGCCGGCCGGAGGTGTGATCATCTCGCCGTGCTCGATGGCCTGGTCGAAGGCGGCCACCTCCGACGGGTCGATGCGATGGCCGAACGACGCGTCGACGACGACGGTGACGTCGGCGGTGGTGAAGCCCGGATACTCCTCGAGGAAGGCATGGATGGCCTCGTCGAGTTGGGCCAGGCTGGGCATGCTGCGGCCCTCGGTGGCGATGTTGGACCCGTCGACGACGATCCTCCGGCGCTCGGGTGTGTGCTGTTTCATAGAGGACCACAGTCAACCATCTGCCCAGGTGGGTGCCGGCCATCCTCGGGGCGCGATGGACCCGCCCGGTCGTCGGACGTACCGGCCGGACGGACCGTAGGATGGCCCGATGGCCTCCCAGACCGATCGGACGGCCGAGGCGACCGACCTGCTACAGCACCTCATCCGGAACCGCTGCGTCAACGACGGCTCGCCCGCGTCCGGACACGAGCACCGCAGTGCGAAGATGCTGGCCGGCTACCTCGAGGACTCCGGCGCGGATCTCGAACTGTTCGAGCCGGAGCCCGGGCGCACCTCGCTGGTGGCGAAGATCCACGGCTCCGACCCCGCTGCACCCTCGCTCACCCTGCTGGGCCACACCGACGTGGTGCCGGCCAACTCCGACGACTGGCGCCACGATCCCTTCGGAGGCGAGCTCATCGACGGCGAGGTCTGGGGCCGGGGTGCCGTCGACATGCTCAATCTCACGGCCACCATGGCCACCGGTTTCCGACACCTGGCCCGCAGCGGGTTCCGCCCGGCCGGCGACCTGACCTACGTGGCCGTGGCCGACGAGGAGGCTCTCGGCACCTACGGCGCAGAATGGCTGTGCGAGCACGCCCGGGACGACGTCGGGGCCGACTACGTGATCACCGAGTCGGGCGGGTTCCCGATGGGAGGCGCCGACGGCACCCCGCGGCTACCGGTCATCGTGGGTGAGAAGGGCTGCTACTGGTGCGTCCTCACCGTCCGGGGAACGCCCGGCCACGGGTCCCAGCCCCTCCGTACCGACAACGCCCTGGTCAAGGCGGCAGAGGTGGTCCGCCGCATCGACGAGTACCGGCCACCGGCTCAGCTGCACGAGGCGTGGACCCGCTTCATCGAGGGGGTCGGCTTTCCGCCCGAACTGGCCGAGCCGCTGCTCGATCCCGATCGCATCGACGCCTTCTGCGACGAGCTCCCGCTGGTGGGCCTGGCCCGGCAGGCCCACGCCTGCACGCACACCACGTTGGCGCCCACCATCATGCGGGCCGGCACCAAGCTCAACGTGATTCCCGACCGGGTCGAGCTCGAGATCGACATCCGCTCACTGCCGGGGTGGGACGGCACCGACGTCCGCGCCATGCTCGAGGAGGTCATCGGCGACCTGGCCGACGACGTCGAGATCGACTTCCGCTCCGAACAGCCGTCGACGAGCTCGCCGATCGACACGCCCCTGTGGGACGCGCTCCAGCGGGTCAGCCGGCTGTTCTACCCCGGGGCCCGCACCGTCCCTTTTCTCACCGTCGGCGCCACCGACGCCCGGTTCCACCGGGTCCTGGGCAGCGTCGCCTACGGGTTCGGACTCCACAGCGAGGCCATCGGCTTCGAGCAGTACGGCGCCATGTTCCACGGGATCGACGAGCGGGTCGACGTCGAGTCGCTCCGCCTGTCCACTGAGATGTGGATCGCACTGGCCCACGACTTCCTTGTCTGACGCACGGGTCGCCGCCATGGACGGCACGCCGTCAGCCGACGGCGCGTGCCAGCAGGTCGTCCTGCTCCAGGCGGTGCAGCGCGGCGCTTCCCGATGCCGGGCTGGCGGACTCGGCGCGACTCACGTGGCGCAGCGTGTGCGTCTCGCGCAGGAGCCGGTGGAGGCGACCGTGCACGAAGTTCCACGCGCCCATGTTCTCGGGTTCTTCCTGGAGCCAGATCACCTCGCTTGCGTTTCGGTAGCGGGCGAGGATGCCTTCGACGGTCGACGCCGGCCACGGGTAGAGCTGCTCGACCCGGACGACCGCCACCTTCCTACCCGCCTCCCCCAACTCGTCGCGGCGACCGATGGCGTCGTAGGCCACCTTGCCCGAGCAGAGCACGACCCGGGTGACGGCTGACCGGTCGAAGTCGTCGCCGGTGGCGGCCGGATCATCGAGCACCTCGGCGAACGTTCCCGACGTGAACGCCCCGATGGGTGAGCGGGCCTCTCGGGACCGCAAGAGGGACTTGGGGGTGAAGACGATGAGGGGTCTCCGGTCGGCGAGCTTCACCTGGGCCCGCAACAGGTGGAAGTACTGGGCCGCGGTCGTCGGGCCGGTGACCCGGAGGTTGCCTCGTGCGCTCAGCGTCAAGAAGCGCTCGATCCGGGCCGACGAGTGCTCGGGGCCCTGGCCCTCATAGCCGTGCGGCAACAGCAGCACCAGACCCGAGCGCTGGCCCCACTTGTCCTCGGCGGCCACCAGGAAGTTGTCGACGATGATCTCGGCGCCGTTCCAGAAATCGCCGAACTGGGCCTCCCAGGCCACCAGGTCGTCGACGGCCTCGACCGAGTACCCGTACTCGAAGCCGACGCAGGCGTACTCCGACAGGAGCGAGTCACGGACGGTGAACCGGCCGCCTCCGAGCCCGGCCAGGGGGATGTGCTCCTGTCCGGTCACGTGGTCCACCAGGACGGCGTGGCGCTGCGAGAACGTGCCCCTCCTGGTGTCCTGGCCGGTGAGGCGCACGTTCGTCCCTTCGAGCAGGAGGGAGCCGATGGCCAGCGCCTCGCCGAGGGCCCAGTCGATCTCGCCGTCGGCCACCACTTTGTCCCGCTGCTCGAACTGTCGGGCCAGCTTGGGATGGATGACGAACCCGTCGGGGACCGAGCGCACCGCCTCGGCGAGCCGATCGAGCACCGACGAGTCGACGCCGGTCTCGACGGACGGGATGCGGAGGTCGGGCACGACGTACCGGGGAAGCACCGGCGCGGCGTCGCCGGTCGACTCGGTGTGGGCCCGGGTCTCGTCCAGGGCGGCCTGCAGCCGGGCCGAAAAGTCGTCGAGCGCCTGTTCGGCCTCCTCCAGCGAGATGTCCCCACGCCGCACCAGCGACTCGGTGTACAGCTTGCGGACGGACCGCTTGGCCTCGATGAGGGCGTACATCTGCGGCTGCGTGTAGCTCGGGTCGTCGCCCTCGTTGTGCCCGTGGCGCCGGTAACACACCATGTCGATGACCACGTCCTTGTGGAACGCTTGGCGGAACCCGAAGGCCAGCCGGGCGGCTCGGGCGCAGGCCTCGGGGTCGTCGCCGTTCACGTGGAAGATCGGGGCCTGGACCATCTTCGCCACGTCCGTGGGGTACACCGACGTGCGGGCCGCCTCCGGCGCGGTGGTGAAGCCCAGCTGGTTGTTGATGACGATGTGCACGGTGCCACCGGTGCGGTAGCCGGCCAGTCCGGACAGGTTGAGGGTCTCGGCCACCACCCCCTGGCCGGCGAAGGCGGCGTCTCCGTGGAGCAGGATGGAGAGCACCGGGAACGGATCGCCGGACCCCTCCTCGAACCGCGGACCGCTCCCCTGTTCGCCCCCGAGCGCATCCTGCTTGGCCCGGGCCATGCCCACCACCACCGGGTCGACGGCTTCGAGGTGGGAGGGGTTCGAGGCCATGGTGACCGGGATCGATCTACCCGTCCGGGCGACGAACTTCCCGGCCGCCCCCTTGTGGTACTTCACGTCGCCGGAGCCCTGCACCGACTCGGGATCGAGATTGCCCTCGAATTCCTCGAAGATCTCGCGGTAGGACTTCCCGACGATGTTGGCCAGTACGTTGAGCCGGCCCCGGTGGGCCATGCCCATCACCGCCTCGTGGAGCCCTTCGCGGACCGCCTCCTCGAGGATGGTGTCGAGCAGGACGATGGCCGACTCGGCCCCCTCGAGCCCGAACCGCTTCTGGCCGACGTAGCGGGAATGGAGGAACCGCTCGAACACCTCGGCGGCGTTGAGGCGCCCCAGGATGTGCCGCTGCTCGTCCGGCGCCAGCACCGAGGACACTCCTTCGAGCTGCTGCTGGATCCAGCGCTTCTGGGCCGGGTCCTGGATGTGCATGTACTCGACCCCGAGCGTCCGGCAGTAGGCGTCGCGCAGGATGTGGAGGATCTCGTCCAGGGTGGCGAGGTCCTTGCCGGCCAGGCCGTCGGCCACGAAGTGACGGGGCAGGTCCCAGATGGTGAGGCCGTAGTGGAGCGGGTCGAGCTCGGGGTGCAGCTCCGGAGGCTCGGCGTCGAGCGGGTCGAGGTGGGCGATGAGATGGCCGCGGACCCGATACATGTTGATGAGCGTCTGGACGTGGACCTGCTTCACCAGGCGGAGGTGGGCGCCCTCGCCCTCGCCCTCGTCGGCGGCGTTGGAGTCGCGCTCCCACCGGACCGGCTCGTAGGGCACCTCGAGGGACTCGAACACCTCGTCGTAGAAGCCGTGACCACCCACCAGGCACTCGGACACGTACGCCAGGAACAGGCCGGACTCGGCTCCCTGGATGATGCGGTGGTCGTAGGTCGACGTGAGGTTGACCGTCTTGCCGATCCCCAGCTCGGCGATCGTACGGGGGTCGGCGGCCTCGAACCCGGGGGGGTACCCGAGCGCCCCGACCCCGACGATGAGCCCCTGTCCGGGCATCAACCGCGGCACCGACTGGACCGTGCCCAGGGTGCCCGGGTTGGTCAGCGTGACGGTGGTGCCGGCGAAGTCGTCGGGGCCGATCTTGTTGGTGTGGATCTTGCGCACCAGCTCCTCGTAGGCACTTACGAAGCCGCGAAAGTCGAGCTGGTCGGCCTCCGCGATGCACGGCACCAGCAGGGTGCGGCTCCCGTCGCCCCGCTCCACGTCCACCGCCAGCCCCAGGCCCACGTGCCGGTGGCGGACCACGCCGGGCGTCCCCTTGCCGTCGGCGTCGGCCACGAAGGTCGCGTTCATCGCCGGCACGGCCGTCACCGCCTTGACCACGGCATAGCCGATCAGATGGGTGAAGCTGACCTTGCCCCCCGTCGTGCGGAACAGCTGGTTGTTGACGACGGTCCGGTTGACCTCGAGCAGCTTGGCCGGCACCACTCGGACGCTGGTGGCCGTCGGGACGCCCAGCGACGCCTCCATGTTGGCCACGATGCGGGCGGCCGCTCCTCGCAGCGGCGTGGCCGGCTCGACGTCGACGGGTGCGGGTGCGGAACGGGCGGGTGCAGCGGCGACCGGTGGCGGGGGGCCCACCGCGGCGGTGGGCGCAGGTCGGTCTGCGGGCGCCGCACCGCTGGACGGCGCCGACGGGGCGGTAGTCGGGCGGTAGTCGGCGAAGAACTCGCGCCACGAGTCGGAGACCGAGTTCGGATCGGCCCGGTAGCGGTCGTACATGTCCTCGACCAGCCAGGCGTTGGGCCCGAACGCCCCGGCGCCGGCGACCTGGCGGCCGTCCGATCCGGTCGATCCGTCCACGTCGTCGTTGACGTCCATAGCCGCCGAGCCTACCGGGGCTCCGTCGGTCCCAGGGTCGTCGGCCGTGGCTCGGGCTGGTCCCGGACCACGGCCGACGGGCGGCTACTTGGCCTTGGTGATCTTCGGGGCCGGAGCCTGACCGTTCACGACCTTCTTGAACGAGGCGCCGGCCGACACCTTCGGGCTCTTCGACGCCTTGATCTTGATGGTCTCACCGGTCTGCGGGTTGCGGCCGGTGCGAGCGGCGCGCTGCGCCCGGTCGAACGTCAGGAAGCCGGTGATGACGACCTTCTCGCCCTTGGCGACGTTGGCCACCACGACGTCCTCGAGGCCGGCGAGGACGGTCGCCACCTCCCGAGAGGTCGAACCGGTGTGGGCGGCCACTGCCGCGATGAGATCGGTCTTGGTAAGGGGCACTGTCTCTCCTTCGTGTCGGGGAGCCACAACAATGCACGATCCGGGAGGTCGATGTGTGCACCTCCCCCCACGGACCGCCCGGTGTCCGGGGATCCGGCCCAACTCCTCGGCCGTGGCGCCACGTCTCGACGGGGGTGTCGGCCCTCGTCACGGCGCCCCAATGGCACTGGACGGGGGCCAGCTGACAGGCTGAGCCGGACATGCCTCCCCACCCGTCGCTGGCCATCACCGAGCGCACGCCGGACGACCCGGCCGGCGACGGCCTCCTGGTGGTGCTCGTGCACGGGTCGCTCGACCGGTCGGGCAGCTTCGCCCGGGTGGTGCGGCGGCTGCACGATCTCCACACGGTCGTCTATGACCGTCGCGGCTATCACCGGTCGCGCGACGCGCTCCCGCTCAGCACGGGACTCGAGGGGCACGTCGACGACCTCCTCACGGTCATCGACGGGCGGCCCGCGGTGGTGGTCGGTCACAGCTACGGCGGTGACGTGGCTCTGGGCGCCGCGCTGCGCCCCGGTGGACCATCGCCACTGGTGGCGGTGGGCGCCTACGAACCTCCGATGCCGTGGCTCGAGCTGTGGCAGCCGGCCGGGGGTACGCCCGGTGGCCCGGATCGGCGGTGGTCGGACCCGGACGCGAGCGCGGGGGCGATGGCCGAGCGCTTCTTCCGCCGCATGGTGGGCGACGCCGCCTGGGACCGGTTGCCGGAGGAGACCAAGGCGGCGCGTCGGGCCGACGGACCGGCGCTGGCCGCCGAGCTCGACGCCATCCGCAGCGGGGCGCCGTTCGACGTGGCCGACCTCGCCATCCCGGCCGTCTTCGGGCGCGGGCAGCTCTCGACGCCACGCCACCGCGACACGGTGGCCTGGCTGGCCGCCCACGCCCCGGGCGCCGAACTGGTGGAGATCGACGGCGCGTCCCACGGGGCCCACCTCACCCACCCCGACGCCTTCGCCGGCTTCGTCCGGGCCACGGTGGCCCGGGCGGGACCGCCATCGGGGTGGGCCGATGTCCCCCGCACCGGTGGTCCCGCCTCCGCGATCCACGATCGGGAGGACCGTCCATGAACGTCTTGGTGACCGGGTCCTCCGGGCTCATCGGCACTGCCCTCGTCGCCCGGCTGCGCGCCTCCGGACCGGTGATCCGGCTGGTACGGCGTGAGCCGGCCCCGGGTCCGGTCACAGACGTGCGCTGGGATCCGGCATCCGGCTCGGTCGACCTGGCCGCCCTCGAGCGGGCCGGCCCCTTCGACGGCGCGGTCCACCTGGCCGGCGCGGGCATCGGCGACCGGCGGTGGTCACCGTCCCGGAAGCAGGTCGTCCTCCAGAGCCGCACGATGTCGACCCGCCTGCTCGTCGACACCCTCCTCCGGCTGCCCGCGCCGCCCGCCGTGCTGGTCAGCGGGTCGGCGGTCGGCTGGTACGGCGTCCGCGGCGACGAGGAGCTCACCGAGGCGTCGGCCGCGGGTACCGGCTTCCTCGCCGATGTGTGCCGGGCGTGGGAGGCGGAGACCCGCCCCGCGACCGACGCGGGTATCCGGACCGTCCTCCTCCGCAGCGGCATCGTGCTCAGCGCGTCCGGGGGCGTCCTCGGCCGCCAGCTGCCGCTGTTCCGGCTCGGCCTGGGCGGTCGCACCGGGTCGGGGCGGCAGTACCGGAGCTGGATCACCCTCGAAGACGAGGTGGGTGTCATCGAGTACTGCCTGCGGGACGACCGGGTGGCCGGTCCGGTCAACGCCACCGCCCCGCACCCGGCCACCGACGGCGAGCTGGCCCGGGAGGTGGGCGCTGCCCTCCGGCGCCCGGCGGTGCTGCCGGTTCCGGGTGCGGCCCTGAGGCTCCTCCTGGGCACGGAGATGGCCGAACAACTGGTGCTCGGCGGCCAACGGGTCCTCCCCGAGGCCCTCCGGTCCCTGGGCTACGAGTTCGCCCGTCCCGACCTGCACGGGGCGGTCCGCTCGGTGCTCGCTCCGCCGGGCTGATCGCCACCGGTTCCCGGCCCGGTCGTTCACGGATCGCCCAGGCGTCGACGCCACGGTTACGCTGACGGCGCCCCGGAGCCGCCGGGCGCAGCGTGCACGCAGGGGATCCACATGACCGATGCCGTGACAGCAGACCATCGTGGCCCGGGAGCCGCCGCGGGTGAGCCGGAGATCAGCCCCGAGCAGTTCGAGCTCGAGGCCCGCGCCTTCCTGGACGCCCATGCGCAGAAGCGGACCGAGGAGGCGTTCGTCTGGGGCGAGGGGTCCGACAACGTGAGCCTGTTCCCCGAACGCACCGCCGAGCAGCAGGCCGCCGAGCTGGCCGAGGCCCGTTCCTGGGCCCAGACCGTGTTCGACGCCGGGTTCGGCTGGATCACCGGGCCGCCGGCCTACGGCGGACGGGGGCTCCCGCGCGACTACCAGCGCATCTGGGGCACCGTGGCCGCCGAGTACCGGGCGCCCTCCCTCTCCGTCTACGGCATCGGGCTCGGCATGGTGGCCCCGACCATCCTCGCCCACGGCACCGACGAGGTGAAGGACGCCTACCTGCGGGCCATGTACCGCGGCGACATCGTGGCGTGCCAGCTGTTCTCCGAGCCGTCGTCCGGATCGGACCTGGCCTCGCTCCAGACCAAGGCGCTACGCGACGGCGACGAGTGGGTCGTCACCGGCCAGAAGGTGTGGACCTCGGGCGCACAGGTCTCCGACATCGGCGAGATCATCTGCCGCACCGATCCGGACCTGCCCAAGCACCGCGGGCTCACCGGGTTCGTGGTGGACATGCACGCCCCCGGCGTGGAGGTCAGACCCCTGCGCCAGATGACCGGTGGCGCCTCGTTCAACGAGGTCTTCTTCACCGACGTCCGGGTGCCCGACTCCCACCGGCTCGGCGACGTCAACGGAGGGTGGACGGTGGCGCTGACCACGCTGATGAACGAGCGGGCGGCCATCGGCGGTGGCGGTGGCGGGGTCGGCCTGCCCACCTCCACCCGGCTGATGGAGCTCGCCCGGGCCATGGGCCGCGCCGACGATCCGCTCATCCGCCAGCAGCTGGCGACGGTCATCATCAACGAGCGGGTGGCCCGCTACACCAACCTCCGGGCCATGGCCAAGATCGCCGTCGGACAGCTGCCCGGGCAGGAGATGTCCCTGGCGAAGCTCTCGCTCACCGCCAACATGGTGCGCACCAACCAGGTGCTGTCGGCGGTGCTCGGCCCGGCGTTGGTTGCCGACACCGGCGCGTGGGGGACCTACGCCTGGTCCCAGTTCCTGCTCGGCGTGCCCGGCATGCGGGTGGCCGGCGGCACGGACGAGGTCATGCGCAACATCATCGGCGAGCGGGTGCTCGGGCTCCCGAAGGAGCCCGTCCCGCGGTAGGCGCCGGCCCGCGCCGGTCGTCGGGGCCGATCACCGGAAGGCGAGGTCGTCGACGTAGGACCACGACCTCCGGTGCACCGAGGTCAGGCCGTGCCCGGCCAGGGCGGTCCGGTGCACCGACGTCGGATAGCCCTTGTTCCGATCGAAGTCGAAGGCGGGAAAGCTGGTGGCCATGGCCCGCATCAGCCGGTCGCGGGTCACCTTGGCCACGATCGAGGCGGCGGCGATGGAGACGCACGAAGTGTCGCCGCGGACCACGGTGTGGACCTCCGGGGCACGCGCTGCCACCGGGTCGGCACTGTCCGCCTCCGCCTCCGTCGGCGCCGTCACGTAGTCGAACGCGCCGTCCATGAGGACGGTGCGGGGAGGGTCGGCGAGGGAGTCGAGGGCACGTCGCGCCGCCAACCGCAACGCGGCGGTCATCCCCAGCCCGTCGCACTCGCCGGGACCGGCGTGGCCGACCGACCACTCGACGCACCACTCGGCCACCCGAGGGAAGAGCTCCTCGCGACGCTCCTCGCTCAGCAGCTTCGAGTCGCACAGGCCGTGGGGCGCCACCAGGTCGGGACGGAAGACCACGACTCCCACGGACACGGGGCCGGCCCAGGCGCCGCGCCCCACCTCGTCGAGACCGGCCACCGGGCCCCGTCCTGCGGCGGCAAGGCGCCGCTCGAGCTGGTCGTCCGGCTCGGCTCGCCGGACCCCGGGGTCGCCGGCGGTCGCCACTACGACCACCCCACCACGACGACCCCGACGCGCTCCGTTCTCACGGCGCCGAACCTACCGCCCTCACCCGCGCCGGGTTCGGCATCCCTCCTGGAAGTCAGCGACGGGGGGTGCAAGTCTGCTACACCGGAGGACACGGAATGCGATGGGCGTCGGCGCCCGCCACGGGGCGGGTGTCCCCCGGTCGGCCGCCTGGAAAGGGAAGACAGCATGGGACTCATGGACAAGGTCAAGGCGTCGGCCGAGGTCGGCCTGGCCAAGGCGACCGAGGCGGGCAAGGCGGGACAGGCCAAGCTGGACGCCGCGCAGGCCAAGCACAAGGCGGACGGCCTCCTCCGCGACCTGGGTGCGATCGCCTACGCCGACCGCACCGGACACGGGACGGACGACACCGCCGCGGAGGCCGACCGTCTGATCGAGGAGATCAAGGCCTACGAGGCGGAGTACGGGCCCCTCTCCTCGTGACCGCCCCGGCGGACGGCGCCGGTCCCGAGGGGCGTCCGGGCACCGGAGACGGCGCCGTGCCGCCCCGGCGCATCGCCGTCGTGCCCCACACGCATTGGGACCGCGAGTGGTACGAGCCGTTCCAGACCTTCCGGATGAAGCTGGTCCGGCTGCTCGACGAGCTGCTCGACCAGATGGAGCAGGACAGCTCCTACCGCCACTTCCTGCTGGACGGTCAGGTGGCGGCCATCGACGACTACCTCGAGATCCGCCCCGACCACGAGGAGCGGCTCCGCTCCCTGGCCTCGGCCGGCCGGGTCACCATCGGACCGTGGTACATCCTGATGGACGAGTTCCTCGTCTCGGCCGAGACGATCGTCCGTAACCTGCAGGCCGGCATCCGACGCGGCAGCGCCTTCGGAGCAGTCATGGAGGTGGGCTACCTGCCCGACATGTTCGGCCACGTGGCCCAGATGCCGCAGATCCTGGCGCTCGCCGGGTTCCACCACGCCGTGGTCTGGCGGGGCGTGCCGGCAGCGATCGGGCGCACCGCCTTCCGGTGGTCGTCGCCGGACGGGTCATCGGTCCGGGCCGAGTACCTCGTGGCCGGCTACGGGAACGGCGCCGCCCTGCCCGACGACGCCAAGGCGCTGGTGCGACGGCTCGGCGCCCACCTCGAGGAGTTCAGTCCGTTCCTGCGCGAGGGCGATCCCCTGCTGCTGATGAACGGAACGGACCACCACCGGCCCCAGCCGTGGCTCGGACGGGTCGTGGCCGAGGCCAATCAGCAGCAGAGCGCGTTCGAGCTGTCCATCATGTCGCTCCCCGACTACCTGGATGGCGCCCCGGTCGACCACCTGCCGGCGTGGGAGGGCGAGCTGCGGTCGGGAGCGCGTTCCAACCTCTTGATGGGCGTGGCCTCCAACCGGGTGGACGTGAAGCAGGCCGCGGCCCGGGCGGAGCGCTCGCTCGAGCGGCTGGCCGAACCGCTGTCGGCGCTGTTCCTCGACCGGACGGCGTGGCCGTCCCGCTTCCTGGACCTGGCCTGGACCAACATGTTGCGCAACGCGGCACACGATTCGATCTGCGCCTGCTCGATCGACGACGTGGTCGACGCCGTCCTGCACCGGTACGCCGAGGCCCGCCAGATCGGCGAGGGGTTGACCGAGGCGGCGCTCGCTGCCGCCGCCGCATCGATGGCGTCACCGGGGCCGTTCGTCGTCAACCCGTCCGCCCGCGACCGTAGCGGGGTGGTCGAGGTGGTGGTGACCGCGGCCGACCCACCTGGGCCCGGGGTCCAGGTCCTGTCGGAGCGCCTGGGGCTGCCCGGATCGATCACCCTCGACGGCGAGACCGTGCGCAACCTGCTCGGCCTCATCAGCGGGGCCCGCATCGACGCCGACACGTACATCACCGACGTGGCCCTGGCCGAGGACGACAGCGGGCTCGACATCACCCTCGTCATCGGCACCGAACCCCGAGACGGGGTGCCGGTGGAGGAGATCAAGCGCGAGCTCTACACCCGGCTCACCGCCCAGCCCGACACCGAGGTCCGCCTCACCCTCGACCAGCCACCGGTCCGCCGGGTGCTGGTCCGCCAACAGGAAGTGCCCGGCTTCGGGTGGGCCAGGCTGGCGCCGGCGCCCCTCGGGCACCCGGTGCGGGTGGAGGGTGGAGACGGGGCGGCCGTCACCCTGACCAACGAGCTGGTCACGGTGACAGTCGACGGCGAGGACGGCACCTGGTCGATCGACGGGATCGCCGGGTACGGCCGGATCGTCGACAGTGGCGACTACGGAGACACGTACAACTACTCACCTCCGTCGGGAGACTCGGTCGTCGACGTGCCCGACTCGGTCTCGGTCGCCGTCGTCGAACGCGGTCCGGTTCGCGCCATCGTCACGGTCACCTCCACCTACACCTGGCCCGACCGGGTCGACGACGCCAGCAAGTCGAGGGTCGGCGGTCACTCGGTGACCGCCGTCACCAGCCTCGAGCTCCGGGCCGACGAGGAGCTCGTGCGGGTGCGGACCCGGTTCGTCAATCCGTCCCGGGACCACCGGGTGCGAGTGCACCTTCCGTTGCCCGAGCCGGCGGAGGTCTCGCGGGCCGAATGCGCCTTCACCGTGGTCGAACGGGGCCTGACCGCCGAGGGGAGGCCGGACGAATTCGGGACACCGACGTTCCCCTCCCGGCGGTTCGTGTTCAGCGGCGGCCTCACCGTGGTGCACGAGGGCCTGCTCGAGTACGAGTTGGTCGACCTCGAGGACGGCGACGGTCGGGGCGGGCAGCGGGCGACGACCTTGGCCCTCACCCTGCTGCGTTCGACCGGGATGCTGTCGCGCCTGGGCATGACCACCCGGCCATTGCCGGCCGGGCCGATGACGCCGCTCGACGGGCCACAGTCGCTCGGCCCGGTGGACGTCAGCTACGCCATCGGGCTGGGCGACATCGACCAGTACCGGGCCGCCGACGACGTGCTGCTCCCCTTGGTGGCGTCGTCCTCGTTCGGTGGTGGCGACCGCCCCGACCGCGGATCCGCCCTCACCGTCGAGGGCGCCGAGGTGTCGGCGGTCCGGCGGGAGGCGGGCCAGCTCGAGGTGCGGGTGTTCAATCCCACCGAGCAGGGCACGACGGTCGAGATCCCGGGTCGGTCCGGCTGGCTGGTCGACCTACGGGGTCGGACCCTCGCCCCCTTCGAGGGAGCCTTCGCGCTCCGCGCCCAGGGGATCGCCACCGCCCGGCTCGACGGGGACTGAGGGGGAGAGGCCGCCGTCGGTGTCCGTCGCGGCACCGTCCCCCGGGACGAGCAAACCGCGGGCCAGCGCCCGCTGCCCCTGGTCCCGCAGTTCGTCGAGCTCGCGCAGCACGCCTTCGAGGCGCTCCCACCGCAGGTTCCGGCGGCGGTCGGCGCCCGGCTCGGTCCCGACGCGGGACAGCTTCCACACCTGCACCCGACCCAGGTCTCGTAGGGTGCGCGTCCGGAGGGCGCGCGTCTCGAAGCCGGCATCGCCCTCCTCCGCGAGGGCGGTCCGGAACTCGTCGGAAACGAGCACCGTCCCGGGATTGGCCACGCCGACCAGCCGGCTGGCCAGGTTGACGACCGGGCCGTAGTAGTCGCCGTCCTGGACCAGGACGGGGCCGATGGCTAGTGCCACCCGCACGTCCGACAGCAGGTCGTCACTGGCGTAGGCCTCGGCCAGGCTCAGACCGATCTCCGCGGCACTGGTGGCGTCCTGGACGACGAACATGACCTCGTCGCCGATCATCTTGATCACCCGTCCGCCGAGGGCCACCACCGTGTCGTGGGCCAGCTCCTCGAACCTGGCCACCACGGCGGCCAGCTCCTCGTCCCCGAGGTGCTGACTGAGCATGGTGAAGCCGACCATGTCGGCGAAGCCCATCGCCACTACCGGGCTCAGCCCCTCGTCGGAGTGGCGGGCGCGGAGCAGCATGGCCCGCCGGGTGGCGGCCTGCAGATGCCGCCTCCACACGTATTCGAGGAGCCGACCCATGGCCGGGAGCGAGGCACCGGCCTGCCGGGCGAAGGCGTCGGCGTCGATGATGCTGTCACCCGAGCCCAGGATGATCGGGGTGGAGCCCGGACCCGCCTCCGCGTCGGCGATCCGAGCCATCGACGAACCGATGACCCGGGCCATCTGGACGGCGGAGTCCACGTCGACCAGTTCCATGGCGACCATCGACTGGAAGAGCCGTACCGCCTCGATGTCCATGTCGGTGAACGCCAGCTCATCCTCGTCCACGTCCAAGAAGCCGAGGGCCCGCCAGAACCGGCGGACCACGTCGACGGGGATGTCGGTCGTCTCGGCCACTTCGGCCTGGGTCATCCGCCGCTTCGCCGGGACCAGCATCCGGTCCACGACCAACAGGTCGAGCACGTCGTCCGCCACGGCCCGGTCGATCTCCTCGTCGCCGCACCCGAGGCCCAACAGGAGCGCACGCACTCGGGCCAGTGCGTGGATGCGTTGTTGACCGATGCTCCCTTCCTCGTCGGACACGGCCCCACCCTAATGGCGCCGCCCGACGGATCAAGGCGACGCAGGACCGGGCACCTACACTGGCGCGGTGGCAGCCGCATCCACCGAGTCCTCGCTGCCGGGACACCCGCTCCGCATGGGGCCTCGGGTCGTCCTGATCCCGGTCAAGGCGTTCGACCAGGCGAAGCGCCGCCTGCACCTGGCGCTCGACGAGCGCCAGCGCGCCGCCCTGGCCCGGGCCATGGCCGACCGGGTGGTCAGCGCGGCGCGCCCGCTGCCGGTGGCGGTGGTGTGCGACGACACCGAGGTAGCCGACTGGGCCCGCGGCCACCGGGCACTGGTCATCTGGGAACCGGGACGAGGGCTCAACGGGGCAGTGGAGGCGGGCGTCGATCGTCTGCGGTCCAGCGGCGTCACCGAGGTCACGGTGTCCCACGCCGACCTCCCCCGGGCGGCCGGGCTGGCTCGGCTCGGTAGCAGCGGCCACATCACGCTGGTGCCCGACCGGTACGGCAACGGTACCAACGTGATCACACTGCCGACCGACGCCGGGTTCCGCTTCTCCTACGGCCCGGGGTCGTTCGCCCGGCACCTCGTCGAGGCCGAGCGGCTCGGACTGCCGGTCCGGGTCCTCGACCGGCCAGACCTGGCATGGGACGTCGACGTTCCTGCCGACGTCGTGCCGGTGGCCGGACCTCTGCCGGCATGACCGACCGGCACAGGGAGACGGCCCACGGAGCCGGACCGAGCGGGCTGCCGGTGGGCGATCTGCCCGCCTCGGCGCCGGTGACCCTCGACCTCGACGTTCCGGCGGTGGCGCTGGCCGTCGGTGCCCATCCCGACGACATCGAATTCGGCAGCGGTGCCACGTTGGCCAAGTGGGCGTCGGCAGGTTGCCGGGTCCACCAGGTCATCCTCACCGACGGATCGAAGGGCAGCTGGGACCCCGACACCGACCTCGCCTCCCTGGTGGCCGAACGCCGCCGCGAGGCGCTGGCGGCCGCGGCCGTGCTCGACGGCGACAGGGCCGCCGGCGACGGACGGACGGACCGGGTGGTCTTCCTCCCCTGGACCGACGGAGCGCTGGAGAACGGGGTCGACCAGCGCCGGGAGATGGCCCGGATCATCCGCGAGGTGCGACCCACCGTCCTCCTCGGCCACGACCCCTGGCGGCGCTACCGGCTGCACCCCGACCACCGCAATGCCGGCTACGTGACGGTCGAGGGTCTGGTCGCTGCCCGCGATCCCCACTTCTTTCCGGAGCTCGGGCTGGCGCCGCACCGTCCCGACGCCCTCCTGCTGTGGGAGGCCGACCTCCCCAACCACGTCGAACGGGTCGGCGGGCGCGGACAGACCAAGATCGACGCGCTCCTCTGCCATCGGAGCCAGTTCCGTTCGACCATGGGCATCGACCCAGATGCCGAGCAGGATCGTGCCACCGTCGAGCGGGACGCGTTCGCGGCCAAGGTGCGCCGGCAACTGGCCGACCACGGCGCCCTCGCCGGCGAGGCCTCCGGCGAGGCCTTCCACCTGATTGTCGACCTCTAGGTCACGGTCCGGTCCCGCACGCGACGGCAGGGGCCCGAAGGCCCCTGCCGGTCGAAGCATGGGCGGCACCGGTCGTGCCGCGCGGCCGGATCACCGCTTGCGGGCGGTCCGCTTCGCCACCTTGCGGGCCGGAGCCTTCTTCGTGGTGCGCTTGGCGGCGGTCTTCTTCGC
>JBKQRT010000191.1:0-3755 GCA_052143895.1 Acidimicrobiales bacterium | reverse complement strand
CTCGTCGACCACGGTCTCGAGATGACGACGGTTGACGATCAGCATCCGATCCAGGCACTCCCGACGGATGGTGCCCACGAAGCGCTCGGCGAAGGCGTTGGCGCGGGGAGCACCGATTGGGGTGCGGATGATCCGAACACCCTCCGAGCAGAAGACCTCATCGAAGCTGGCCGTGAACTTGGCGTCCCGGGCCCGGATCAGGTACTTCACCGGCAGAGTTCGCTCGGTGAGCTCGGTGGCCAGGTTTTTGGCCTGCTGGACCACCCAGGCCCCGGTCGGGTGTGCGGTGACGCCGGTCACGAAGACCTTCCGGGTGTCGAGCTCGATGATGAAGCGGACGTAGAGGCGTCGCAGGAGCATGGTGTCGACCGTGAAGAAGTCACACGCGAGCATCGTCGTGACCTGGGCCTTCAGGAACTCGCCCCAGGTCGGCCCGCGTCCGCCAGGGGCGGGATCGAGCCCATGGCACCGGAGGATGTTCCAGACACTCGCTGGACAGAGATCGATGCGCATCACGGCGAGCTCACCGTGGATCCGGCGATACCCCCAGCTCGGGTTCTCCCTCGCCAAGCGAACCACCAGTTGCACGGTGCCGGCCGGGATCCTCGGGCGCCCTGAGGGCTTCGGGTAGGTCCACTTGCGCCGAACCAGATCCCGGTGCCTGCGCAGCAGGGTGTCGGGCTGCACGAAGAACCGAGGCGCTTCACGCAGGGAAGCATCCGGCTGAGTCCGGCGAGCAGCCCCGGTCTCGTGGCTCCAAGGCCGGACGCTGCACCTGGCGACGGAGGATCGCCGCCTCGTGCCGGAGCATGACGACCTCGACGGCCAGCTCGTTGTCGTCACACAGGTGCAGCCGGAGGAGCTGAAGCGTGCGGACGAAGGCGAGATACCAGTAGAAGAACGAAAGGGCCACGGACCATTTTCGCTGTCACATCTGCTCGGGAGGAAGTCCCAGGTCAGCGCTCTGGACGGGGTTCTTGGCACCCACAGGGCGATCTTCCGCCGAAGCATGTACGCCCGTAGCTTCGCCGCGTCCCGTGATCGGGTCCGACGGTCGTTTTCGCCCGGCTGGGTCGCCGTCGGCAGGTCCGACACCCAGAATCGGGACATCGCTCGCACGGAACCGCCGCGAGTTCACCCAGTTCGCCAAGCTGTGGAGAGTCTTGTCGATGGGGAGCCCGGAGTTTTGTTGGGACCCCCCGTGGGTTACCGACAAAACCCTTTTCAGCAGGGCTTGGCAGAGGAAATTCTCGGGCATTTCCCACGCTATTGGTCCGAATCTCCCACATTGTTGCAGGTGCAATTAACTAGAGAGACTCCCAGGCCGACGAGGTGGATGAAGTTTTCGGCACCCACACGCACGGATGCATTCTTGGCAGCCACAGGATCGGAGTGTGGCATAGTCCACGCGTGTCGTTGCGGCCAATCGACCCGTCCGTCCTGCGCGTAGACGACGACGGAGTGACGCTGCTCGGCGGTTGGTCGGCGATGAGCGGACTTCGACACTTTCCGCGTGCACCCGTCTGCCCCTTCACTGGCGCCGACGACGTCGAGGCGCTGGACCTCCCCCGGAGCGGCACTCTGTGGCTGCACACGCAGGTCAACGTGTCACCCCCCGGCTACGCCGGATCGGTGCCCTACGGACTCGGCATCGTCGAGCTCGACGGTGAGCCGTTGCTGCGGGTGGTGTCCCGACTGGCCGGCGGCGGCCTGGCACCCGGGACGCGGGTGTGGCTGGACGGTGAGGAGGTGCCCGGCCCCGAGGAGGAACCGGCACTGACCTGGGTGTTCCACCCGTGAACGACGTCCGGATCTCCGGGGTCGGACTGCATCCGTTCGGACGATTCGACGGAATGAGCGGGACGGCCATGGGTGTGATCGCAGTCCGAGCTGCGCTGGCAGAGGCCGACATCGGTGTCCACGACCTGCAGGCGGCCTTCTGTGGTACTGCCTACGGTGGCGTCGCCGCCGGTCACCGTGTCCTCGGCTCGTTGGCCGGGACGGGCATCCCCATATACGACATCGAAGCCGGCTGCGCGTCGGGCGGTGCGGCCCTAGAGCTCGCCGCGGCGTCCATTGCCTCCGGACAGCACGATCGCGTGCTGGTCTTCGGTATCGAGAAGATGCCCAAGGGCATCATCCGCTCATCGTTCTTCGCACCGTGGCAGGAGGCCGCGGGACTCAACCCGGCGCCGGCGTACTTCGCCCTGCGAGCGCAACGGTTGCTGCGTGACACGGGTCTCACCGTCGAGCATCTCGCCCAGGTCGTCGTCAAGAACCGGAGGCACGGGGTGGCCAATCCCGACGCCATGTTCCAGAAGGCGGTCACCGTCGACCAGGTGCTCACCTCCCGGATGATCTGCCCGCCGCTGACGCTCTTCATGCTGTGCTCTCCGAACGAGGGAGGTGCCGCCGTCGTGCTGGCCCGAAACGGGGATGGGCCTATCCTGGCCGGAATCTCGCTCCGTTCCCACCTGCCGGGCAACGTCCTCGGCGAGGATTCACCGCTGAGCGGCATCGACGACACCGCCATCACACCACCGACCACCTTGGCGGCCGAGGATGCTTACGCGCAGGCCGGCCTGGGGCCCGAGGACGTCGACGTGGTCGAATGCCAGGACACCGATGCAGCGCGCGAGCTGCTGGCCTGGACCGAGCTCGGATTGTGTCCCCAGGGGGGACAGGCGGCGATCCTGGCCGATGGCGCAGCACTGGTCGGTGGGCGACTTCCGGTTAACCCCTCAGGCGGCCTGCTCTCCAAGGGAGAGCCGCTGGGCGCCTCAGCTCTGGGTCAGGTGGTCGAGCTGGTCCGGCAACTGAGGGGCACGGCCGGGGCCCGGCAAGTGGCCGGCGCGAGGGTCGGCCTGGCTCACGTGATCGGTAGGGGCGCCAACGCCTGCGTCACCGTGCTCGTGCGCTAATGTTCGGTCCGGCCCTCGACCTGGCGGATCCTGTGGGTGCCGAACGTGATGGTCTGCTCGCTCGGCATGTGCGGCGCGTACTGACGGATTGTCCCACCGCACGTCAATCGTGGGAATTGGTGCATTCAGAGAATTGCTGGTCAGGCACTCGGATGAGAGCTTGGCGTCCGGAGGTTCCTTCCTTCACCGCGCGGCCGACCCAGAACAGGAGTCTCCTAGACGTGCGGCCTTCGAACCAAGTGGATGCCAAGAACCTCGTCCATGTCAAGCCTGCGGGTGCCAAGCACCCCATCCACGTCAAACGGCCAGGCGATATTCGTGGATGAGGCCTCCGACCCGATCGGTTCGACGGAGTCGCGAAATGGAGGGGCATTTGTGTGTCCTCGGCGGCGCCGGGTGGCGCGGGTCAATGCAACAGCGCCGGTTCTAGTCACCCACACGCTCGCCACGCTTACTGACCCGCTCGAAGGCGTTGGCAGTGAAAGCGCAGCAGGCGGAGGCGCCGAGGCCGGGCTGAGCTCCACGCTGAGATGAGGCAGGTTGTCCGGCCGGACACCCATGTACGCTTTCGGTGGCGCCATGGAAGGGTTCCAAGCACTTTCGGAAATAGGTGGTTTGCAAATGCGCCGAGTCCTCCTGGCTGCCGCCGCTGTTCTTCTCGCTCCCCATTCCGGCCTCAGTCGGCCTTCTCAGTAACTCGTCGCCGGCGTTTGCGTCCTCTACCCTGACCTGTGCGAAAGTCTCGGGGGACTTCAACACCAGCATCACCATCAGGAATTGCAGCGTGCCCTCGGCCGACGAGAAGACCTACAAGTCCGCGTCGGTTGTTGTCTC
>JBKQRT010000190.1:0-3218 GCA_052143895.1 Acidimicrobiales bacterium | reverse complement strand
CCCGAACGTGTAGTTGCCGTGCCCGTCGAACGAGCGGGGCGAGAGGCCCCGGAAGTCGCGGATGCGGGGGATGGCCATGGCCAGCAGCCGGTCGAGGAACTCCCACGCCCGGTCGCCGCGCAGGGTGACCTTGGCCCCGATCTCCTGGCCCTCGCGCAGCTTGAACGAGGCGATCGACTTCTTGGCCCGGGTCACCACCGGTTTCTGGCCGGCGATGATCCCGAGGTCGCGCATGGCCCCTTCGATCAGGGACTTCTGCTGGGTGGCCCGGCCGACACCCATGTTGATGACGATCTTGGTGAGGCGCGGGACCTCCATGATGTTGTCAAGGCCGAGCGACTCCTTGAGCTGGGCCCGGACCTCGCGGTCGTACCGCTCCTTCAGCCGGGGACGGGTGGCGGTGGTCATCACAGATCAGCTCCACACTTCTTGCACACCCGCAGCTTGCGGCCCTGCTCGTCGATACGCATCCCGATGCGGGTGGGGCCGCAGGATCCGCACACGATGGCCACCGACGACACCGACACGGGCATGAACTTGTCGATCACGCCTCCCTGCATGGTGGCGCGGGTCGGCTTGGCGTGCCGCTTGGCCACGTGCACGCCTTCGACGATCACCCGTCCCTCGGCGGGAAGGGCGCGGACCACGTGGGCCTGCTTGCCGCGGTCCTTGCCCGACAGCACCTGGACCTTGTCTCCCTTGCGGATTCGCATCTACAACACCTCCGGTGCCAGTGAGACGATCCGCATGAAGCGCTTGTCGCGCAATTCGCGACCGACCGGTCCGAAGATGCGGGTCCCACGGGGTTGCTGCTGATCGTTGATGAGTACGGCGGCGTTCTCGTCGAAGCGGATGTAGCTGCCGTCGGGACGGCGCTTCTCCTTCTTCGTGCGGACGACGACGCACTTCACGACGTCGCCCTTCTTGACCGCCGCGCCGGGAATGGCGTCCTTCACCGTGGCCACAAAGATGTCCCCGATCGAAGCGTAGCGGCGGCGTGAGCCGCCGAGCACCTTGATGCAGAGGACCTCCTTGGCACCGGAGTTGTCGGCCACCCGGAGTCGGGATTCCTGTTGGATCATCGGGCACGCTCCAGGACCTCGGACAGGCGCCACCGCTTGAGCTTGGACATCGGGCGGGTCTCGATCACCCGCACCCGGTCACCCACCTTGGCGGCGTTGTCGCCGTCGTGGACGTAGAGGCGCTTGGTCCGCTGCACGGTCTTGCCGTAGCGGGGGTGGCGCACGCGCTCGACGACCGCCACCACCACCGTGGCGTCCATGGCATCGGACACCACCAGGCCCTCACGGACCTTGCGGCGGTTGACGCGTTCCGCGTCGGCCGTCTGCTCGTCAGCCATCAGCTCGTCTCCTCGGTGTCGTCAACGTCGTCGCCGGACTCGGGAAGTGCCATCCCGTCGTCATCGGCCACCTCTTCGGCCAGCTCCTCCTCGTCGACCGCGCCGTGGTCGGTCTCGGCATCGACCTCCTCGGTCTCGACCTTGGCCGCGGCGCGGCGCTCGGAGGCGGTGGTCTTGCTCCGGCCGAGGGCCTCATCCTCGGAGCGACGGCGGGCCGCCGCCTGGTGGGCCGGGATCTCGACCAGGGCCAGTCCCTCGGCCTCGGCGATCTCCCGGATCCGCAACTCGGTCATCATCCGGGCGACGTCCTTGCGGACGTGGTTGATGCGCGAGAAGTTGTCCAGCTGCCCGGTGGCCAGCTGGAAGCGCAGGTTGAACAGCTCGCGTCGCGTCTCGGACAGCTGACGTTCCAGCTCCTCGGTGTCGTACTCGGAAATTTCCGCAGCGGTCGCCATCAGACCTGTACCTCCGGCGTCCCGTGGGTGCCGGGACGGATCACGAACCGGGCCTTGAACGGCAGCTTCTGGATGGCCCGCTCCATGGCCTCGCGGGCGAGCTGGGGCTCGACACCGGCCAGCTCGAACAGGATGCGGCCGGGCTTGACCACGGCCACCCAGTGCTCGGGGTTGCCCTTGCCTGAGCCCATGCGGGTCTCGGCGGGCTTCTGGGTGACCGGCCGATCGGGGAACACCCGGATCCAGACCTTCCCGCCACGCTTGACGTGGCGGGTCATGGCGATACGGGCCGCCTCGATCTGGCGGGCGGTCAGCCAGGCCGGCTCCATGGCCTGGATACCGAAGTCGCCGAACGTGACCTCGCTGCCGCCCTTCGCCTTGCCGGTCATGCGGCCGCGCTGCTGCTTGCGGTGCTTGACCTTCCGGGGCATCAGCATGTCAGTCGACCTCCTTGCGGAAGTGGGGCGTCTCGTGGTGCTCGCGGGTCCGGCGCTCGATCTCCTCGTCCTCGGTGAGGATGCGCTCGAGCTCGTCGGGCACGGCCGGCGGAGCGGCGATGTCGGCCGTGGACCGGTCGACCAGGTCGTCGGGGAGGTCGGTCCCGGCCACCGAGTCGTCGTCGACGGTGACGACGCTGCCCGGAGCTCCCTGGTCCGCACGGCGGCGACCGCCGCCGGCGGTGATCAGGCGGCGGGGGGCGTCGCCGCCCTGCCCGGACGTCTCGCCCACCGCCATGGCCGCCTCGCGGGTGATCTTGTCCTCGGTCGAGATCTTGTAGGGCAGGATGTCGCCCTTGTAGATCCACACCTTGACGCCGATCCGCCCGAAGGTGGTCTTCGCCTCGCGGAATCCGTAGTCGATGTCGGCACGCAGGGTGTGAAGCGGGACGCGGCCCTCGCGGTAGGATTCCTTGCGGGACATCTCCGAACCGCCCAGCCGACCCGAGCACTGGACCCGGACGCCGAGGGCGCCGGCCTTTTGCACGGTCTGGATCGAACGCTTCATGGCCCGTCGGAACGCCACCCGGCGGGCGAGCTGGTCGCAGATGCCCTGGGCGATGAGGGCGGCGTCGAGCTCGGGCTGCTTGATCTCCTGGATGTTGAGCTGGATCCGGTTGTTGAGTCCGGTGATCTCCTCGATCTTCTTCTTCAGGCGGTCGGCCTCGGCGCCACGACGGCCGATGACAATGCCGGGGCGTGCGGTATGGATGTCCACCCGCAGCCGGTCCCGAGTCCGTTCGATCTCGATGCGGCTGACCGCCGCCGACTCGAGCTGGGACATCAGATAGTCCCGGATCTCCCAGTCCTCGATCACGCAGTTCTGGTAGTTGCGCTCTTCGAACCAGCGTGACTTCCAGTCGGTGGTGACGCCGAGTCGAAACCCGTAGGGGTTTACCTTCTGGC
>JBKQRT010000189.1:0-13298 GCA_052143895.1 Acidimicrobiales bacterium | reverse complement strand
CGGCGAGAACGCAGCAAAGCTCTACCACCTGTAGACCCCCCGGGCCCCCCGGGCCCCCGGGCCTAAGGTGGACCGCGGGGCGACGTGGTGGGCCAGCTCGTCCGCGAGCATCGACGAGCTGTGGCACGCCATCTACTCCACCCCGCGCAGCTCGATCGAGGGGTTCGTGGCCCAGGTCGAGGCGGAAGCGGCCGGCGAGGTTCGGCGCCTGCCTCGGCGTCGTCGGACTCGATCCCTCGGCCAGTGGCTGCCGAAGGTGGCCGGCGCCTCTGTGGTTCAGGGTCCTGGTCCAGACGCGCCAGTCGTCTCCTGAGAGAGTCGAACTCCCGCTGAAGCAACCACGCTGATCGCTCCGTCGCAGCCTGGGACTTCAGGAGCTCGCCCCAGGTCGGGTCCCTTCTGCCCGAGGAGGGGTCGAGGCCGTAGCGTCGCAGGATGGCCCAGACGCTCGAGGGAGCCAACGGGATTCCCATCTGCACCGACTCACCGTGGATGCGGCGATGTCCCCGGTCCCGTTCTCCCGAGCCAGTCGGATGACGAGCTGCACGGTTCCTGCCGGGATCGTTGGCCCTCCCGGCGGTCGGGGGGGGGTCCACGGCTTCTGCACCCGGCCCCGATGCCAGCGCAGCGGCGTGTCGGGCTTCACGAAGAAGCGGGTGAGCTTGGCTCGGGGGATCAGCCGGCTGAGACCGGCAAGGAGTGCCCGGTCCGCCGGTCGCAAGGCCGGGCGCGATGCCTGGCGGCGAAGGACCGCCACCTCGTGACGGAGCGTGACGACGTCGATGGCCAGATCGGGGTCATCACGCCATCGGAGACGGACGAGCTGCAGGGTCCGGAGGAAGGGAGGTAGAGAAACGAGAGGGCCAGGCCCATTCTCGGGGTCACATTCACTCCGAAGACAGTCCCAGTTCAACGGTCCGGATGGGATTCTCGGCACAGGATTCGTAGCCCGGCACTTTCCGAGTGTGCCTGCTCCGGTGAAGACCCCCAGGTCAGCAGCCCGGATGGGATTCCTGGCATCCTCGGGGCCCCGGGCCGTCACCCGGGCGAGGGGCGGTCCACCGCTCCCGCGGGTAGGCCGAGAGTTCGAAGTCTGGCGATGGGAAGGGACCTTCGCCTCTTCACAGTGCGCTCGGGTCGTACTTTGATGGAGGTGTTCGACGACTAGCAGGGGGCTGATTGGCCAGGAAGGGAAGGGGAGGTGGTCCCATGACCGCTCCAGTGAGTGCCGCGACGGTGCCTCAGGTGTCGGTGGCCGGGGTCGGATCGTATCTGCCCGAGCATCGGGTCTCCAACGAAGAGATTCTGAGGTACCTGCACCCGGCCCGGCCCGATGGCAGATTGCTCGAGCCGGAGTGGGTCGTCAAACATCTTGCCATCCGTGAGCGCCGACTGGACTACGAGTTCGGCGGGCGACGCAAGCGAAGCCGGGCCGACGGTGGGATTTACGACGGCGACCTGGCTTTGAGGGCGGTGGCATCGGCTCTGGATGACGCCGGTGTCGACGCCGAGGAAGTCGACCTGTTTGTGCACGTCACCTCAACCCCGGACACGGTCACCTGCCAAGATCACTTTCGCTACCTGATGAACCAACTTGGGCTGCGCCGTGACGTCGACCTGGTCCACCACAATCTCGGCTGCGCGGGCTTGGCCCCGGGCTTTCGTACCGCCGCCGCCTCGCTGGTCTCCGCGGCGCCGTCCACCGCAGTGGTGGTGGCGAGCAATTGCCCGTCCGGCTATTTCGGCCCCGACGTCCATGACTACTACTACAAGCACCCGAGTGGCATGGGCTGGCTGGCACCCCTGATGTTCGCCGATGGTGCGGGTGCCGTTGTCTTCCGATCGGCCCCACGAGGACCTGACTGTGCGCCGAAAGGGCTGCTCTCGGTGCGTTACGAGACCGACCCGGACGTCACGCTCGTGACCTATCCGGCGGGTGGCTGCCTCAATCACACCTCGGAGGCCAACATCGCCGACAACGTCTTCTTGATGGACGGGGCCAAAGTCGCCGAAGTCTTCGTTCCACTCATGATGCGGAATTTCGAGATGCTCAAAGAGGACTGGCCGACCAAGGTCAAGCCGACCACGGGAACAGACTTCGACATCGACTCGGTCGCTCGCTGGTACCTGCACCAAGCGAACGGCGTGGTGGTTCGCAAGGCAGCAGAGATGCTGAGCCTTCCCCCCGAACGAGTTCCGATCGGTGTCGACCGCTACGGGAATACCTCGGCCTCCAGCACATTGATCCTGCTCGACGAGGACCGCCGCGCCGGCCGGGTCCACGAGGGAGATCTCATCGCCTTCCTGTGGATCGGAGCTGGCAACGGTGCGATGAATGGCTACTCAACGATTGTGCTGTGACCACAACCGAGGTCGCACCGCTGTGAAGCGGGTTGGCAGCCACCCTGCGGGGTGGGTGTCAAGAACGTGATCCACGTGAGGCCACCAGGCGATGCTCATGGACGAGCCTGTGGGTGCCAAGCGCCTCATCCACGTCACGCGACTAGGCGATACTCGTTGATGAGGCCTCCGAGCCGATCGGTTCGACGGAGTGGCAAATTGCAGGGAATGTCCCTCGTCGTCGTCGGGTGAGTCGTCGGTAGTGGTGGCATCTGACCAAGGGATCGGTGTGGGCGATGGTCGTTGTGGTCGACGAACTCGTCGAGCACCGTCTCGAGGTGACGTCAGTTGACGATCAGTAGCCGGTCGAGGCACTCGCGCCGGATGGTGCCGGCGAAGCGCTCGGCGAAGGCGTTGGCACGCGGAGCACGGACCGGTGAGCGGATGATCCGGACGGCCTCGGAACGGAACACTTCGTCGAAGCTGGACGTGAACTTGGAGTCCCGGCCCCGGATCAGGAACTTGGCCGGCTGAGTCCGTTCGGCGAACTCGAATGCCAAGTCCCTGGCTTCCTGGATCGCCCAGCCGCTGGCCGGGTGGGCTGTGATCCCGGCGAGGTACGCCCTGCTGGAGTCGAGTTCGATGAAGAAGAGGACGGAGAGCCTCCGGAGGAGCACGGTGTCGACGGTGAAGAAGTCACAGGCCAGCATGGTGGAGGCCTGGGACTTGAGAAACTCACCCCAGGTCGGCCCTCTTCTGCCCGGTGAGGGATCAAGGCCGCGGCGCTGAAGGATGTCTCAGGCGATCGAGGGGGACAGGTCGATGCCCATCACGGACAGCTCCCCCGTGGATCCGGCGATAGCCCCAGGTCGGGTTCTCCCTGGCCAAGCGAACCACTAGCTGCACGATGCCAGCCGAAGTCCTCGGATGACCTGAAGGCTTCGAGTAGGTCCACTTCTTCCGGACCAGGTCCCGATGCCAACGCAGCAGAGTGTCGGGCTGCACGACGAACCGATGGAGCTTCCCCCCGGGGATCAGCCGGCCGAGACCGGCAAACAGCGCGCGGTCTCGTGCCTGCAGGGGGGGACGTTCGACCTGGCGAGGAAGGACTGCCACCTCGTCCCGGAGCATGACGACCTCGATGACCAGGTCGGCGTGATCGGACCGTTGGAGGCGAAGATGCTGAAGCGTTCGGACGAAGGCGAGTTACAGAAGCGAGAGGGCCACGGACAATTCTCGCGGTCACGTTGCGCCCGAGAAAGTCCCAGCTCAGCGCTCCGGATGAGGTTCTTGGCACCCGCCGGGTTCGCCCCGATGTCCCGGCACTCACCACGCCGCGGAGTGCTGTGTTCCGCATTGTTGCTGGCGCAATCGAGTGGGGCACATCAACGTCTCGAGGATTTCGGGGCCGATTCAGTGACAGAAGCCCCTATTGCTCCGGAGGAGAGTCGTTCACCATCTAACTGTGCTTACGGAGTCAGCGGTCAGAGAGCTTGCCCAACGGTGGGCCAGTCCCGTCGTGACCAGCTTCTATCTGGACGTCGACGGCAGCCGGTATCCGCGGCCGTCGGACTATGTGCCGCATGTCGAGCACCTCTTCCGTCTCGCCCGTGCCAGCGCCACGGCGGAGGGCGGCCACGCGGTCGACGCAGTCGAGGCAGACCTCTCTCGCATCGCCGATTGGTTGGAACGTGATCTGGACCGCGGTACGACCCGTGGCGTAGCGGCGTTCTCGTGCGAGGCTCTGGGCCTCTTTGAGGCGTTCCTCCTGCGGATGTCCGTGCGTGACCAGGTCGTGGTCGGGCAGGGTCCTGATGTGGCCCAACTCTGCGCGGTCCTGTTCGCCGATGAGCAGACCCTCGTCGTGGCGGTCGACAGGCAGCATTCCCGCATGCTTCGTCTTGAGCAAGGCGAGATCGAGGAGAAGGAAGCGCCGAACGACTCCATCGAGCGTCAAGTGGACACCGATGTCGAGGTCGGGAGCTTCGAACGCCGCCACGAGGAACTCGCTCGTCAGCACTACCGGCACGTGGCTAGCGCCGTGGTCTCCGAGCTCGAGGAACGGCCAGCCACCGGCCTGGTGCTCTGTGGCCAAGAGGACTCGGTGTCTCAGCTCGAGGGATACCTCCCGGAACACGCCACGGCGCTCGTCAGGGGAAGGATCCGGCTCCCCGTGGCAAGCGAACGGACGGAGGTTGCACGCGCCGCGAGCGAGGTCGTCCGTGCTGCCAAGGTGCAGCGTCAGAGAGAACTCATCGTCGAGCTGCGCGAACGCGCGGCCGAGGGCTCGGGTGCGGTGACTGGGCTCGGGCCCGCCCTAGAGGCGCTCGGGACGGGCCGGGTGGCGCGCCTGGTGGTCGAGGACGGCTACGGCGCTCCCGGGGGCCGATGCACCGACTGCGGCCAGCTGGTGCCCGCTGACGTCTCGTGCACCAGGTGCGGGGCGACCCCGATCGTCGTCGAGAACGTCGTCGACGCTGCGATCACCGAAGCGTTCACGCATCACGTGGCAATCGAGTTCTGTGACGCTTCCGAACTCACCGGACTGGGGCACATCGGTGCGCTGGATCGCTGGTGACCCGATGGATTGCAAGTAGGGAGATCGGCCATGCCGTATGGGATGATCAAGTGGTTCGACCCGAGGAGCGGTAAGGCCGAGGTTGCTCGGGGCGGTCGGCTGTACGCGGCTCGCGCCGGTGACATCGAATCGGTGGCCCGTCGAGCAGGAGCGCGGGTGCACTTCGACATCCGCCGGGAGCTAGGTGGCGAAAGAGCCGTCGATGTCCGACTGCGAGAGGGCACCAGGGTGTCGCACAAACAACACAATTTTGGGACGCTGGTCGGTGCCAGAAGCATAGAGACCAAGGGCCCGGTTCCCCATGGGCGAGTCCACCCAGAGCTTCGCCAGGCGGCCACCCATCCCCTCGAGGTGGCCCGCGCTTGGGCCACGAGTGTGTCCCAGGGCGACATCGTCGGGGCGCTCGTCCTGTACTCAGCCGATCCGGTGCTGCACGTGGACGGCCACGATCTCGTGGGGCGGTCGGAAATCGCCACGTGGGTCGAGGGCAGTCGGGTGTTCGGCTGCAAGCATCACGCCCGAATCCAGGGTGGCGAGGTGCAAGTAACCGTCTTGTGGGATGCGGCCGGTTCGAGCGAGTCGGGCACGACCGTGCAGTGCATGATCGACCATGCCCAAATCGCCGAGCAGTGGGTCTCGCGGTCAGAAGCCGCGGTACCGAATTTCGTCGCCGAAGCCGGCCCCCTGCAGATCCAGCTTTCGACGAGGGGAGCAGTCGACGAAGACGCCAAGGCCACCGCCCAGGTTGCGGTTCACCGTATGGTGGAGGAGCTCGAGGAGCCCGTACTCTTTGCTCGGTTGAAGCTGGCGTTTGAGCCGGATCCGGCGAGGCGCCGTCGGGCGGTTGCCCAGGCATCACTCGATGTGGACGGCGATCTGGTGCGGGCACACGTGGCCGCACATACGATGCCAGAGGCGATCGACCTCCTGGTCTATCGCTTGCGTGACAGGTTGGACCATCGGGCCACGTACGGCAAGTTCGTTCGTCACCGTGATCCCGTCCCCGAGCCGGGGGAGTGGCGGCATGGCGATCTCCACACGATCCGGCCCGCGTACTTCGACCGACCGGCGGAGGATCGCCAGCTCGTCCGACACAAGACGTTCGCTCTCGGCGAGCTCTTTCCAGATGAGGCCGTATTCGACATGGAGCAGTTCGACTACGACTTCTACCTGTTCTGCGACCTTGCCAGCGGGGCTGACAGCATGATGGAGCGGCTCGAGGACGGCTCGTATCGGCTGACCCGGGTCGTTCCCTCCGACACAGTTCCCTCCGACACCGATCTCGTTCCCACGGTGGAGCGGGTAGTGGTGTCAGCGGTACCACCGCCGACCCTCACCCTGGAGCAGGCCGTCGAACGCCTTGACTCCGGTGGCGAGCCCCACGTCTTCTTTGCCGATGCCGCGAGCGGCCGGGGAAGTGTCCTGTACCGGCGCTACGACGGGCATTACGGCCTGATTGTCCCGGCCTGAACGGATGGGTTCGGATCCCTCGCGTCGGGGTCCGACCACTTGCACCGGTGATCCCACCTACGCCGTCCGCTCGAACGGCCCTCTCGGCGGCGATGCCGACATGGGGCCCCGGTTGGGACGTGGTCTGCGCCGCTGGCAGGCACCCACGGCGGCATACACGGGTGGCTCATCCGCCCCGGGGGCCACAAGCGGCGAGCGCCTTCAGTCCGGCCCACTCTCTCGCACCGGACGCGGGCATCTTCTCCCCCTACGGTCAGCAGCCAAGCCGCGACCGGAGAACTTCGGGTTCTGTCCGTTCAGAACTGGAGGCGAACCCCGAAATATCCGATGTCCCCGTGCTCGCGCTCCCACCCACCGACGATCGTGGCCGTGCACGTTGCCCTGCCATCGTGCTGGATGGCGGCGACCACCGTGTCGTGCTGGCGGGCTGCATCGGCGCGGGAAAGCCAGCCCACGGTGCGCCCGGCGATGGTCACGGCGATCGCCCCTGGCTCCGCCCCGTCCGGTTCGGGGACGAGGCGGGCCACTGTCCGCATGCGCACGCCGCCGTAGTGGCGTCTGCCGCCCGTGAGCTCGAGAAGTGCGTCCTGATATCTAGACTCGCCCACCACGTCGATCTCGGTCCGACCGGTGAGGGTGAGCGGCTCCGACTCTGCCTGGGCGGAGACCCCCGGGTCGGGTGGTCTGGCGTCAGGTAGGTTCGGTCCGCGCACTCCGTGGTGGACGCCCACAAGGCGACGTAACCGGCCGGCCCCGCCGCCGCGGGTGCAACCGAAACAGTAGAAGCGGCACCGTTCGGCGTCTATGTGGAGCGATGGGTGGTGATCGTCGTGGAAGGGGCACAGGTAGTAGTGGTCGCCCGGCTCCAGTGCAATGCCGATATCCGCCCACAGTTCCGCGAACTCGTGGCGCTCACCTTCGGTGCGCGGCGGCATCTCAGCTGCGGCCCTGCGCTCCCTTCTCTCTGGGTCGCCTGCATCGAGGGCCAGTGCCAGGAGCCACGAGGGAACGTCTGCGAGTGCGGTGGTGCCCGGCTCGCATCCGGTCTCCCACACATAGGAGCGACCCGTGGCGTGGATACTCGGCGGGCACACGACGAGCCCGCCGTCGCCCTTGACGTCGAGCCCCGGAGCAACGGGGCGACTGGCGACCCGAATGCCCGGATGGCGGAAGTAGAAGTGCTGGCCCCCGCCACCGGTGAGCGACTCCACCGTATGGGGCAGCCCGCCATGCACGGATTCGAGTTCGACCAGGGTGTCGCCGCCGCCGTGGCGGGGGTCGACATCGACTACCACGAGTCCCGACACCGCCCCAGTGACCAGTCCAAGGTTGGACTGCGGCCATCGCCGCCACCAGCGCTCGACCTCATCCGGAGTGGCTGCTTCGCGCGTGAGCCGGTCCCATGCGATGCGAGGGTGCTTCCCCGGAGCAGGACACGACGGATCGCCGCACGAGCAGCGGCCGGCTGTCACGTTGTGCAGGGGGACCACCGACCAACCCCGGCCACACGCTTCGAGCGCAGACTCGCTGGTGCCGTACGGCGTACGGGCACGAACGCCATCTCGTCCCTCACGTCGGATGTCGTCCACCACGGCGCGCAGCCGATCGTAGTGCGATCCCTTCCAGTAGATGCGGCCGCAGTCGGGGCATCGTCGGAACTCCCCGTAGTCGTGCCGGGTCCGGGGAGGCAGACGATCTTCGATCTCCGTTTTGGGCACGGACTCGAGGTGCCCGTTGCACTCGAGGCACTGACCGAACGGTTCGATGGCATCGTAGAGATCGAATCTCCGTAGCACCTCGGCTACCTGGAGTCGCCAGCCTGTCTCCCGCACGTAGTAGCCGTACGTGACCGCGCCACGTTTCAGGAGCCCACGGTCCCTCGTGAGCAGGATCCGTTTGTCGTGCAGCGAGATGGCGGCGAGCTCCTTGTCGGGGGTGTCGTTGCGCCACACCGCGTCGAACCCCAGGAGCCGAAGGTATCGGGCCAGTCGACCCAGGTGGACGTCGATGACGAACCGTGGCTCACCACTCACCCTCGGGCGCAGGTGGAGGATCGGCGCCGGGACAGCGGTCTCAAAGAACGGATACACACCCACCTGATCGCCGTCGCTGATCTGCTGGCCGAACTCCACGGACTGCCCGTTCACCAAGATCACGTCGATCTCCGGGTGCGGTACACCAAGTGACTCGGCCAGGTCCTTCACCGTGGTGCCGGCAGCGACCCTGGTTGTGAGCACCCTGCCTCGGCGGGCCTGGGGCAAGAAGTCGTTCAGCTCCCCGTAGACGCGGGTCTCAACGCTCACCTGCATACGAGCCGAACCGGTAGGAGCAGTCGGACACGGTCATCTTCCACCCCTGGATCATGGCGCGATTCAGGTCAGGGGGCGGAGGACGAGACTCCACCGGACGCCGGTCGCAGGGCGGGTCGGTCCACCTGGCGCCGAAGAACCGCCACTTCGTGCCGAAGCATGATGACGTCGATGACGAGATCGGCGTCGTCAGACTGTCGGAGACGGAGGAGCTGCAGGGTACGGACAAACGCGAGATAGAGAAACGAGGGGGCCACGAGCCATCTGCGCGACCACGTTCGTTCCGGAGAAAGTCCCAGGTCAACGGCCCGGATGGGTTCTTGACCCCCACACACTACGAGTTTGGAATCGATGCTCTTCCGGGACTGATCGTTGTTGCGGCATTCGACGAACTCGAACTTGTGGTCTGAGCGGTCAATCCCACCGGATCTGTCAGGACCGCGAGTGCCGATCTACCAACGCAACAGAGCCCGCCCACATCCTCGGCAAGTCAAGCGACCGGCACGGCAAGTGCTGCCGCGTTGTCATGCATCACGCGAGCCGCGTCCGTCTCCGAGAGTCCCGCGGCATCGAGGTCGTCGAGATAGGAGAGCGGGTCTGCGAGCCCTTCGGCATGGGGCCAGTCCGATCCGAACAGCATGTGCTCCACGCCGATGACGGCAGCGAGCTCTTCCAGATCGTCCTCGTAGAACGGGGAAACCCAAACGTGACGCCGAAACACCTCGCGTGGGTCTTCCTTCCACATAGGCCGTCGCATGTCGAAGGCCTTCTTCAGTTTCGCGAACAACGGAACGACCCATTCGGATCCGTTCTCGATCGCGGCCAGACGGATTCGGGGGAACCGGATGAAGAGCTGATCGGCAAGGAATGAGGCGATGGTATCGCTGATCGGCGACATCATGAGGAGCTGGAACAGGACCGGTAGCCGGAATGATTGGAAATCCGGGTTGACCCCCCATGCCTCGAGCATGAAGCCATACCCTGCATCGGCTCCGTGAAAGGCAACGGTGATTCCCGCTTCGTTCACGCGAGCCCAGAACGGATCGTGAGATGGATGCCCGAAGGAGCGGTTTCCCATGGGGTCCTCGACCGGGCCAGGCCGCATATTGATCAGGCGGGCGCCATGAGCCAATACGAATTCCAACTCCTCGATGGCCCATTCGACGTCCGCAAGAGTTAGATACGGGGCTGCAAATATGCGGTCCTTGTAGTCATAGGTCCAGTCATCTAGCAACCAACGATTGAAACCTCGAAAGGCGGCGAGGAGCGCTGCCCGGTCGTTGCTTAGCGCACCCTCCATCCCAACGCCCAGGGTCGGAAAGAGGAAGGCCCCGGTCAGACCCTGCGCATCCATGACTTCGAGTCTCGCGGCGGGGTCGCGGTAGGCAGGGCTGACCGGTTCGAGGTCGCCGAAGGCGTCGCGGAGACTTGTGATCTCGACCTTGCCCCGGAAATAATCGTTGAGTGCTCCTGGCTTCGAACACGGATCGAAGGTTGGGTTGGGTACGAATCGGTTGATCCTTCCGCCGACTACGAGCCGCTTCTTGCCGTCGAATTCACCCCAGCGCATGCACCTCGAACGCATCTTCGGATCGACGTGCCTGATGAAGGCATCTTCGGCCTCGTAGTAGTGGTTGTCGGCGTCGAACACCTGAGACGGTCGTGAGAGCACAGTTACCTCCTTTGCTTCAGACGGTATCCCGCGCACCTGCCCCTGGTCCATTGGAACCCGAGCTTGCCTGTGGGTTCCAAGCGTCCCTTCCACCTCACGCCACGAGGTGATTTCCATGGATGAGCCCTCCAAGCCGATTGGCCCCACGGAACCGTGAGCTGCCGAGGCAATTCCGAGTCGTCGTGGCAGGACCCGGTGCTCGGTCTGTGGGCTCCAAAGTTGGACGTTTCACTTGGCGACGGAGGGCCGCCACCTCGTGTCGGAGCATGACGACTGCTATGGCCAGATGGGTGTTGTCACACCATTGGAGACGGAGGATCTGTAGGGTGCGATCGAAGGTGATACAGAGGAACGAGAGGTTCACGGACCAGTTTCGCTGTTACTCCTGCGTCGCACGACGTCCCAGGTCAGCGTTCCGGATGAGGTTCCTGGCACCTACATCCCGATCAGCGCACTACGGGCTCGCGAGGCAGGCGCAGGATGCGCTCGGCGACGATGTTGCGCTGCACCTCGTCCGTGCCCCCGCCGATGCGCACCATGAACTGGTCGCATAGGCGTCGGGGCCACACGGACTGGGCTCCGTCCTCGGTGGTCCACAGTGCCCCAGCCGGCCCCTCGATGGACACCCCCAGGTCACCGATGAGCTGGAGCTGTCGGGACATGAGCAGCTTCAGGATCGACGCCTCCGGGCCAGGCATGCGTCCGTGGCTCAGCTCCGTCTGGACCCGGAGCCCGAGGAACTCCGCCAGGCGCGCATTGGTATAGGCACGGGCCAGACCCTGGCGTACAATCGGGTCTTCCTGGCGTCCGTGGAGCCCGGCGGTATCGACCAACGCGTCGACCATGGAGCCGAGGTTGCCCGTCCCGCCGATCGTCATCCGCTCGCTGGTCAGAGTCGTGCGGGCGACCGTCCAGCCCTCATCCACTTCGCCCACCACGTTGGCGACGGGGATCCGGACATCGGTGAGGAAGACCTCGTTGAAGTGGGCGACGCCAGTCATCTGGCACAAGGGGCGGACCTCGATCCCCGGCGTCCGCATGTCGCAGAAGAAAGAGGTGATCCCGTGGCGACCGGTTCCGGGGCCGCCCGTGCGCGCCAACAGGATGGCCCAGTCGCTGTGCTGGGCGAACGATGTCCAGACCTTCTGACCGTTCACGACGTACTCGTCGCCGTCGCGCTGGGCCCGGGTCTGGAGCGATGTCAGGTCCGAGCCCGCCCCGGGCTCGCTGAAGAGCTGGCACCACACCTCCTCGCCCGTGAGGATCGGTCGGAGGTGCGCCTCCTGCTGCTCGGTGGTGCCGTGGACGATGAGGGTGGGACCGACCATCCCCACCGCCACCAGGAACAGGCCGATCGGCAGGGAGTAGCGCCCCAGCTCTTGGCTCAAGATGAGCTGTTGCCCGATGCTCGCCCCCCTGCCACCGAACTCGCTGGGCCACGTCAGCCCGGCGTAGCCCCCGTCGAACAGGAGGCGCTGCCAGCTCCGGCACGCGTCGGCGAAGTCCGATGTACCGACATCGATCAGATCACTGGCCCAGGACTGGGTCCGGTACGCCTCGGGCACCGTGCCATCCAGCCAGGCCTGCACCTCGTTGCGGAACACACGCTCTTCCGGGCTGTCCTCGACATCCATTTACGACTCCTCTCCCGGCACCTGCGATCGGAACAGCAGGTCGACCGTCTCGTCAATGGAGCTGTAGACGTCGACGATCGACATCCGGCCGGCCGACCACAGCCGCAGGGTGCCGGCCATGACGTGGTAGATGATCCGAACCATGGATGCGGCCGTCGGCTCATCCAATCCGACCAGCGCAGCTCGGAACACGGCTCCGGTTGACTGATCGAGGCGGGCGATGGCCTCGACGGCGAAGGGGTCCGAGGAGACGGAGAGGGCGGTGACCAGCTTGGCGAGGTTGGGCTGCTGCTGGAAGGCGCGCACGGCGCGATGCAGGACCTCGGTGATGCGCTGCGCCGGGTCGTCGCCCTGCAGCGGACGGCTCCGGAGGTTGTCCGGGAGCAGCTCGCCCCAGTGCACCAGTGCCTCGGCGAAGAGGTGGTCCTTCGAGGAGAAGTACTGGTACATGGTGCCGAGGGCTACCCCCGACGCCTCGGCCACGTCCTTCATCTGGATCTGCTCGAACGCCCGCCGCCGCGACAGCGCCAGGGCCGCATCGATGATGCGATCCCTCCGGGCCCGTTGCGACTCGCTCAGTTCGCTGGGCAGGAGCGCCGCACCTGCACGTGCGCGGCTCACGGTCGCCCAACGCAGGTTGCAAGGCCGGCCACGAGCAGGTCGGCGTGCCTATGAAATGGCATTTCGATCCATGAAGTGGCCTCTGACGTAGGTGGTAGTTGACAATCTGAAATGGCGTTCTATCATGCTCCGACCGCCGAGTGAAAGGACGAAGCCATGGGGATGCCTTACGACGTGGGGATCGTCGACACCATGATCGGGTTCCCGCACGCGGACTTGGCGGGCGTCTACGACTTCATCACCCGTCAGACAAAGGACCGGGAGTCGAAGGAGGTCTTCAAGTTCCCGGCGGAGTACCTGTTCAAGGACGTGCCCGAGAAGGAGTTGACCGACGCCACCGACCCGGTGGCGGTCACCCTCGGGGAGATGGACCGGTGGGGCGTCGAGAAGGGGCTCATCGGGATCGACGAGTCCGAGGGGGCCGGGGCCGACGCGCTGAAGCGCTACCCCGACCGCTTCATCCCCTCGATGTCGGTCGACCCCAACGAGGGGATGGACGGCATCCGGGCCATGGTCCGGGCCTACGAGACCTGGGGCATCCGGGCCGTCGGGGTCTTCCCGTCGGGCACCTTCCCGCAGGTGGCCATCAACGACAAGAAGATGTACCCGATCTACGCCAAGTGCGTCGAGTTGGGGATCCCCATCTTCTGCTGCGCCGGAGTCCCCGGGCCTCG
>JBKQRT010000188.1:0-4215 GCA_052143895.1 Acidimicrobiales bacterium | reverse complement strand
GTCTCGGTGGTGGGGACCGAGCTCGGCTGAGCCGCCTGGATTGAGGCCGGAACCCGGCGTCCGTCGGATCCGTCCGGCCGCCCCCGCCAGCACCATCCGTGGGGAGGAACGCTAGGCGCGCACCGGTGCGGCGGCCTGCCGCTCGTCGAGCACGGCCCACCAGGCGTCGGCGGCCCGCCGGGCCGAGACCTCGACCGAGCGGGGATCGGCGTCGAGCAACGCCAGCGCCTCGACCGCCCAACGGCCGTGGTCGGCGTCCATGCCGGCGTGCACGTCCCAGAATTCGGTACCGGTCCCCTCGACGCCGTACCAGCGCCGCAGGCCCTCCGCCTTGGTGACGGCGATCGCCGACGCCTGGGTCTCGTAGGCGGCCAGCGCGGCCAACGCGGCGACCGGGCCGTCGGCGACCAGCGTGTCGTAGGTGTCGACCAGTGCCCGCGCCGCCGGCCCCGGTGCCTCCGCGGTGGCGGCCGGCAACGCGGCGGCGAAGCGGTCGAAGAGCTCGAGGTGGGGTGCGGGGACGGCGAGCTCGTCGGCCAGGTTCCGCTCCACGGCGGCGGCCGCTTCAATCCGTCCGTCCCGGCGGAGCCCGGTCGCCACTGCGCCGAGCACCGCAGGCAGTGCGGCCTCGAACGCGCGGTAGTGGACCGCGTACTCGGCCACCTCCGAACGGTCGAGCTCGCCCGACTCCCACCGTTGGTAGAACGGATGGGTGAGGAGCGCCCGTCCTTCGACCCCGCGTGCCACCGCCGCCGCCAGCCGTTCCGTCACCGGTGTCCCATCGTCGGCAGTTGACAGTGTTCGATGCTGAGCGTCGTTAGGCATGCCGCGCATCCTAGCGAGGACGCGGCCGCTCGGCTCAGTGAGCGGCAGCCGCCTGGTTGGACGGGTGGGCGTAGCGGCCCCCCACTGTCACCGGCAGACCGACCCCGTCGGGGCTGTCGTCGCTCCAGCCGGCGGGTGCCACGTGACCGGCGGGTTCCAGGTAGTGGAGTTTGCGCTCGCGTTCTTCGGCCGTCCTCCGGAAGTGCACGAGCAATGCCACGTAGGAGGTGAGGGCGGTACCGGTCAGCAGCGTCACGATCCAGGCCGGTCGCTCCCCCGGGACGAAGCCGAGCATGAACGTGACCAGGAACACAACCGCCAGCACACCGAGCGTGTCGCGGCGGCGGCGACGGGCCAGGTGCCGGGACGGCAGGTCACGCGGCCGTGTCGGCGGTCCGGTACGGACCGTCCGTTGGACCGGAGGGACGTCGGCGGTGGCGCGGGTGCCGGGTTCCGGCCCCCCCCCGGCACCGGTGGAGTCGGGCTCGCCCTCACCGAGGAAGGCCAGCGCCGGGCGGGGCAGCTGGTCCGCTCCCACCACGGTCAGCTTGGGAGCCACCATGGGGCCCGCCGGGGACGGGCCGACACCCTCCTGCCCGTTGCCGTCGATCGACCGCAGGCGGTAGGCGGGGGCGACGATCGGGGGCGGTGCCGATTGCTCGAGCACCCGGAGCTGGTGGTGGAAGTGGGAGATCGACGTGATGCCGTCGCCACCCTGCAGACGACGCTTCAGCATATTGGGTCCCAAGATCACAATCCATGCAACCACGATGATGATCACAAGGACCATGGGCATCAGCTCCTCGACCTACCTTCCTTGCAGAAAAACCCTAACCACAGGCAATTCAAAGGTGGTGGATGGTCGGGGAACAACGCTGCCGACATCGACCTGGCGCGGTCGCAACGGCCCTCCCCCGGACGTTGGCTGCTGCCCGTTCTACCGCGACCGTCCGGGCCGTTCAACCGGCCCGCAACGTCCCAGGTCACGGACCATGGCGCCCGGTAGGGTCGTCCGGGTGGGCCTGTTCTGGATCCTGCTGGTCGGGGCAGGGGTCGCTGCCGGCGCCGACTGGTTCGCCGTCGGCACCTCCGACCGCCGGCTCGAGTACGTGGCCAAGCCAGCCGTCCTCGTCGCCCTGACCGTGGCCGCCGCCGCCATCCCCGCCTCCCGCATCGACCTGGTGGACCGGCGCTGGTGGTTCGTGGCCGCGCTGGTCTGCTGCCTGGTTGGCGACGTCCTGCTCATGCTCCCCCGTGACCTGTTCGTGCCCGGCCTGGTGGCGTTCCTCGCCGGGCACCTGATGTTCATCGTGGGGCTGCTCCAGCCGCCGGCACCGCCGGGCTCGCCAGCCTTCTCGTTCTCGGGGATCGGACTGGCGGTGGCGGTGGCGGTGGTGTTGTCCGTCGAGGCGGCACCGGGACTGGTGGTCATCCGGTCGCTCGTCCGGCGCGGGCAACAGGTCCTCATCGGACCGGTGTGCCTCTACATCGCCGCCATCGCCGCCATGGCGGTGCTGGCCACCAATGTGGGGATCGCCGAGGCCGCTGCCGGGGCCATCCTCTTCCTGGCGTCCGACACCGTGCTCGCCCTCGACCGGTTCGTACTCCCGTTGCGCTTCGGACCGTTGGCGGTGCACGTCACCTACCACCTCGCCCAGGGCCTGCTCGTGCTGTCGCTGCTCCACTGAACGACTGTCGCCGCTCCACCGGGCGGGCCGTGCGGGGGCAAAGGCCGAATCTGGAGACGCGACGCCGGGCTCAGTCGAAGATGGGCCCGACGTCCCGGCTGCGTCTGAGCTCGTAGGAGCCAGGGGTACCGGCCACCGCCAGGACGCCGTCCCGCAGCACGCCGGCCGCCTCACCCTTCGGAGCCGGCGTGACCACCGGGCCGAAGAAGGCGACACCCTCGACGCTGATGACCGGGGTGCCCACCTTGTAGCCGACCTGGTCCATGCCGGCGTGGCGCGGCTTCCTGAGTGCGTCGTCGAACTCGTCGGTGTCTGCCGCGTCGGCCAGGGATGCGGGCAGGCCGGCCCCGACCAGGGCCTCCTCGATGGTCGCCCGGTCCTTCGGCTTCCCCTCGAGGTGGAACCGGTTGCCGAGGGCGGTGTAGAGGGGCAGCAGCACCTCGGAGCCGTAGGCCTGCTCGGTGGCGATGCACATCCGCACCGGACCCCAGGCCTCGGCCATCAACTCGCGGTTCCGGTCCGAGAGATCCTCCTTGTCGGCGTTCAGATAGGCGAGCGACATGACGTGCCAGCGGACCTCGATCGGACGGGCCTCGGTGGCATGGAGGATCCACCGGGAAGCGATCCATGCCCAAGGACACAACGGGTCGAACCAGAAGTCGACCGGCGTCCTCGTCCCGGTGGCGGCCGAACCGTCCGCTTTTTCAGCCCTCGGCGCGGGCGGACCAGCGGCCCTCCCGACGGTCGACCGCCACCCGCACGCCGAACGCCTCGGACACCGCGGCCCCGTGGAGCACGTCCGCCACCGGACCGGCGGCGAACAGGCGCGCCTGACGGAGGAGCGCGGCGTGGGTCACCCCCGGAGGGATCTCCTCGAGGTGGTGGGTGACCAGCACCATCGGGGGTACGGTCGGGTCGCCGACGAGCGTGGCCAACCGGGCGAGCAGCCGCTCCCTGGCCCCGAGGTCGAGACCCGCCGCCGGTTCGTCCATCAACAGCAGCTCGGGCCGGCTCATCAGGGCCCGGGCCAACAGGACCTGCTGGCGCTCACCTTCCGAGAGCAATCCGAAGGGCCGTCCGGCGAACCCGTCGCCGCCGAACCCTGCGTCGGACAGCAGCCGGCGCGCCTCGTCGCGGTCGGCGTCGGTGTACTCGTCCCACCACGTCTCGAGGGCGGCGGTTCGGCCGGTGAGCACCACGTCGAGCGCGGGGATCTCCTGGCGGAGCGTCCGACCGACCGACGCGCTGACCACGGCGATCCGCCGGCGCAGCATCCGCATGTCCACCCGTCCCAGGCGCTCGCCGAGCACCTCGACGACCCCGGCGGTGGGCCACAGTGCAGCACCCGCCACCTTGAGCAGCGTGGTCTTGCCCGAGCCGTTCGGCCCGAGCAGGGTCCACCGCTCACCGGCGGCGACCGCCCAGGAGATGTCGTCGAGGAGCGGCACCGCGTCGCGCACCACGGACACGTGCTCGATCCGGATGACCGGGGCACCGGTGTGAGGCGGCGTCATGCGGACACGGGGGTCGTCGATCGGTGCACCGCCCGAACCTAACTGCCCGCCGCCCACCGCGGCGCCGGATCCCCTCGCCCGCCGTTTGCGCGGACGCCGCTCGGGTATCCGGCACGCACGCGATCGCATCGAGGATCACCGGGCCGAAGGAGCTCTGACATAGGTGTGAGGATGAAGCGAAGGGCAAG
>JBKQRT010000187.1:0-2650 GCA_052143895.1 Acidimicrobiales bacterium | reverse complement strand
TTCCGGTCGGCGGTCCAGCCAGCGCCGCCGGAGCGAGTCCGATGTCGACCGCCTCGTCGCTGGCCCGCTCAACGGGTTGTTCTCTCGGGCAACTAGTCGCTGAGTTCGGCATTTATCACCGGACAGTCGCCGACCGCTGGGAACAGCGTGGGATATGGCGGCAGGCGAACCGACAGAAGACGACCAAGCAGGACCTCCCCCGGGGCGTCGCGGCGCTGCAAAAGCGGAGGAATTCCTTGCTGTCGTAGGAGAGGCTCTCGGTGTGGGCGCGTCCACTGTCCACACAGAGCTCCATCGGCGGCCAACGTGACGCTCCGGCCGGTCACCCGTAGTTTGACGGGGATGAAAGCACCGAAACCGACGGCCCCGTTCGCTCGCGGTTCAGTCTCGATCCGCCTGTACCCGCACAACGAGCTCGATCCCGATGCAATCGTGAGCGAGTTGTGCACCCAGGCGAGCCTTGCCCTTCGCGTCGGGTTCGACGGAGTGATGACGAGCGAGCACCACGGCGGCTTCTCGGGCTACCTGGCACAGCCTCTCCAGATGGCGACGTTTGTCTTGGAGGAGAACAGCTCGGGCTGGGCCGCTGCCTCGCCTTTGCTACTCCCACTTCGGCCGACCACGCTCGTGGCCGAAGAGGTTGCCTGGCTCAACGCCCGCCATCGCGGCCGGGTCGGTCTCGGGGTTGCTGCAGGTGCGCTCCCGCTCGACTTCGAGGCTGCAGGCATGGATCCGGCTGACGCTGTCCGTCTCTTCAAGTCGGAGCTCCCTCGGCTAGTGGCCATGCTGCGCGGCGAAGATTTGCGCCATGTGGCCGGCGACCCTGCGCTTCGCGCGTGTCGCGGCGATCCGGTGCCTGTCCTCAGTGCTGCAGTGTCCGTGGCCGCCGCGAAACGGGCGGCGCAATGCGGAGCGGGGATCCTGCTGGAAGGCCTGTCGGGCGTCGACCGGCTGGCACATCTGACCGAGGCCTTCGACACGGCCTGCGGAACCGGTTCGAAGGTCCTCATCCGGCGAGTCTGGCTGGGCGACTTGCCCACAGATCTCGTACGCCAGCAGCGAGCGGTGTATGACAGCTACTCGAACGCCAAGATCTCATTCGGCGACGACCAGACAATCGCATCAGTCGATCCGGCCGAGGTCGTGATCCGCCTCTGCGAGCTCGTGGAAGTCAGCGGCGTCGACGCACTCAACCTGCGGGTACAACTTCCTGGGATGGCGCCAGAGGCCGTCCGTGAGCAGATCGAGGTTCTCGGGATCGAGGTCGTCGGACCCTTGAAAGAGAACTGGCCCGGCCGATGACCGAGTCCCAAGGCTGCGTTACCGGATCGGCGTCCAACCCCCACCGACGAGGTGATTTCCCCCGTCGACGTCCAGGATGATCCCCGTGATCTGACGAGCATCATTCGACAACAAGAAGGTGACTGCATCGGCGACGTCGTCTGCTTCGGTCAGCCGACCGATTGGTAGCGCCGAACCGGCTGCTCGCCCGGCGTCGGCCTCCCACGTGGAGCGTGTCGCCGTGGTACGGACCAGCCCCGGGCTGACCGCATTGACCCGGACGCCCCTCGGTGCGAGGTCGGCAGCGATCGTGCGGGTCATCGCGTTCAAGGCTGCCTTGGATGCTGCGTACGCGACCATGGCCGACGTCGTCTTTCGTGGCGAGCCACTCGAGATAGTGACGACCGATCCGTTTCGGTCGGCGAGCCCTCGAACGAGTGCGGCGCGGATCAACGCCAGTGCCGGCCAAGTGTTGAACTTCACCGTCTCGAGCAGTTCGGTCTCACTTATGACGTCGAAAGACAGTGGGTACGGGGCACCGCCGAGGGTGCTGACGATCACGTCAATGCCGCCGAATGCCTCGACCGCCCGGTCCACGAGCACCTCCACGGCCGACGCAGTCTCCATGGAGCCGACCACGCCTGCGACCTCGAGTCCTTCCGCTCGCATCGCCGCCTCGGTCGACGCGAGGCGCGACGGGTCGCGGCCATTGATGACCACCGATGCACCCTCTCTCGCTAGACGGAGCGCACAGGAACGTCCGATGCTCGGGTCAGCGGTCGAGCCGGTGACAATAGCCACCTTGCCGGAGAACCGCTGGTTGGAACCGTCGACGGCCAAAGTTCTCCTCACTGATCAATCGCGGCAGCGCGATGCCACTCATATCACCGACTGATTGCTCGTCGCGTGGCGTGAGGCGGATGCTACTTGCGGTCCCAGTGAGGCCACCTAACTGACCATCGCGAACGTCGTAATTTCGAAGACGGGTGGAGGTTATGGGACTATGTTCGAACCCCTCTTCGGCCTCCTGAACAGGGAAATCGCGGGCTCGTCGCTTGAGACTTGGCGCATTTGGACATTCCGAACCGGTCGGCCACGGGCCCTCGCCGCAAGTGATGTCGCTATGTTCGAACCCCCACTGGGACCAGCCCGTCCGAGGAGTTGACGCCGCTCTCATGTACTGCGTCCGTTCCGGGGGACCAGACTCGGTTTACAACCAAACCGTCATCAGGCCCGTTGATTCCGTGGATTAGCTTTTGGCCTTGGACTTGTTCAGGGTCACGGCGGCGCGAACGAGAGTCTTCAACGCCTCCTCGTCTATCTTCTCGCCCTCGTGGAAGTCGATGGCACGCCTTGTGTTCCCGTCAAG
>JBKQRT010000186.1:0-3756 GCA_052143895.1 Acidimicrobiales bacterium | reverse complement strand
GGCAAGACCTGTCTCACTGGAGGTTGACACAGAGGGGACCACGCCGTTGACAATCCCGCGCTGACGTCGCATCTGCTGGTTGGCTTGTGCGCCATCGCACTGAGGTCGTTCTCCGCGGAGAACGGTTCTGACCGAACCCGGAGACCGTGGGCGGCCACCGATCTGGTTCTTCCCCTCAGCGGCGACTCTGGGGCCCTCTGGCGGAACGGTGCCCCCTGCGCCGCTCGTGCCCGACGCAGCCGTGCCATCGAGAGGGACGGGGGCGCTCTCGTCGGTCAACGCGGGCGAGAGGGCGCCCGGGCGGGCATCGAGCCCGCCACGGCCGCCATTGTAGCGTCACCCCGATCATTGCCATTGCTACGGGAGCGGTACTCATCATCCACACCTGTGCACCCGAGGATGCGGCGCCCTCCGGGCGGCCTCCGCCACCTTCGCGGTCCGGGTCTCGCGACGGTCGAGGGTGACGCGGCATCCGATGATGCAACTGTGTGGACATCGATGAACCGCCTCGGCGGAGCCGATCTGCTGATTCACTCAAGCGCCCATGGCGGGCTCGATGCCCGCCATGGGCGCTATTCCGTTCCCACCCACCGTGGAGAGCTCACGCACCGTGTTTGCCCACTGGGTGGAGGCGACGTCGTGATCGCGCTGCACGACATTCTTGGCAACGGACTCCTCCCCAGCCGCAGGTGACACCGCTGGGGATGCTGGAGTCAGCACGCGAACCATCGAGTCTCAGGCACAAAGGTGACGTTGCTCCGTCGGAAATCCACACCAGGGTGACGTTGCAGCCCATCGGGCGCACTGCAGGGTGACGTTGGAGGCGACCCACCGGAGGACCAGGGTGACGTTCCGGGTGACGTCCGTTTGGACGATGGGCACGACCACACCAACCGAACGGAGCCCTCCATGACCGAAAACGACCGCACCCCGCATGACTCGGTTCGCAGGCCCGGGCCGGCGCGCATGTTCGTCGTCCGCTCGGATGATGACCATCTGCCTGAGGCTGCGCCTCAACATGTCGAGAGTCCACCCGCCTCCCCCGCCGGCAGAGGCCGCCTCGTCCTGACCGTCGACGAGGCGGCCTACCTGTTGAACATCTCCCGGGGGCTGGCCTACGAGCTGGTGGCCCGTGGTGAGCTTCCGGCGATCAGGCTGGGTCGGCGGATCGTGATTCCGAGAGTGGCCATGGAGGAACTGCTGGGTACACCGATCCGCTGCCCGTCGTGAAGCGACAGGATCGAGTCGGCCTACGGAGTCGAGACAGGATCGATGACGGCAAGTCCGGGAGCGTCCTCGTGTTCCTGCTCGTCCAGGATCTGGCCGAGCATGGCGGCCACCGGACCGTCGGCCGACTCGACGGCATGGGCGTACACACGGAGCGTCATGGCCGGATTGGCATGACCGAGGCGGTTGGCCACGGTCCGGATGTCGTGCCCTCGGGAGATCGACATGGTGGCCGACCAGTGCCTCAGGTCGTGGAGCCGCCATCGGCTGTCGACTCCGGCCCGGTCCCGCGCGCGCCGCCACCACGCCCCGATGCGCTCCGGATTCACCGGCCGGTCCCCGACGTTCAGGATCCAGGGTCCGAGGTTCTGTTGGAGCCACCTCAATCGCTGCAGCGCCTCGGCCGTGGTCGCGTCCAGCGTGACCGTCCTGCGGTTGGCCGTCTTGGTCGGATCATCCCGGAGGGTCGGTGTCGATGGTGAGTCGGGCGTTCCGTGGCGAATGATGGCCACACTGGAGTCGATGGACAGTCGGTCGCCGTCGAGGTCCACCCACCGCAGCGCCGCCAGCTCCGACCGACGGGCTCCCGTGATGGCGGCTAGACGGAGCGCGATCGGTGCGGCCGGCTCGACCTCCAGCGCGTCGGCGAGCTCCTCAGATGCGGCGAGGACTCTCCGGACCTCGTCTTCGCCGAGCGCCCCCCGTGGTGCCTGCTTCCGTTTGCCCAGTTGGGCCACGGCAACCACATTGGTCATGACCCAGCCCCACCGGACGGCCTGGGTCACAGCGGCTCGGAGTACCTGGTGCTGGTTGCGGATCGACCCATCGCCGGATCCGTTCCGGGCCAGTCGGGCGTGCCAGCGGTCCACGTCCACCGCCGACAGCTTGGCCAGGCGCACCTTGGCGATGGGATCGGCCTTCACCTGGGCCGCCCGGCTCTTGTGGTTCTCGACGGTCGACGGCGACCAGGAGGGCGTGTGCTGCTCCATCCAGAGGTCGAGCAGTTCCGACACGGTGACCTTGCCGGCCTCGCTCCCCCGACGCAGGGTCAGTTCGGCAGCGACCCGTTCCGCCTCGCGCTTCCCGCCCCGGACGGTCCGGCTCACCTGTGTGGGGCGCCCCTGGCCATCACGGCCGGTGAACGCCCTCACTTCCCAGACTCCCGGGGACCTCTCTCGGATCGTGGCCACGGGCCCGAGCGTAGCCCAGTAGGGATGAAGTAGGGATACGGGGCCGAAGATGGCCTTCAGGGCCCCGACCAGCGGAGCCATAATCCCTATCCGAACAGCCCTTTCGCGATGACCACCCGCTGGATCTGGTTGGTGCCCTCAAAGATCTGGGTGATCTTGGCGTCCCGCATGAAGCGTTCGACGGGGAAGTCCTTCGTGAACCCGTACCCGCCGAGCAGCTGCACGGCATCGGTGGTGACGGCCATCGCCGTGTCCGAGGCGAAGCACTTGGCCATCGCCCCGACCATGGTCAGCCCGTCGTCCGGATCCCCGTCGTCGATCAGCGAGCAGGCCCGGTAGGCCAGCGACCGGGCCGCCTCGTTCCGCATGGCCATCTCGGCCAGGATGAACCGTAGGCCCTGCAGGTCGGCGATCGGCTTGCCGAACGCCGACCGCTGCTGCAAATAGCCGGCGGCAGCGTCGATGGCGCCCTGGGCGATTCCGACCGCCTGGCGCCGATGGTGGGCCGGCTGCGGTCGAGGGTGTGCATGGCGATCGTGAACCCCATTCCCTCCCCGCCGACCAGATTGGAGGCGGGCACGCGCACCTCGTCGAAGGAGACCGCGGCGGTCGGGCTCCCCCGCAGGCCCAACTTGTCCTCATGCGGGGCGATCTCGACCCCCCGGCCCGCCTCGACCAGGAAGCAGCTGATGCCGCGCCTGCCCGCCGACGGGTCCGTGACGGCGGACACCGTGTAGGTGTCCGACACGCCGGCGTTGGTGATCCAGTACTTGGTACCCGACAGGAGGTAGTGGTCGCCATGGCGAACAGCCCGGGTGCGCATGGCGGCGACGTCGCCTCCCGCGTCCGCCTCGGACAGGCAGTAGCTGGCCTGACTCTCGCCCGACGCCACCTTGGGCAGGTAGGTGCGCTCGAGCTCGTCGGACCCCCGGTTCATGACGGGCAACATGCCGAGCTTGGAGATGAGGAGGGTCACCGATGTCGACGCACAGACCCTGGCGACCTCCTCGGTGGCGATGGCCTGGGTGACCATGTCGGCTCCGGAACCGCCGTACTCGGTCGGGATGCCCAACGACGGGAGCTCGAGCTCGACACAGGCCTCGAAGGACTCCCACGGCTAGGCGGCCTCCCGATCCGCCTCCGCCGCATGGGGGGCGATCCGCCCCTCGGCGAACCTCCGGAGTGATGCGCGGAACTCTCGGTGCGTGTCGTTCAGGGCGAAGGTCGGTACAGCCATCTCCCCAAGTTACTCATCGGTAGGTTCGTTCCGGGGTCCACTCCCGGTAGATCCGAGCCCCCTCGAACCCGGCGGGCGCCGGACGGGCGTGGCGGAGCTGGC
>JBKQRT010000185.1:0-4522 GCA_052143895.1 Acidimicrobiales bacterium | reverse complement strand
GACACCGATGCGTCTTCATGCCGGAGGGATCCGCAAACCGCTCGGTACATCACGACTGGGATCAGTAGGTGCCAGACCGACCTGCTCGAGGAAATCCACTTCCATCTGGCCAACATCGGCAAGAAGGTTGGAGCGGACGTGGGTCGCTTCGCTCCGGGGGAGAGTCCCTCTGCGTAGGCCTGACCCACCGAGCTGACGGCGGGGGACCTGCGGGTGAGCAGCGGCCGAGCGGACACCGGCGGCTCGCCACCATCCACGCCTCTGTCGTTCGTGCTGCTCACCGGCTGACTTCGGCCATCGGCGGCGCCACATCGGACGGCGTCTCGGTCTTGACCGGATCGAGAATCCGGTACGCGACCAGCTTGATGCGATCGGTGACGAGGAACCACACCAGCGCATAGCCCCATACCAAGGCTGCGTATCCCCAACCGAGGGGTGTCATGAAGACCCCGTACACGGCGATCAGGGTCGCCAGCGCCTGCGTGCCGAGCACGGCCAACAGGAGGATCCGAGCGGGCCGTATCGACCAGAACGGACCGCGTGTGCGTGCGAGGAAGATCGTCAGGTGTCCGGCGACCGAGAGCGTCAGGTACATCAAGGTCTGCAGGTGCGCGTGGTCGAGGTGGAACGCCTTGTCGCCCAGGTAGAACATGCCGAAGGCGGCGATCGGACCAACGACGCCGAGCACGGTGGCGATCCCCAACACGAGGTGCATGTTCCACGCCTCGGGCTGCTCCCGGTACCGCACGTTGTCGTAGGCGATCGACAGGATGGCGCCGTCGTTGAGCAGTGCCAGCATCACGATCTGTATCGCCGTGACCGGGAAGAAGTTGTAGATCAGGATCACGGCCGAGACGAACAGCAGCACGCGCAGAGTCTCCGCAATGCGGTAGATCGCGTAGCTGTTCATCCGCTGGAAGATCCTCCGGCTCTCCTTGATCGCGTCGATGATCACCGAGAGCCCGGGAGTGGTCAGCACGATGTCCGCCGCTGCCCGCGCCGCATCCGTGGCATCCGAGACGGCGATGCCGCAGTCGGCCTTCTTCAGCGCTGGGGCGTCGTTCACCCCGTCGCCCGTCATGCCGACGATATGACCTCGCTTCTGGAGGACGTCGACGATGTGGAACTTGTGCTCGGGGAAGACCTGGGCGAACCCGTCGGCATCGTCGATGGACTCGGCCGTCGCCGCGGTCTCTTCGCGTTTCACGTCGCCCAGTCCGGAGGCATCGAGGATGTTCGTGCCCATCCCGAGCGTGCTGGCCGTCTCCCGGGCGATGGCCAGGGCATCGCCGGTGACCATCTTGACGTCCACGCCCATCTGGACGGCGGTGGCGATGGTCGCCTTGGCGTCGTCGCGTGGTGGATCGAACAGGGGTAGCACGCCGACGAAGTTCCACGGACCGTCCCCTTCGGCCCGGGCCACACCCAACGAGCGGAAGCCTCGTGCCGCGAACCCGTTGACTGCCGCGTCGACGTCCGTCTTCACCTGCGATGCATTGGTCGACAGCTCCAGGATCACCTGGGGCGCACCCTTCGTCACTTTGAACGAGGACCCGTCGGCGGCGGTGACGGTGGCCTCGGTGCACTTGCGCACCGCATCGAACGGCTGGAACTCGACCACGTGATAGTCGTCCAACGACTGATCGTCCGCCAGTCCCCCGAGCACGGCCAGGTCGATGGCGTCGGCGTCGTCGGCGCGTGAGGCCAGGGATGCGTCGAGGATGACCTGTGCGGGCGTGAGCTCGCCGACGGTGTATGGATCGCCCAGGGTGAGCTTGTTCTGGGTCAGGGTCCCGGTCTTGTCGGTGCAGAGCACGTCCACCCCGGCCAGCTCCTCGATGGCCACCAACCGGCTGACAATGGCCTTCTTCGAGGCGAGCACCCGGGCCCCGACCGCCATCGTCACGGACAGCACCGTCGGCATCGCCACTGGAATGGCGGCCACGGTGAGGACGAGGGCGAACTGCAAGGTGGTCAAGAACGGGTCCCCGCGGATGGTGGAGACGACGATGATCACCACGACCATGGCCACCGCCAGGATGATCAGGAAGGTGCCGATCTTGAGGACGGCACGTTGGAAGTGGCTGACGGTCTGGGCTTCTTGGACCAGCTCCGCGGTTTTCCCGAAGTACGTGTCCGCACCCGTCGCGTAGACGAGTGCCCCGATCTCGCCTTGGCGGATGATGGAGGCGGAGAACACCGCGTCGCCGCTCTGGCGGCTGGCGGGCAGCGACTCCCCGGTCAGTGCCGACTGATCCACTTCGATCGGGTCGCCGTCCAGCAGGCGTGCGTCTGCGGGCACGATGTCACCCAGGCGCAGGCGGATGACGTCTCCCGGTACCAGCTCACGCGACGGTGGAGTGACCCACTTGCCGTCCCGTTTGACACGGGCCTTGATCGCCAGCTCGGCCTTCAGGGCGGCGATGGCCTTGCCGGCCTGGCGCTCTTCCCAGAACCCGATGCCGGCGTTGGCCAGGAGGAGGACGAGGATGATGAAGAAGTCGGGCCAGTGCTTGAGCACTCCGGACAGGATCACTGCTGCCTCGATCATCCATGGGATGGGCCCCCAGAAGTAGGTGAGGAACTTGAGCAGCGGGTTGACCTTCTTCTCCACGATCTCGTTCGGGCCGTACTGCGTCAGGCGATTCTCCGCCTCGGCCTGGGTGAGGCCATCAGGTGACGACCCCAACCGCTTCTCGACCTCAGCGACGGGAATGGTCTTCAGGTCGTCGATCGCATCGGGCTTCGAGCCCGAAGCCTCGTGGTCGGTGAGGTGGGACTCCATCGCGGTCATTCTCCTGCCTTTGACGGATCAATGGCAGTCTGACCGGTCAGGGGTGTCCCCATGGTGCGTATTTGACCTCTCCCCGGCGGCGACCGATCAGTCCCGCCCCACCCCGACAATGTGCCGGGGCGGGCGGTCGTGGCGTTACTCGTTAGATACCCAACCACCTTGCTCCGGTGCCGGGTGAGAAGACTTTTGGCCCTAGTGCCTCCCATTCCGGTGCACGACGATGGGACAGGAAGGAACGGCTGGCACAGTGGGTAGGTGGATCGTGCCCATGGAGAGCCGGTCATGTGCTGCCGATGGCAGGAAGGTGAAGATGGACGAAGACCAAGAACAAGCGAAGTGGAGTGCCGCCGAATGGCACGGGAAGATGCTGGTGGATCGGAACGGCGAAAAGATCGGCAAGCTGCAAGATGTCTACGTTGATGTCGAGACAGACGAGCCGCAGTTCGCCACGGTGAAGGAGGGCTTCATCGGTCGCCATCTGACCTTCGTGCCCCTGAGTGGGATCCATGTCGGCCCCGATGACCTGCAAGTCGAAGTCACCAAAGATCAAGTGCGGTCTGCGCCTGACATCGAGATGCATGGCGAGGAGTTGTCTCAGGAAGACGAGTCCGCCCTGTACCACCACTTCGAGCAGAACTACACACCCCCCGACACCGAGAGCGGTCGTCGTCTCGCCCGTCGCTGAGTGAGGGCTCTCCCTCTGGATGACATTGGCGGTGGGGCTGCGTAGACGGTGTCCTCCCGGTCGGTACGAGCCGGGTCCGATAAGAGGGACCTATTCCCCTAGCCGGGCCATTCGGGCTACAGCACAGTGGGACATGTCGTTGCCAGCCGACTTCGGCGAGGCGACATGACCAAGAAGGGTGATCCACCATGGCAGGAAAGACCGAGCAGGTTAAGGGCCAGGCCAAAGAGGCAGTCGGGAGTCTGGTCGGCGACAAAGACCTCGAATCCGAAGGAAAGGCTGATCGTCAAGCTGGCGAGGCCAAAGAGAAGGTCGGCCACGCAAAGGACAAAGTCGAAGAGGTAATCGAGAAGGTGGAGCACAAAGCCGGAGAAGCGATCGACAGTGCCAAGGACGCTGCACATCGGGATTAATTCCATGACACACGGGAGCCGGGTGGCGACCCGCCCTGAGATGGCACCAGCCCGAGTTTGGAGGGCACTGCGCCATGTTGCCGAAATGCCACCGGTCACGGTGAAGCTCAGGGGATGCCAACTCGACGAGAAGGCGGATCATGGCGACTTTCGATCTGACTGACGAAGAGCGCAACATCGCTCTCCAGGCGCTGTGGAACTTCAAGCTCGCGCATGGACAACTATCCGCTGGTGCGTCGGAGCTATCCCCGGAGGCACTCGCTGTAATCGCTCAATACTTAGAGGAGATCGACCGTGTCGCAGCCAAGCTGGGTGGCAAACCCACCGCTCCGTTTTTCGGGATCTACTCGGCCTGAGGGTGCGTGCAACCGCGAGCAACGGCAAGGGCGAGCGTTCTCAGTCGAGTCGCTATAACTGAAACCCGGTTGCGTTATAACGTTGACAGTTTCTCAGATCAGGCGTTTTACGGTCCGTCGCTGGAGCCCTCGCTCAGCGCTCGACCTGCCCCACCGCCTGCTCGGCGATCCGCACCATCCGCACCGCGGCGGTAACCGCCGCCTTCGCCTCGGGCGCGGAGATCGGATCGGGATCGTACTCAGCCCGGTTCTTCAGTGGCAGGAGCCGGCGGAG
>JBKQRT010000184.1:0-2793 GCA_052143895.1 Acidimicrobiales bacterium | reverse complement strand
CCCGCCCACTCGTCGAACTCCCGGTGCCATCTCGACGCCAGGTAGGGGCGGTAGTCGGCGATGTCGGCACCGGCGTGAGCATCCGCCGAGATGATCGTGTAGCGGTGATCCGAGGCGATTTCGGTCGTCATTGCCGTCCTTCCTGTTCGGTGCCTCAGCCCCACCGGCGAGCTCAGGTCAGTCCCTCGAGCGCCGAGGGCGGGAGCGCACCGACGGCGATGGCGTCGGCCCGGGCATGCAGCAGGCGGCCCGCCTTGTCGAGGTCGTGGCTGATCACGAACCGGCCCTCCTTGACCCCTTGAACGGCGAAGCGACCCAGCTCGGCGAGGTCGACCGTGTCGGTGGGCCTCCCGGCTGCCGCCAGTGCCGCCTTGAATTCGACGAACGTCGTACCCGGGGCGGGAGGCCGGGGCTTGGTCCTGGCCAGGGCGGCGGGGCGGTTGCGCTGGGCCCCCCAGAGACCGGTCTCGAGCAGCCCGCCCGAGGGATAGAAGATGCACGCCCGCAGGTTCGTCCCCTGTGCCTGGAGTTGGTGGGCCAGCGCCTCGGTGAAACAGCTGATCGCCGCCTTGGACGACGCGTAGACCGAGGCGTAGGGAACGGGGGCGATCCCTCCGTCCCCCGACGATGTCGTCACCACCACCCCGGGCTCCCCCGAGTCGATCATCCTCGGCACGAAGGACAGCACACCGTTGGCGGTGCCGAACACATTCACCCCGAAGCACCACCGCCAGTCGTTCGGTTCTTGTTCCCAGGGGTTTCCCCCGCCACCCGAGGTCACTCCGGCGTTGTTCCAGAGCAGGTGACAGCCACCGAACTCGGCGAAGACCGAGTCGGCAAGTGCCTCGACCGAAGTCTCATCCGACACGTCGGTGACCACGCCCCGCACCTCGCCCCTGGACGAGAGTTCCTCGACCGTCCGCTCGAGCGCCAGCGCTTCGATGTCGGCGATCACCACCCGGGCACCTTCCTCGAGCAGCGCCTGGACGATCCCTCGGCCGATGCCCGCCGCCCCTCCGGTGACGACCGCCACCTTGCCCCTTAGGTCTTCCATCCGATCCTCCGACCGTTCTCCCGGTGCCGGGCACTCCCCTCATCCTGGCACGACCGAGGGACGGGCGTCGCACGGGCACCGGCGACCGGGCGGCTTGCTGCGGTGGGTCATGCCTGCCGTTCGTCCCACAGTGTTTCAGCTGGTGGCGCACTCAGCCTGAGCGTGCCGAAACACCCATCCAACCTCCGGTGCGACCAATCAGAACCCGGCCACAAGTCCCCCGAAGCGGGTCTGCTGAAGGTTTGGGTTTTCAGGGTGACCTGCCCTACGGGTTAGCTACGAAGGACCAGACGATTCGACGCGCCTGAGTCCGGCGCGGATCGGGCATCTCGGACGTAGAGCAACGGCACGATGATCGTGAGGCCGATGAGGTCTAGGACTGCGCTCAGCCATAAGCCCGTCTTGATGGCCTCGATCGTCCCAAGGTTGGAGGCATCTGTAGGTCGCACGAGGACCCACAGGAACACGGAATCAGCGGACCACAGCACCGCTCGCACCGGCCCTCGCCAGGAGTCTCTGAGATCGCTCGTCACCGAGAGGACGATCACCCACAAGGCGGCAGCCAACGCCGCTGTGCCCGCCTCCCGTCCGGATCCGATGATCTGGCCCGGCTGGATGGTGTTGTACAGGACGCCGAAGATCGTCCAACCAATGAACACCGCAGAGGCGAGGAAGACGAGCGGTCATGCAGGTGTCCACGGCGAAGGCGCTTGAAGACCGAGCTGGACGATGCGCCATGAGCTCCTCGGTGGCTCGGCGTAGTCGTCCTCCGCATGAAGGTCCTTCCATCGAGCGAGCTGGACCGGCCACGCGATCACTGACGCCATCAAACGAACGGGGAAGAACACAGCCGAGCGCCACCCACCGCTGAGTATCTTCCACTGCCGCATTTGGCGCCGGTGCCATTTCATGCAGCCGACGAGTAATCTCACAAGCATCCCGTCGGGATCTTCAGAGCTCTTGAGGGCGTGCAGAGCCGCCATCCTCGCCTCGAAGTCCCTGATCTAGCGATCTTCTCTTCGCCGACGAGTTCAAGCTGCGCGATTCGTCGTTGCGTCTTCGCTCCGGGATCACGCTCGTCCGGGCTGAGCGGATTCTGGGTCGAGCTATGGCTCGATGACTGCATCCGTCGGCTCATGCTCATTCCGCCACCCCTCGCCCAGAACGGATCTCCTTGGTGATCGCCATCGACCACGGTCCGCCACGGTGATTCTCGCGTTCGGCACCGGACACTGCGCAAGAAACCATCTGAGTCGCCGATGCGTCGATGACCCGCTCCTCGGTGTTCAATCCAGTCCCCATCTGACTCGGCATGAGACGCCGCCCACCGAACATCCCGCCTTCGCCCATCTTTGTTCATCGTTGCAACCCTGACAAAGGATGAACATCCGCGTGGTCTGGCAGACCCCTTCCCGCAGGATAGGGAAGGCTATCAATTTCCGGTCGGCGGTCCAGCCAGCGCCGCCGGAGCGAGTCCGATGTCGACCGCCTCGTCGCTGGCCCGCTCAACGGGTCGTTCTCTCGGGCAACTGGTCGCTGAGTTCGGCATTTATCACCGGACAGGCGCCGACCACTGGGAACAGCGTGGGATATGGCGGCAGGCGAACCGAGAGAAGACGACCAAGCAGGACCTCCCCCGAGGCGTCGCGGCGTTGCAAAAGCGGAGGAATCCCTTGCTGTCGTAGGAGAGGCTCTCGGTGTGGGCGCGTCCACTGTCCACACAGAGCTCCATCGGCGGC
>JBKQRT010000183.1:0-5318 GCA_052143895.1 Acidimicrobiales bacterium | reverse complement strand
CCATTATCCAGTGGAAGAAGAAGTTGAACCCCTTCGGCGCCCGCAGGACCGTGGTGCCCTGCATCTGGGCCTTGAACTTGTTCCACTCCGCCTTCTTCCACCAGCGGATCTCCGGGGCGATGTGATGGACGTGGACCACGGTGCCGATGAAGTAGGCGAATCCCAGGAACGGCAACAGGACGGTGCGGGCGTCGAGCCAGAGGATCCCGGCGACCGAATCACCGGCGGTCATGCCGATGGAGGTGAACACGGCCAGGATCCCGACGATGAACGCCGTGACGATCCAACGGTCTCGGCGGATCGCCTTGACCCACCTGGCCGGGTTCGGGCCCACCATCATCTTCTTCCACCACACCTGGTGGATGTAGTACGGACCGGCCCCGACCCAGGACCACTCGACCCGGTGGACGGCCTTGCGCCACCACCCCAGCGTTGCGAACTGTTCGCGAGTGGTGGGATGCCAGACGAAGTCGTATCCCTGGCGGACCGTGTAGGGGTGATGCACCCGGTTGTGGCCGAGGATCCAGCCCTCGTAGACGTGGAAGCTGGGCAGGAATGCCAGGTGAGCCACGGTCGAGTTCATGCGCTTCGACCTGAAGAGGGCTCCGTGGGCGGCGTCGTGACCGACCACGAAGAGCCCGGAGACGACCAAGGCCATCACGACTTCGAGTGCGGCGACGGCGAACACGTTGCTTACTACGACGAGGACCACGAGCAAGGCCAGGTACATCGTGACGTCCCGGAAGAAGTAGGCCATGCCCCGCCAGGTCGGATTGTCGTACACCGAGTCGGGCAGGACGTCGATGACCGGCTTGAGACTGGTGGGTGAAGCGGTGGACTCCGCAGTGCCCATGGCAACTGAGGACAGTTCGGTCATCGCAGTTCTCAGCCTCCTTCACCGGTTCGCTACAAGGCTGACGGTATGCCGATACTCTGGGTCTCTCTAGGGTCGAAGGTCATGAACTCGGGCGCCGCAGGTCCGCCCGCCTTTCCCATGCAAGCGGCTGTGGATGGGTATCCCTGGACACCCAGGAGGCGCACCCCTGAATCAGGGAATCCCCGGAGAGTGCCAGAACGCCATCGTGTGGACGAGGGTCAGGATCAGGTACCCGAACATCAACCCGCTTTACAAGATGACCACCGCCCGACCGAACGCCTCGGCAGTGGGTCGCAGATCCTCGACCGCATCACGCAGTCGTCTGTCTCGAACATGCAACATTTGCGCCCGCCAATCGTCGCCAGGATTGTGAGCCCTACCGCTTTCGGGACTCTTGCCTTGTGCCCCTCACCGGCATGGTACGCCTGGAGAGCGGCACTGGCCGCCCCTGATTCTCTGCCCTCCTGGTAGACAGACCATCTGCGCCCCAGGGTGTCGACACCTTGAACGAGGCCGGAGAAGCCCATCGTCCGGCTGCTGAACGCAGTGACCTTTTGCTCTTTCAAAGAGCGCCGCCTCGGCGCATAATGATTGTGAGGGATCCAGTAGGGAGCAAGAAGGATCCCGAAGGAGGCGCTTATGCTGTGTAGCAGAGGTAGCCCCATCTGAGAATGGGCTGCAAAGGGGTTGTACGGGGTAGCTCCCGGCAGGCTCAGAATGACCAGAGGCAAGCGGCTCGGAATGTGAGCGTTGCAACGGCAAGGACAAGGATGCCCATCTGAGTGCCATCCTCCCAGCGGTTCAGTCTCGGAGTACAAAGTGAGAAGCGCCCGATCCCCGCCAATCTGTGGGACGGGCGCTTTTTCGTGCGCCCGAAGGGGTGAAGGACGGAATGAACCGCAAACCAAGTCGACCTGGTCCGCCGTGAGCACCGATGACTGACCGCCGGACTCCACTCAACCTCGTCAGCGAGAAGGAGACCCTTCGGGACTTCCTCGACTATCTGCGAGACTCTATCGCCCTGAAGGTGGCGGGACTCAATGACGAGGTTTCCCGTCGGCCGCTCGTCCAATCCGGGACCAGCCTGTTGGGACTGATCAAGCACCTGACCACTGTGGAGATCGTCTGGTTCCAACATTCCTTCGCCGGTCTCGATGTCATCGTTCCCAGTGACGATCTCGATCCTGATGACCGCATCCACTCGGTGGTCTCCGCTTATCGAGCCGCCCACCAGCGGAGCAACGAGATCATCGACGCATGTGACGACATCGAGCGGCTCTGTGCAAGACCCCTCACCACTCCGGAGCCTCTCTCACTGCGTTGGGTTCTCGTCCACATGGTCGAAGAGACGGCACGCCACGCAGGTCATGCCGACATTCTCCGGGAGCAGATCGACGGCGTGACGGGCAGGTGAGGATCGCACCGTCGAGGCTGCCGCCTATGACCGAGATGGAGCGGTCGGCGATGCCTGGCGTAGGTGGTCCATGTGGTCTTCCGCTACGGCTTCTCTGACCATTTGAATCGGCACTCCGTACAATGGCATTCCCATTTGGGATCGCCCGAGTTGTCGGATCTATTGAACGAGGTGCCGATCTCCATGCTGTCGCATTGAGGGCACGAGTCATGCTCGGGCTTGGCCACACCAACGACGTTACACGTGCCCCTCTTGCTTTCAACCGGATTCCGCCTCCGATTCCGGTCGGGACCGACCGTTTCCAGGGCACAGGAGCGAACTCCTACTGGTACGAGCAGAATGGCTTGGGTTGGGGTAACGAGGAGTCACCAGTGCGGTTCGTCGACCTCTGGCAAGGTGGATCCCCGCCCTTTTCGCCGGGCGCAGTGATCGCAGACCGTTGCGGGTGTGACCACAACCCGATTGATGCGACTAATGCGGACGGGGCTTTGACCCTACTGTCTTACGTATGGCCCGAGCCCGCAGATCGGTTCATCCGTCTTCGCAATGCCATCGAGATGGCTAAGAACACGCCCGTGACCATCGACCAGGCCGATGCGGCGATCTGGCTGCGTTCGCAACTGGGCACACTTGAGGCTGGATCTGTCCTCGTAGTCTTGCACTCGGTCGTCTGGCAGTACCTTGGAGAGACCACCCAGGCCGCAGTGAGGTCTGCCCTCATGAAAGCAGGTGCTGCTACCAGTCCCGAGTCGCCACTCGCCTGGCTAAGGCTCGAACCAAATCCGACAACGTACACCCCAGCGGAACTTAGGCTCACCCTCTGGAACGGATCGGAACCGCACGAACGGCTATTGGCGACAACTGGATTTGACGGCGGAACTCTGGACTGGCAGAACTAACACTGCCGCAGTTGAATGATTCGCCTTGTTGTCGTTACCTAATCCTCCGAATAGGTACAACAGGATCATGGATTCCGACCCTCAGCCAAGGCTCGAACGGCCGCAACGGCACCTTCAAGCCCGGCGATTGTGCCCGAGTCAGCCTCAAGCGTTCCGTTCTCCATGGCATCGAGGAGTCGCTGTAGACCAGCCGCAAGCTCGTCAAGCTCTTCGACGGTGTAGGTGGTCCGGCGATTCGCCATCCGACCATCATTGCCGCCTACACAGGGACCGGTCGGCGCCGGTCGAATATCGTCGCCGAGCCGGTGTACTTGGGCACCCTCAGGGCGCTGGCGCACGTCCACAGTTACGCTCGATCATGCAGACGAAGCAGACGATCACCAAGAAGATGGACGTTCCCGCTGACAAGGCGTGGGACGCAATCAGGCAGTTTGGACGCCTGGACGTGTGGTTTCCGAGCATGGCGGAATGCCGGATCGAAGGTGATGGCATCGGCGCCTTCCGCTACCTGACGTTGGACGGAGGTCTGGGCAACATCACCGACCGTCTTGTCGCCATAGACGACGACGAGCATCGACTTACCTATGAGCGCACGGAGTCGCCATTCCCTGTCACGTCCTACATCGGGAACGTCGAAGTGTTCGGTTCATTTGATTCGCTGGCCGTCGTCGTGTGGACGATCGACTTCGAGTCTGCGCCCGAGGTCAGCGAGGTTGTCGCCGCACTCCTGAAGGACGCCATCGCTGCAGGACTGGACGGAATGGAGAATGATTTGCGACCGGCAAGCTAAGGAGCGCACAGAGGTAGCAACGCCGTCCGAAGTATCCCCGTGTAAGTGCCGGTCGAAGGCACCTTGGATGCGCCCTGACCCGGTGTTGTAGTGCAGCCTCTCGGCATCGAGCGCAGGGCTGATGTCGGGCAGGACGGGCGCCGTGATTGGGAATGGTATTCGATGTCTCAATCACTGATTTCACGCTCCCAGGCAGCAATGTCTATTTCATCGGGGTCGATGTCTGTCTGACCTTCAAGGTCGAGTAGCGCATCCGTGGGCAGAGGAGGCTCCCATGGTGAGACATGATCGTATTTGCCCGTCTTGGCTGGTAGAGGCTCTCCGAAGTCTTCGAAGCCGGGCAGCTTGACGACGCCTGATTCGGACTCTCTCCGGCGTCGGCGTGCCTTTTGGGCCATCATCTGCATCGTGGGGATCGTTGACGTAGCTGCTGAGTCATAGACGTGACTCATGATTCGATCGCCAGCTTCCGAGTCAGTGGCGAACACCATTGTGTAAACGGGATGACCTGCTGTGTTGATGATCTGAAGAGCATGAGTTGTCTTGTAACCGAGAACGGTCTCCAACCTCCATCGCAAAAGGTTGACGAACTCGGCCCGCATCTCCAGGGCTGAAATGCTTCCTTCTCGACGCAACTGGTGGATGGCAATCCAGTCACGAGTGCCAAATAGTTCGTCTAGCCGCTGAGCGCTCCTGCGACCTTGCGCACCCTGAAGCCCCAGAACCCGAGCAAGGGCTGGTTCAGGAAGGAGTATCCACTGTTCCACTTTGGTCTTCTTGTCCGCCCGCCATGCTGCCAACCGAGCGACCGTATTCCAAGCGACCTGAAGTCCACGGGGGTCGAGAAAGGCAAACGTCGGTGCCCATCGGTACGGTTCGAGCCTGCGAAGGGCGATAGGTAGCGTGACATTGCAATCACCCGCCAGGACGCTCCACCGCTCGTCGCCGGGGTGTGCCCGTTCGATGTCTGACCGCAGTTTCGCCGCCTCGTCTGTCAGCTCAAAAAAGGCCAGTCGAGTAAACGGGGGCTTAGTGGCGAGCGCCAGTTGAGCGGACCCTGGGAATGTCCCCACGTCGTTGCGTCGCCAGTTCTCGTAGCTTCCAGCAAAGAGGTCTAGGCAAATCACTTCCGAAGAGCGTCCAGTGACGGCGGTCGTGAAGCCTTCCAGATACTGCTTCAGGATTTGAAGCTTGACTTCGGACCACCAGCCCCATCCCTCAGCCACCTGCGTCAAGCCAGAGTGACGACTTCACGGGGAAATCCATCGTGGGTCCGTCCGTCCAGATGGCGACCTCCAGCTTTTGGCGTCCGACCGCCCCACTGTTTGAAGAAGAATG
>JBKQRT010000182.1:0-3033 GCA_052143895.1 Acidimicrobiales bacterium | reverse complement strand
GACCGTGTCGCAGCCAAGCTGGGTGGCAAACCCACCGCTCCGTTTTTCGGGATTTACTCGGCCTGAGGGTGCGTGCAACGGCGAGCAACGGCAAGGGCGAGCGTTCTCAGTCGAGTCGCTATAGCTGAACTCGGTTGCGTTATAGCGTTGACCGTTTCTCAGATCCGGCATTTTACGGTCCGTCGCTGGAGCCCTCGCTCAGCGCTCGACCTGCCCCACCGCCTGCTCGGCGATTCGCATCATCCGCACCGCGGCGGTAACCGCCGCCTTCGCCTCGGGCGCGGAGATCGGATCGGGATCGTACTCAGCCCGGTTCTTCAGTGGCAGGAGCCGGCGGAGCTGAGCGGCTGCTCTTCGTCCATCCTCGCCTCCGACTCTCTCCAGATGAGCCGGTGCCTGCGAGTGTTCTCCCTTCCAGACAACCGCTGCTCTGGATGCCGTGATGGCGTCCGCCGCGCCGATGCCGGCATGAACGGCGTTCCCAGCCGCTGCCACGCGGTTTCCGAGCCTGAGTGAGTCCTCGGCGGCCCGGAGGAACTCTCGAGCCTTGTCCAGATATGCACGGGCATCGCCCGGAGTAGCCGGTCGGGTCTGCGATTGACGACGGGCGGCCGTCATGATGCAGCTGCGATCTCCTGGGGAAAGCCACCGACGAGGACCATGCCCTCACGGACGATCGTCGGCCAGGGTTCTCGTGCGCGACGGACCAGCTTTGGGAACTCCTCCACCGTGAATTCGATCAGATTGACCGGATTGCCGGCGATCCGAGCGGCCTTATCTGTCCACTGGCCGAGCGCAGCCGTCCATCGACCATCTTCGGCCTGTACTTCTGGAGGCGATATGGCCAGGACGTCGATATCGCTGTTCTCATACGCTTCACCACGGGCGAACGAACCGAACACCACGAGACAGGCGGGGGCCGGTCGGATCTTCTTCGCCTCCGCGGCAAGCCGTGTCAACACTCCGTTTCGTAGATCGGCCAGTACGAGCACCGCCCGTGCTGCCTCGTTGTCCCGGACCAGTCGCACCAGGGCGGCAGCTCCCACGTCCCGGCGCTCGACCAGTCCCAGACGCACGAGCCGGTTCAGCACGACGGTGGCCTGATTTGCGCTGACGTCTGCCAGTTCGGCCACCGTCCGCATGGTCAGCTCCACTTCGGTCCGGGCCAGGACGGTCAGCACGCGACCCTGAACGCCCGGAATCACCGCCTCAATGGCGTCCGCATAGTCCACGGCGGCCATTATCGCACTTTTTCGCACATCTGTGCGATTTATTGTGGGACCTGCCAAGACCACGACGTTGTGGAAGCTCTATAGCCAACGGGCAGACGTCAGAGCCGCCAGGATTCAGCTCGCCGGGAGTACTCCGTCGCCAACAGGACGAATTGATCCACCGTCACTGGAGGAAGGCGCCTATAGCGGTAAACGAAGCTGGGATCGTAGCGATTGAATCCCGATGCATCGCGGTGCTTCGTCTGGGGCAGCAGTCGGTACATCGGTTTGAAATCGAAATAGTCCCACATGCTCGCTGGCGAACGCTTCGCGAGCCTCCCTGTGGTTCTCGGTGGTACCCCTAAGTTCGCCTTCAAGGATCATGGCCAGGCGCCACTGGCCGCCTTGGTACTGCCACCCCACCTGAACAACGTCATCCTTGGCCCAGAAGGCGTCGAGCAACGCGGACTTGTTCGTGAAGCCCACCCTGGGGTCTCGGCTCCAGTTCGACAGGCCCCGGCGATCGAGCTCACTCCGGACGCGTCGCATCACTTGGTGTGCGCGCGCCTTTCCCACGGCATCCGCGATGTTTGCCCGTTCGAGGGTGGCGACGACCTCGTCCGGCAGCTGGAAAGAGTCCAAACCCGACTTGATGCTCACGGCATCGAGCAACTCGTGCAGATGCGTCAGCAATCGCGCTTCGTGGAGCATGACCTCACGGTCGAAGTCGCCATGCAACATGACCCCATTCAGGCGCCTTCCAATGCTCCATAGGACAACCAGTGCCACTCGCGACCCTCGCTTGCGAACTTGCCGTCCGGCCAACCCGGATCACTCAAGCTCAGCAAGACGAGTGTCGCGGCTCCAGCTAACGCGGCGACCGCTGTGCCGTACCGTTGGAGCTGATCGTCGTCGGGGAGAGAAAACGCCTTGTTCTCGATCACGAGCGGTTGGTGGCCGGGTAACTCGATCACAAGGTCGAGATGCCGTCTTTCCCGGTACACGGCGACCTTCGTCGTGTTCCCGGGCTCGAGCCAGGGCTCCAAGACCTTGGTCATGTCCTCGGGGAATCGCTCTACCGCCCATGCCAGCAGATTGGAATGGAAGAGCTCCTTCGATCCCATGGAGGCATGCCACAGCGGCTCGTCCTTCAGGGCACCGACGATCCGATCGAGTTCTGTTTCCACCAGGCGGCAACAATACGTCCAGCCCGTATCGCTCGGACCGATACGACTCCCACAACTGGCACCGTTCGACGACCCGGTGAAACTCTTGACCACCTCCTCGACCTCCGCCAGGCCGAACCCGAGGCACACCGGTCCTCTTCGCCAATCAAATGCGCGACCAGGCCGGCCAGGGGGCCGGCCTCTACCATTGTGATTCCACAGTGCCGCCCGGCTCGTCAAGGGACGCTCCGGGACTCCGCTCCGCTCCGTGTCCTCGCTCTGCCTCCGGCAGCCCCTGACAAGCCTCACACTCAACGATGCCCCCATGTAAACACCGGGTGGACGGCTTCGGTCAGCCCATTCAGTTGGGCTCGCCCGCGTCAGGTTTCGCAGGGTCACGTCGTGCCAACTCGCTCAACGACCGGGCGATCGCTTCGTCCCTCTTCGTCGTGGCGTGCTGGTACCGTAGCGCCGCGTCCGATGACGCGTGTCCGAGCCGCAGCATCAGCTCTCTCGTGCTGGCGCCCGTGGCCGCCGCCAGGGTGGCGCCTGTGTGACGCAGATCATGGATCCGTACGCCGCGAAGTCCCGCCTTTTCGGTCGCCCGCAACCAGGCGGTGTACAGCGACGCTCGCCGCACGGGCCGGCCCTGTTGC
>JBKQRT010000181.1:0-3885 GCA_052143895.1 Acidimicrobiales bacterium | reverse complement strand
GCGCCCTCGTCCACGAGGTGGTCGGGGGCGGGAGCGCCCCGTAGGCGGCCAGGGTTCGGGCGATCACCGTGCGGTCGTCGAACTCGGACTCCGCCTTCTGGTGGGCCCGGGCCCCCATGGCCTCCCGTCGGGGCGCGTCACCGGCCAGCTCGGCAATGGCCAGCGGGCTACCGGTGGTGGCCACGGACATCCGCGGCTGCCGGCAGGTGGTGGAGGACGGCACGACCGGGATCCTGGTACCTCTCCACAACGCCGACGCCCTGGCCCTGGCCATTGCCGAGCTGGCCGGTGACGCGCCCTGGCGGGAGGCCATGGGGGCCCGGGCCCGCCAAAAGGCGGAGGCCGAGTTCGACGACCGCACGGTGATCGCCCGGACCCTGGCCGCCTACGGGGCGCTCCCACCCCCGACCACCTCGTGGACGAGGGCGCGGATGCGCTCTCGGACGGAGGAGAGCTCGTAGCGCTCGAGGAAGAGCTGATCGGCGGCGTCCACCAGGCGACCACGCAGTGCGGTGTCGGTGAGCAGCTGCTCGCACCGCTCGGCGAACACCTCCGGGTCGTCGGCCAGCAGGAGGTGCACGCCGTCGGCCACGTCCAGACCCTCTGCACCGATGGTCGTGGACACCACCGGTATCCGGTGGGCGAAGGCCTCCAAGATCTTCACCCGGGTGCCCGATCCGTACCGGATGGGCACGACGACGAGGTCGGCCCGCTCGAGCTCGGGCCCCATGTCCGGGACCCGTCCGACCACGGTCACCGCCGGGGGCGAATGGAGCCGCTCGACCCCGGGTGTCGGTCGGCCGACCAGCCTGATCTCGCACCCGGGCACCCGGGCACGGATCCGGGGGGCGATGAGCTGCACCAGCCAATCGGCCGCATCCATGTTCGGGGCGTAGTTGAGCGAACCCTGGAGCAGGATCGACGGCGGTCGTCCCACGCGCGGTCGTCCGAGGGGTCGATCCGGGCGCCGTAGGCCGTTCGGCACCCAGGTCGCGTTGGACAGGCCGGAGCGGTGCACGTCGAGCGGCGAGGACAGCACCACCCGTTCGACCTCCTCGCTGACCGACCGCTGCAGGGCGTGCCAGTCGCGGGCGTTGCGTCGGCTCTGCGCCGCGGCCATCGACCACCGCAGCCGGTTGATGACGCGGGCTGCCGTGCCCGCAAAAGTTGGGTGGACCGGACCGGCCGATGCTCCGGCGAGGGAGGCGTCCCTACTGCCGCGGGCGTCGAGTTCGCTCGGAGCCAGGAGCCCCGACCGTTGCTGCTCCTTCTCGTCCTCGAGGTCCACGAGGTCGATGACCGTCGGGCCGAGCGTGGGCCTACCGAGCCACTCGTAAGTCGACGAAGTGCTGAACCAGACCAGGTCGTAGGGACCGGCCACCCATGCGTCGAAGGCGCTTCGCATCGAACGGTCGGAGCGCCGCATGACCACCTCGAGCGGCATCCCGCGGTGGGCGGCCCACGACGCCCGCCAGCGCAACGGGTGGGCCGCCTCCGGGTACGGGGTGGTCCCGACCCGGGCCAGCCGGACAGACACCGGCACAGCCCGCTCCGTCCGTCGCCGGTCGCACAGCGTGAAGAGGTCGACCTCCCCCAGCCCGGAAAGGGCCTCGATCGAGTTGGCCAGGCGGATGAGCCCTCCCCCGTTGGCCGGCCACGGGAAGTTCTCGCCGACCACCAGGATCCTCACGCCTCGAGCACCCCGGTCGCCACGGCTCGCACTGTCCCCTCAACGCGGGCCCGTTCGAAATGCTCGAGGAAGAGCGCATGGGCCCGCTCCACGATGCGCCCCCGGAGCTCCCCGTCGGTCAGCAGCCGCCGGCATGCCCGGGCCAGCGCCTCCGCGTCGTCGCCGATGAGCAGATGCTCCCCGTCCCGGACGCCGAGGCCCTCGGCTCCCAGCGTGGTGGACACCACCGGCACCCGGTGGGCGAACGCCTCGATGATCTTCACCCGGGTGCCACTCCCGAACCGTACCGGCACCAGCACGAGATCGGCCCTGGCCAGCTCGGCACCGATGTCGGGGACCTGGCCCACCAGGGTGACGTCCGGCGGGTCGGAGAGTCCCTCGAGGTCCGGTGTGGTCCGGCCCACCAGGCGGATCCGGACGCCGGGCACCAGGGCCCGCAGCGCGGGGCCGACTTCCTCGACAAGGTACCGCGCTGCATGGGCATTGGGGGGATACCGGAGGGTTCCCTGGAAGACGACCACTGGCGGCGAGCCGACCCCCCGGTGCCCGTGCGGCCCGGAAACCGAGGGGTACCCGTTGGGAACCACCGAGACGTGGCGCAGGCCGGCGTGGGCGGCACGTTCCGCGTCGATCCGGCTGCAGACGACGACGCGTTCGACCGCTCTCGCTCCTCGTCGCTGCAGCCGGCGCCACCTCCGGGCCTCCTCCTCGGAGAAGGACCGGGCCGCCGCCCCACGCAGCCGGTCGAGGACCGAGACCTCCGATGGCCCGGGGACCGACAGGCGGCCCAGGATCTTCTGGTCCTCGAGATCGTCGAGGTCGAGGACGATCGGGGCGAACGTCGGTCCGCCGCCGAGCACCCACGAGCGGACGCTGTGGCACCACACGAGGTCGTACTCGCCGGTCGTGAACCCGTGGAGGGCCGCCGCGATTGCCGGCCGGTCGCGCAGCGAGAGCGAGAACGGCAGCCACGGGTGGACCAGTGCGTCTAGGAGGCCTGATCCTTCCTGGTCATAGGCAGCGCGCCCCACCCGGGCCACGATCGAACGGTCGGGCGGGTCGAAGTCGCTTCGCGCCGAGGGGACGATCGAGAACAGCTCGGTGGGCCCGAGGCCGCTGAGTCCCCGCAGGGTGGTCATCAGGCGTATTCGGGACCCGCTGTTCTCCGGCCACGGGTACTCGTTGGCGATGACCAGGCTCCTCACGCGACCTCCGGACGCCCGACCGGCGAACCTGGCCGCCGCCCGCCCGATCGGCCCGTGGGTTCCTCAAGAATGGGGCGATGGTAGCGGACCCGGCCGACGCGGAGCGCACCGTCGCGTGGCCGGACGACGGTCGGCGCCGGCGGGTCCACGAGTCCGGCGGTGACCGCGCCTGCTACGCTCCTGCGGCCGGAAGGCAGGCATAGGCACAGGCATCGGCAGGGGGCCCGGAGATGACCAGACAGTCGAGTCCGCAGGCGCAGGCGCAGGTGCAGGCGCCCGTACCGGTGGCGCCCTCGCAGTGGAAGCCGACCGACGAGCCACTCGTACTGCACGTCATCCCTACGCCACTGGCCCGGGGGGCACAGCGGGAGGCCCGGGCCCTGGTCGACCAGCTGCACGCCCCGGGTCGGCGCGCCCACCTCCTCCTCAGCATCTTCGCCGGGGATCCCGAGGTCCGGCCCGACCTCACGCTCGCCGTCGACGGCGGCCGGACGCCGGCTCAGGGCTACGACCTGAAGGTCATCCCGGCCCTGCGTGCCGCGCTGGCCCGCCTCGATCCCGTGCTGGTGGTGGCCCACGGGAGCGATCCCCTCAAGTACCTGGTGCCGGCCATGGCGGGCCGCCGGCGGCCGTTGGCCTACTACGCCATCGGCACGTACGCCGGGCCCCGTGACCGGCGCCCGCAGCTGTGGATGTGGCGGCAGCTGCTCAAGCGGGTCGACGCCGTGGCCGCCGAGGGCGACGAGGTCGCGGTGGAGTGCACCGAGCTGCTCGGGGTCCCCGCCGAACGGGTGACCATGACGCCGAACGGGCGCGACCCGGAGGTGTTCAGCCCGCGCCTCACCCGGGACAGCCCGGCCACGGGGGACGGCCCACACCCGTTGGCCGAGGAGGACACGCCGATGGTCACCTTCGTGTGAGCATGAGGGTGCCGGTGGTGGGCAGCGACGCCAGTCCCCGCCCGGAAGGCGTGGTCCTTTTTCCGAGCGG
>JBKQRT010000180.1:0-4506 GCA_052143895.1 Acidimicrobiales bacterium | reverse complement strand
AACTGCGCGATGAGGGGGTCCCCTTCTCCCTGGCCGCTCGCGACCGCGACCGTCCCGTCCGGAAAGCGGACGCCGATCTGCGATCCCGAGTCTGTGACCAGGCGGACCACCGCGGTGTGCGCGGAGGCGGAGATCACCGACCCGATCAGTCCCGCTCCGGACACGACGGGCATGCCGGTGCCGACGCCGGCGGCCGTTCCCTTGTCGATCTCGATGGTGAGCTCGAAGTTCGACGCAGGCTCGTCGATCACCTGACCGAGCACCTGGGGCACACCCGCCGCGAACGGCAGGTGGAGCTCGCCGAGCAGCTGGCGGAGCTGGCCCGCAGCCGCCTGGGACTCGTAGAGACGCTGGCGGAGCTGGCCGACCTCTTGTTGGAGCCGCTGGTTCTCGCTCAGCGCTCCGCCGTAGTTGACCGCGCCCGAGAAGAGGTCGCCGATGGGGTGCAGACCTGCCGCGATGACCCCCTGGATCGGCGAGAGCACGTCGCCTGCGGTGTTGCGGACCGAGGTGATGGCGTGGCGGGCCTCGCCTCGGTAGTCGAGGGTGATGAACGTGAACGACGCGAGGAGCAAGATGACCAGTGTCAGGCGCTGGCTCGTGTTGCGGCGCGACGTGGCCACGCGACCCGGGGGTCAGCGGTTGGTCGAGGAGATGAGGACCTGCTTCAGGGCATCGAACTCCTCGAGGCACATCCCACTGCCGAGCGCTACGCAATTCAGCGGATCAGGCGCGATGACGATCGGCATATGCGTCTCGACCTGCAGGCGAGTGTCGAGGCCGTGCAAAAGCGCTCCCCCACCCGTCAGCACGATGCCCTGCTCCATGATGTCGGCGGCGAGCTCCGGCGGGGTCTTGTCGAGCGTCACCTTCACCGCGTCCACGATGGCGGACACGGGTTCGGCGATCGCCTCGCGGATCTCCTGGGTGGACACCACGAGAACCTTGGGCAGGCCGGTCACGAGATCGCGCCCGCGGATCTCGGCGTGGAGCTCCTCGGCCAGCGGGTAGGCGGAGCCGAGGGCGATCTTGATCTCCTCGGCCGTCCGCTCGCCCAGGGCGAGGCTGTACTCCTTCTTGATGTAGGAGATGATCGCCTCGTCGAGCTCGTCTCCGCCGACCCGGATCGACTGGCTGGAGACGATCCCCCCGAGCGAGATCACCGCCACCTCGGTCGTCCCGCCCCCGATGTCGACGACCTTGTTCCCGGTCGGCTCGTGCACCGGCAGCCCGGCGCCGATGGCCGCGGCCATCGGCTCCTCGATGATGTAGGCCTTCCTGGCGCCGGCGTACTCGGCTGCCTCCATGACGGCGCGCTGCTCCACGCCGGTGATGCCCGAAGGCACGCAGATCACCATGCGCGGCTTGGCGAACCGCCGCTGGTGCACCCGGTGGATGAAGTAGCGGAGCATCTTCTCGCAGATCTCGAAGTCGGCGATGACCCCGTCCTTCAACGGGCGGATGGCCTGGATGTGGCTCGGCGTCCGGCCGATCATCCGCTTGGCCTCGGCGCCGACGGCGAGGGGTCGTCCGTCTTTCACGTTGACCGCCACCACCGACGGTTCGTTGAGGACGATCCCCCGTCCGCGCACGTACACCAGGGTGTTGGCGGTTCCGAGGTCGACAGCCATGTCGCGGCCGAGAAGCGAGAAACTGTTGTCGCGCATCAGAGATGCACTCCTCCGTCAGTAGTCGGTCGGGCCACCGCAGGGACGTGGGACCACACCTGGGCTCCGCTGCAGCTGTGCGTCGGTGCAGGCGGCATGTGCCCCCAAGGGTAGGGGAATCAGCAGGTCGGCACAAGGGCGCCTGCCGGCCCGGCGGACGGCCGATGGGACGGATGCCCTGGCCAGGGGCGTGGGCGTGTCAGTTCAGGCCGGGGAAGAAGATCTCGATCTCGCGTGCCGCCGATTCGGGCGAGTCGGAGCCGTGGATGAGGTTCTCCCCCATCTCGGTGGCCAGGTCGCCCCGGACGGTGCCGGGGGAGGCGTCCACCGGGTTCGTGGCGCCCATGAGGGTGCGCACGATCCGGTAGGTGTCGTCGGGTCCCTCGACCACCATCACCATCACCGGTGACCGGGTGATGAAACACACCAGCTCATCGAAGAACGGCTTGCCATCGTGCTCGGCGTAGTGGACGCGAGCGACCTCCAGGGGGAGCGTCCGCAGATCGGCAGCCACCAGCGTGAGGCCCTTGCGCTCGATTCGGCTGACGATCTCGCCCACCAGTCCGCGTTCGACGGCATCAGGCTTGCAGATGACAAGAGTGCGTCCCACGAGCGTGGCAGGCTAGCCGACGGGCCGGTAGCTGTCAGACGGTGTCGCGGGCCAGCAGGCGGCGGGCATCGGCCACCACGTAGAGGGACCCGCACACGACGACGCGGTCGTCAGGGCCCGCCCGGGCGATCGCCAGTGTCACCGCGTCGGCCGGTGTGGCGACCACTGCGACCTCCATGCCCAGGCCGATGGCGGCTTCCGCCACCACGTCGGCGGCCATGGCCCGCGGAGAGTCGGGCGAGCACGTCACCACGGAGCGGATGCCGGCGGTCAGCAGCGCCTCCAACATGGCGACCGGGTCACGGCCCGACAGCATGCCGACCACCGCCTGCGCCCCACCGTCGACGGAGAACTCCTCCATGAGCGATCGCGCCAGTGCGACCATGCCGGCCACGTTGTGGGCACCGTCGACCACCACGAGAGGGCGCCGCCCCACCACCTCGAGCCGTCCGGGCACGCGAACGGAGCCGAACGCCGCCTCGACCGTTGCCTCTTCCAGCGGGGTCCCGAAGAACGCCTCCACCGCCGTCAGCGCGCAGGCCGCGTTGTCCCCCTGATGGGCACCGTGCAACGGGACCAGCAGCTCGCCGTAGGCGCGTCCGGGCGTGCGCAGGTCGACCAGCCGCCCCCCGACCGCCAGGCGATTGGCGAGGCAGGCGAAGTCCCGGTCCCGGACCCAGACCTCGGAGGCGCCGGCGTCGTGGGCGGCACGCACCAGCAGGTCCACGAGCACGGGGTCGGTCTCGCCGACGACCACCCGGCTGCCCGCCTTGAAGATGCCGGACTTGTCACGGGCGATGTCCTCGAGCGTCGGTCCGAGGACATCGGTGTGGTCGAAGCTGATGTTGGTGAGGACGGCCACGTCCCCGTCGACCACGTTGGTGCAGTCCCACCGGCCGCCCAGACCCACCTCCACGACGGCCACGTCCACCGCCTCGTCGGCGAACCAGGCCAGGGCGGCGGCGGTGAGGAGCTCGAACCGGGTGGGCCGCTCCTCGAGCAGGTGCTCGAGCCGGGCCAACGATTCGAGGACCTCGAGGAAGGCACCGTCGTCGATGGGCTCACCGTTGCGGGAGATCCGTTCGTTCACCCGGCTGAGGTTGGGGCTGGTGTACGTCCCGACGGTGAGCCCCTGGGCATCAAACAGAGCCGTGCACATCGCCGCCGTCGAGCCCTTCCCGTTGGTGCCGGTGATGTGGACGGTCGGATAGGCCTCCTGCGGGTCGCCCAGCAGCCTCACCAGTGCCCGCATGCGGTCGAGGGTGGGCAGCGACCGCCTCGAGGGCATCGTCGACTCGAAGTCGATGTGGCCGTCCAGCCAGACCAGCGCACCGGCGAGGTCGTCGAATTGCACGGCGGGGGTCAGGCGAACCTGCTCGCGCTCGGTGCCGGCGCGGGCGGAGGCGAGATGGCGCTCAGGAGGCGGCCCTGCGGCTCCGAGCCGACTTGGCCGGAGGGGCATTGAGCGGAACGAGGGTGGGGTGGACCTTGTCGAGCACCACGGCCCGGTCCACGACGCACTTGGAGATGTCCGTCCGGCTGGGCAGGTCGTACATGACCTCGAGCAGCACCTCTTCGAGGATGGCGCGCAGCCCCCGGGCCCCGGTCCCGCGCAGGAGCGCCTGCTCGGCGACGGCCTCGAGGGCGTCGTCGGTCAATTCGAGCTCCACGTGATCGAGCTCGAACGTCCGCTTGTACTGCCGCGTGAGCGCGTTCTTGGGTTCGACCAGGATGCGGATCAGCGCCTCCTTGTAGAGGTGCGAGACGGCGCTGACCACCGGCAGGCGCCCGATGAACTCGGGGATCAGCCCGAACTTCATGAGGTCCTCGGGGAGCACGTGGCGGAGCAGTTCGGAGTCGTCTCGCTCGGACGCCTTGCGCACCTCGGCCCGGAACCCCATCCCCTTTCGCCCGATGCGGTTCTCGATGATGGTGTCGATCCCGGCGAAAGCGCCACCGCAGATGAACAGGATGTTGGTCGTGTCGATCTGGATGAATTCCTGATGCGGGTGCTTGCGGCCGCCCTGCGGCGGTACGGAGGCGGTGGTGCCCTCGAGGATCTTGAGCAGGGCCTGCTGGACGCCTTCTCCTGACACGTCCCTGGTGATCGAGGGATTCTCCGACTTCCGGGCGATCTTGTCGATCTCGTCGATGTAGATGTCCCGACAAGCGGCGCCTTTCGCTCGGCGTGAAGCAGATGCAGCCCGACGTTTGGGATTCGTTCTTCAC
>JBKQRT010000179.1:0-67488 GCA_052143895.1 Acidimicrobiales bacterium | reverse complement strand
GCCCGCCGCACGGCCACCCGTATGGGGGCGTGATGGGCCTCCTCGCGGATCCGGGTCATGACCAGGATGTTGTAGTCCTGCCCCAGGGCCATGATGAAGATGAACATGAAGAACGGCAGGACGAAATTGATGCCGTCCTGGCCGCCGATGGTGACGAAGACCAGTACGGCAAGTCCGAGGGAGGCGAGGTACGAGAGCCCGACGCTCACCACCAGGTAGAGCGGGGCGACCAGGCTCCGTAGAACGACGGCCAGCAGCAGCGCCAGCACGATCATGACGATGGGGATGATCCGGAACAGGTCGTTTCCGGAGATGGTCCCGACATCGGCGGCCACCGGGGCGTACCCATTGACGCCGCTGGCGGTGGCGCCGATCGAGCGGGCCACGTCGGCGACTTCGTCCCGCACGGCGGGAATGGCGTGCGCCGCTGCCGTGCTCGTCGAGGGACCGGCGCGAAGCGACGTCTCGTACTGGATGGTCGTCCCGTCCGGACTGATGAACATGCTCGACGCCTTGTACGCGTTGTAGGCGGCGGGGGAGACCGTCACACCGGGCGGCACCTCCGTCGGGAGCTCGGCCGCCGGGCCGAGGCCGGCCAGCTGCTGGTGCGCCGCGGCGAGCTCCGCCGGGCTCACCAGCGTGCCGTCGGGATTCAGGGCGCCGATCACCGAGGCCAGGTCACCGGCGCGGGACAGGCCCTTCTGGGCGGATGCCAACACTTGGGGATCGTTCCAGACGGAGGAGGGCAGGCGGAACAGCACATCGGTGGGTTGCGACTCGGCCGACGGGAAGTTGGCGGAGAGCAGCGTCTGGCCCCGTGTCGAGTCCGAGGATGCGGGGGGTGGCTGGTCCCCGAACCCGGACGGGGCGTAGGACAGCATCGACAGCGCCAGGCCTCCGAAGATGACGAGCCCGATGCAAAGGGTGAGCACCGGCCGGCCGACCACCTTGCCGGCGATGCGGCCCCATACCCCTCGGTGGTGCCGGCCCACCTCGGGGATCCGTGGCCAGAAGACGCTCCGCCCCAGGACGGCGAGGAGGGCTGGCAGGAGGGTGAGGTTCGCCGCCAGCGCCACCACGATGCCGATGGCCAGCGCCGGACCGAGCCCTTGGTAGAGACCGAAGATGGCGATGACGACAGTGCACAGTGCGCCGATGACGGTCAGACCGGAGAAGGTGATCGACTCGCCCACCTTGCACAGCGAGAACGACACCGCCTCGTGCACCTCCATGCCCCGCCGGAGCTCCTCGCGGACACGGAAGATGAGGAACAGCCCGTAGTCGGTCCCCGCGCCGAGGAGGAGCACGGTGAGGAGGATTGAGGTGAGGTCCGAGACCTGCACGCCGATGTGGGTGGAGAGGGCAATGATCGGACCGGCCGCGAACATGGCCACCACCGAGGGGAACAACGCGACCACGGGCGCCAGCAAAGCCCGGAAGGTCAGGAGGAGCAGCGCCACGATGAAGAGGACCGAGAGCAGCTCGGTCAGGGTCTCCGTGTGGCTGTTCTGGTTCTGCGAGTCGACCGACCGGGCCAGCGGGCCGGTCAGGTGGATCGCCAGGCCGGCGGGGGCCCCGACCTTCGTGAACGTCGACCGGATGTCGGTGACGGTCTCCGTGGCCTCCTTGCCGATGGAGGAGGAGGACACGCCCACCTGCACGACCGCCCGTCGGGCGCGGCCATTGGCCGACTGCCCTTGGTCGTCGACGGCGATCACCCGCGGGACGGATCGCACCGCCTGCTCGACCCGGTCGATGGCAGAATCGTCGGCGGCGGTCAGCCGTCCGCTGCCCGGGGCGGCGACCAGCATGGCGGTCGAGATGGTCTTCGACCCGAAGGGGGCGGCGAGGTTACCGGCCTGCACGCTTGGCGAGGAGGCGGGCAGGAACTGGGCGTTGCTGCTCTTCTCGACGCTCGAAAGCGACGGCAACGTCAGCAGGAGCACCACTGTCAGTGCGATCCAACCTGCGATGATCAGCCAGCGGAAGCGTACGGCGAACCGTCCGAGGGCGGCGAACAAGCGGTGGTCCTCCAGAGATCTGTCATGTCCACCGGGCGCGAAGCCTCCGCCAGGGACGGTGCACCGGATGTCGTCCGGCCTGCAAGGGGTGTGGCAGCCACCGGATTGCGGCTTGACCCCGTGGAAGCAGGATACGCCCGGACGGTGTACCGGATCAGGGCCGAAGGACCCGAAGCCGCCGATTATTACGCGATTTTCATGTGGAGGCCGGTAGCCGCCGAGGCATCGGCACCGCCGTCTCCGGCCACCGGCGGCGGCTGACCCGGGCCAGTCGGTGCAGCAGGGCGACGGCCCCAGGATCGTCGTCGCCCGGCCTCGTCTCGATGGCGCCGTCGGCGATCATCGCAGCCAGCAGCTCGCGTCCCTGGTCCGTGCGGACGAGGGTCAAGGTCCAGTCGCTGAATGCCCCGATTCCACCCGTGGAGATGTCGGCGTGCTCGGCGGCGAAGTCGGGGCACGAGGCGCAACCCTCCCGGGTCCAGCCGTGGGCCTCCTTGAGCGGGATCTCGTGGAACTTCCCGTCGCGCGTCCAGACCTGGAACACGCCCTTGATGTTCATCTTCTCGATGTCGGCCCGGGCGATCCCGTATCGGGCCTCGAACAGCTCCGGGAAGATGGCGTCGTCGAACGTCTTGGAGCAGAGCAGCCCGATAGTTAGGGACAGCCGGCGGGCGATCTTGCCCGCCTTGCGAGCCTTCATCACGGGAGCCGCCGACGCCTGGCAGCCCATGCCCACGAGGGCGATGCGTTCGGCGCCGGCCTCGATGGCCAGGGGATAGGCCAGGGGGTTGGCGGAGTAGGTGTAGCGGGAACCGGCGGCAGCGAGGACGTCGGCACGGGTGGTGGCCACCCCCGGCACCGCCTTCCACGTGGAGCCGTCCCCCTCGAGGACCGAGACGAGAGCGGCGTCGATCACGTCGTGCTCGAGGGCCCAAATGAGCAGTGCGGAGACCAGCCCGCCGTCCTGGCCGAGCTGGTGCACCTCGGGGTCGGTGGCCCGTACCAGCAGGACGTCCGATGAGATGCCGGCCACCTCGTCGGAGGTGCGCTCGCGGCCGAACAGGTGGGTCTCGATCTCGGGCTCCCAGAGCCGGAACCTCGGGCAGGCGCGGGTACACATGGTGCAACCCTTGACCCCGTGGGTGCAACTGTCGGGACCCCCTTCGGCATCGATGTGGAACGGCTTGTAGCGCCCGTCGGTGTCATCGTAGGAGAGGACGTCGTACGGGCAGGCGACGACGCAGGCCGCACAGCCGGTGCACAGCCCGGACGTTACGACCTCGGTGAACAGCTCGGCCCAGTGCGGCTTCTCGGGGGGCATGGCCCAACCCTAATGGGGGCAACTCCGAGGGTCGCGCACGCGGGTTGGCTACCCTCGGACGGTGCCCGAGCTTCCGGAGGTCGAGAGCTATCGCCGGCTGGCTGAGCGCGCCCTCCACCGCACCATCTCCTCGGTCGCCAGTCGAGACGCCTGGTTCCTGAAGGGAGCGGCCACCCCGGCGACCTTCCGCCAGGCCCTGGTCGGCCACCGGTTCGTCGCCGCCCGACGGATCGGGAAGCTGCTGTTGCTCGACGTCGACAGCGGACCCACCCTCGGTATCCGGTTCGGGATGACCGGCAACCTGGCGGTCGACGGTCGGGCCGGTGTCGACCAGATGCACTACGCCCCGCGTCGGAAGGATCCGAACTGGGACCGGTGGTCGGCACGGTTCGAGGACGGCGGGAGGCTCGTCGTGCACGACCCCCGACGACTGGGCGGCGTCATGCTCGATCCCGACGTGTCGAGGCTCGGGCCGGACGCCGCCACCATCTCGGCATCGGCCCTGGCCGGCGCCCTGCGCGGGTCGGCGGCACTGCTCAAGGCCCGGTTGCTCGACCAGTCGCGCGTGGCCGGCGTGGGGAACCTCATCGCCGACGAGGCGCTGTGGCGTGCGGGGCTCTCACCGCTGCGACCCGCCGGGTCCCTCTCCTCCAACGACGTCCGGCGGCTTCACCGCCACCTGCTCCGGACCGTCGACGACCTCACCGAGCGGGGTGGCTCCCACCGCGGTGATCTGATGGACGAACGGCACGTCGGCGGCCGCTGTCCGCGGGACGGCCACCCGCTGGCCCGGTCGACGGTGGGCGGCCGGACCTCGTGGTGGTGTCCTGCCCATCAGGTCTAGATGTAGAGCTGGTCGGAGTCGGTGGGGCCGGTCCGGGAGAGCAACCAGCCCTCGAAGGTCTTGAGGAAATGGTGGTGACAGAGAAGTGCCAGGTTGTTGGCAAGTCGCAAGGCGGGCCTCACCGCCCTCCAGCATGCGCAGGCGGCCTGCAACTCGCCAACTGGCTCCCGTTCGGTGTCTGACGTCGATCATCTCGGATCGAAACTGCTCATGCAAACGGCCAGATGTGACGATGAGCCGGGCATGCGCATAGCCCCGAGACGGCTGCCGCAGCTTCTTGGTGTGCTCGTCATCGCGTTCGCCCAATTCGAGGCATGGCCGCTGCTCGGGGCAGTCGCGCTATTCCGTGGGCTCTCGATCCAACTTGTGTATCGTTGGGTGACCGGTCAGGTGTTAGCTGATCCATCCAACAGGTCCGTGCTGCTGTGGTCGAACGTGGATTCCTCAGCGGGATGCATTCGGCTGTGGCGCAAGGTGTCGGGGGCCCTGGCGGCCACGGCGGTCGGATTCGCCAACCTGTGCGTGAGCGCTGCGATCCTCGTCTTGCCCCTTGCCACTCTGTTGACGGCACTCGGCGTCGAAGACGAGGTGGCCATCGGCATTCCGTGGGCCATCGTTGGAGTGGGTTGGGTGATCACCTGCTCGCGCGCGATCCGATCGTACCGGAGTGAAGTCACTCTCATGTCACAGCTTCCTCCCCCTTCCGCCCCGAGATGGCAGATCGACCATCTCGCGGCGATTCCCGCACGGAGTGGTCACGGGGGACGGCTCCTGGCCGCATTCCTCGCCCAAGCGGACAGTTGCCGGGCGGAGGTCGTGTTGCACTGTGACTCGCGGAACGTGGCCTTCTACCGCAAGTACGGGTTCCACCCAGCCGGCACCGGGATCCCCGGTGGCCAGCGGGTGATGCTCCGGAAGACACGGGGGGCCCTGGCTCCCCACAGGAGATCTGGGCCGCCGGTCAGGCGCTCGCGGTAGACGTCAGGTGCTATCCCTGCGTGACAACCACCTGACGGTTCGATGGAAGCGGCAGGTCACCGGGAAAGACCTTGGGTGATGCTGTGCGCCATCGGGAATCCAGCCGCCACAGCGATTCGGATGGTGGACCGTCGGGATGACACGGTCCGGTCCCGGCGTCGACGGGCAGGTCAGGGAGACGGCCCGTCGATCCCGAGACCGGGTTCCTGCCCGAACGGCGGTTGGGGCTCGAAGGTCCATCCCGGGTTGTCGTCCGTGGGTCCGGCCCGCGATAACGACCACCCCTCGAAGGTTTTCAGGTAGTGGTGGTGGTGGCAGAGGCAGGCCAGGTTGGCCAGGGAGGCGGGCCCGCCCTCGGCGAAGGAGACGGCCCAGTGGTCGAGCTCGAGGCCCTCTTCGACGTCGCACCCGGGGACCACACAGTGTCGGTCCCGCTCGAGGAGGGCGGTCTTGACCGGGGCGGGGATGGAGCGTCCGAGGTGGCAGACCGTGGTCACGTCCACCCCGTTGGTGACGACGAGGTCGCAGAGGGCGTCCCCGAGCAGGGACCGGGCCGTCTCGACGGGGACGGTGCCCACCCCTCGGATCTCACAGACCTCGCCGCCGGCCAGGGACCCCCGGCGCAGGGCGTCGAGGTCCACCCGCAGGTGCACGACCGCCTTCGGGTCGGGGGCCCGGTCAGCGGGGGCCCGGTCGGTGGCGGGAGCAGCGGGAGGTGAGCCGGCGTCGGGATCGGCACCGTCGGGTTCGACAGACCCGGCACCGTCGGGTTCGCCACCGTCGGGTTCGGCTCGGGCCGGCCCCGGGCCGATGATCCCCCGACCGGTGACGAGGGCCACCAGGGCGTCGGCCCGGTAGGCGTCCCTCGTCTCCCTCGTCCCGTCCCGGCGGGCCCGGGCGAACACCCGGTCGGACTCGGCCCGGAGGGAGGCGAGGAGGGAGGCCCCGGCGAGGGGGGTGAGCCGGGCGTCGAGGCGGACCGCCCCGTCCTCGTCGGTCCAGGTCCGACAGTGGCGACGCCGGTGGAGCTCGGCGGCCAGCGCCCGGGCGTCGGTCCTCGAGCGGGCCTCGGACCGGGCCCGGCGGCACCGGTCCTGGAGCTGGCGGAAGGTGTCGGTCGACGCCGCCGAGACGAGGTCGGCCTCCCGGTCGGGGTTGGCCGATACCGCCCCCGACACCAAGGCGGCCCTCGACCGGGACAGCCGCCCGTCACGCAGGGCCCCTTCCATCCCCGGGTGGGCGGCCGACACCTCCCCGGCCCGGAGCACCCCGGCCGCCTCGCCCACCGACTCCCCACTGGTGGCGGCCAGCCACTCGACCGCACTCCGGTGCCCGGCGGCCAGGTGGCAGTGGGCCTCGGCCGCCCGGGCGGCGGCCAGGGCCCGTCCCGAGACGCACAGCCGCTCGGCCCGGGCGAACAGGGACACCAAGGTGGCGGCGTCCCCACCACTGAACCGGGCCGGCTCGAAGGCGGAGACGAACCAGGCGATGGCCTCGACCGCCGCCAGCAGGCCGGACGCCTCCGACCCCTCCCCCGGCACACCCGGCACGACCGGCACAGCCGGTACGACCGGCACAGCCGCCTCCGACCCGGGCACCGGCGGTGCGGCAGCAGAACGAGGGGCTCGACTGGTCACCCGACCATCCTCCCAGAAGGCTGTGACACACACCCACGGACCATGGGAGGCCATGGGAGGACACGAGGTGGGAGTGACGCTCCATCTCAAGTCTGTAGCGCCAGGGAATTGCTAGGTACACAAAACTCACTCTGCGTAGTAATTTCATGCCATTCCGTGAGGTTGTCCGAAAGCTCTTCCATGTCCGCCGATGGGGGAATTGGGGAGAAAAGGCCACCGGCAGAATGACCCAGTCCCGGATCGGCACGGAGTGGTCGCAACTTTAGGATTTGTTGTCACGGCCTGGCGGCACCCAGGTGCCTGAGCGTGGCTTACCCATCTATGGTGGGCTACTTCACGGCCCTCGGCATCAGTCGTATGAGGCTACCCAAGCTTGAGATTCCGAATGCAGACACCAAAGGTGGGTCAAAGAGTCGCAAGAGAGGCAAGAAGAAATAGCGTGTTGACCTGTGCTTTCTCGGAGGAGATGCGATGCCCGACGATCTAGAGAAATGGTGGCGCAAGTACCTTCAGGCTCAGCGCCAGGCAATCGGAGATGCGTTCGCCAGAGTGTTCGATGCCCACCATGACCGGCCCGTGCCGGAGGTCATGGTGGCCCTGCGCTATGAACTCGACGCCCTCGGGGTATCCATGACTGACGAGGAGCTGCGGTCATACTCTGAGGTCATCGCGAGCGGGCATCCGGTCGGCTGGAGGGTCGAGTAGCACCGCTCGTAGAACCAGGGCGGCAGTCGAAACACATAAGTCTCGATGCCGTCCTCTCCGACCTCGGAGAAGAGCAGTTCTGCCATTCTCAATCCCTTCCCTGACCAGGGTTTTATCCCAGTGCGTCAAATACATGATCGCCGGCACTCTGCAGGCACGGCCGCCAGCGGGGTTCGCTGGATGCTTGCCCCCGCAACGACTCCCGGTACGCTTGACAGAGCCAGGCCCGTCGAGGAGGGTTCCGCCGCCTGCCTCCGGGCCTGGCGCCTATCTCTCCGACGCGACGTTGTGGCGCATGAGCTTCTCGGCTGGTGACGGGCGCTCCTTGCGCATCAGCTGGATCCCGCGGCTGTGGCGCAGCGGGACCCGGCCTTCGTGCCACCGACGCAGACTCCGGCGGGCGCCTCTCTTCCCGTCGACTGGAGCGCAAGCCGCCAATGCGGTCCGTTCCAGCGCCCCCACCAATGATCCCGGCGGACTCGCACGAGTGGGACCCGAACGTCCGTCGAGCGCCAGACGCTGAGACCAGCGCTCCGTGGAAGCGGCGGATGTGGCCCTTGCTGTCGGCGTCTACGCGCTTCCCGAACCTCGTTCTGCGATGGTGCCGAGTTCACGCGGACACCGTGCGGTCATGGACCGAGTGCACCCAGACATCGTGCGCGCTAGCCGCGGCACCACTAGGCGGAGGGACAGACCCAGCCAGCGGCGCCGACGCGGGGGAATTCGCTCTGAACGCGGAGAGCGGCGGATTCGGCACGCAGCGGCCGCGCTGATCAGAAGACGAATCTCCGCTCGTCACTACCGGACGGCATCGGGCACACAAAGCGCGAGCATACGTGCCCAGACGACTGCCGATTCGAGGTGCGACACAGGTGTCGAGGAGAAGCGTCAAGGTGATGGAAGATCCTTGCAAAGGAAGAAACCGTTGGTAGATATGGAAGAACTGCTGGTGTTCCTGCGGTCTGCCAGTATCGGGATGCCTGCGTCGCCAACCTGTTGTGCAAGGTGGAGACAAGGCTTGGAGCAAGGTGCTGGTGCCACGTTCGGACGGTGGGCCGCGCTAGGGAATGGATTCTCGCAACCGGGAGCGTCCGCGGATCCAGTGTGGTCCGACCGGGCCATGTAGTTGCACTCCAGGTGAAGTGTTTATTGCACTACCCGGAACACACTCCTAACGTCCGCCTTCCATGGACGCACCGATCGGATACGGGACAATGAGATCAGGCAACGGAGCATCCCGCGCTGTCATGGCCATCATGGGAACCGTGCTGCTGGCCTCGTGCGGACATGCCGGGGTGGCATCCGGCAACGAACTCGCGTCGTTGGCACACGCCCGACCCACCGACCATGTCCGATCCCCCGACGATGTCCGACCCACCGACCATGTCCGACCCCCCGACCACGTCCGACCCACACACGGAGCTGGCGCACAGGCCGGCGAGGGGAGGCCGCCGGCATCCTCGACGATGAGTTCGACGCCACAAAGCGGCTCGACTGCAGCGTCCACCCTTGACCAGGTGGTCGCCTCGGCCTGGGAGTCAGCCGAATCGGCGTTCGAGTCAGCGGCTCGAACAGCCGCCCCGCAGGATCCGGGCCTCGCTGCGACGACCGTGCCGCCGTTGTTGGGGATCTCGCGTTCGTTGCTCAGCCAGATGCACTCCGCCGGCGAAGTGGCGACGGGCCCGATCCATCTCGGGCCTCCGCATGTGACGGTCGCGGGCGAGCGGCTCGCCGTCGTGACCGCCTGCGCCCATGACGCCGAGATCGTCGTGACCAGCGTGACCGGTCGACCGGTGCCGGGGAGCCTCGGCGAGGTCGAGAACGAGCGATTCACGTCGACCATGGAATTGACCGGCAGCGGGTGGAAATTGGCAGCGCAGACGGTGGAGCCGAATCCGTGCGGCGCATAGTGACTCCGGTCTTCGTGGTGGCGTTCGTCGTGTCGACGGCCACCGGTCTCTGCCTGACCCCGGGCCGAGCCGTCGCCGCCGCGAGTGGTACCGACGGTGGTGGGACCGTCACGGTGGGAGCGGGGGACGGGGGGTCTTCCGGAGGTGGCCCGGGCGCTCCGGGTGGCAATGGCGGGGGAACCGGATCGGGTGTGGACCCGTGGCAGTGCGCGTACGAGCTCTTGGTGCTCAACGATGAAGGGGGAGCCGGCGGGTCGACACCGGGGAACTGGTACTCGGTGACATGCGTCGATTCCGAGACGGGAGCAAGCACCACGCAGACGAAGTGGATCCCTGATCAGTCCGCACCCGCCTCCCCTCCGGTCGATCCTCGATCCGTGGCCCTCGATGCGGAGAACTCCCTGAGGCTCCCGGCGCCGGAGCTCTACTTCAACCCCGCCTTCGCCGCCGTCGTGAACCTCCCGACCTGGCTCTGGATCGACCCGGGTATCTGGCACGCCTACTCGGTGTCCGCGTCGGTCGGGTCGGTGTCGGCAACGGCCGTCGCGACTCCTGTCTCGGTCCAGTGGACGATGGGGGATGGCGGCGTCGTGGTCTGCGAGGGCCCAGGGGTGCCCTTCGATCCGTACCTCGCCTCGTCCGGACAGAGCACCCAGTGTGCGTACACCTACCTCAGTTCGTCGGAGGGCCAGCCGTCCCCCGACGGCCGTCCGGACGACGCATCGTTCGACGTCCGTGCCACTGTCACGTGGGCGGTGTCGTGGTCGGCAACCGGCGCTGCCGGTGGGGGATCGCTGCCGTCACTGACGACGTCGACGACGAGCGCCGAGCGCGTCGTGCAGGTCGAGAGCATCAACGAACTGGCGTATGCGATGACACCGCGCACAGAAGAGGGGGCGACGGCATGACATCTACACTGGAGCGCACCATCCCGAAGACGTCGATCCCCGAGCGGACCGGCTCCGCGTCGGGGCTCCCTGCATCACCGAAGCGGAGGAGACCCATCCTCCTCGTGGCATCGGCGCTGGTGGTGTTCGCCAGCATCGCGGTGTTCGCCACCGTCTACTCCTCGGCGGACCGCCAGACTGTGGTGCTGGTGGCCACACGAACCATCGAACAGGGGCAACGCTTCACGGGGAGCGATCTCGGTCAGGCCAGTGCGGCAGTTACCGGTGGGACTGCACTGATCCCCGTCACCCAGGCGTCGGAGCTCGCCGGGAAGCGTGCGGCAGTGACCATCCCCACAGGTTCCTTGCTCACCAGCGGCGACGTCACACAAGCACCTTCGGTGCCACCCGGGTATGCCGTCGTGGGCCTCTCGCTCAAGGTGGGGCAGGTTCCGGCCGCGGGCGTGGCGCCCGGCGACCAGGTGATGATCGTTCAGACGGCGAGTCCGGGGACGCCGTTGACGGATCCGTCGATCGGTGATGAGGCTCCGACCGCGGGAGCCGGATCGTCGCCCACTGGAGTCCTCGTCGCTCAGGCCACGGTGTTCGACGTCGAGCAGCCGCCTCCGGATACATCGGGCGTGATGCAGCTGGTCTCGGTCGAAGTCTCCTCGACCTTGGCCGCAGCGGTGTCGACAGCTGGAGTGGCCGACCAGGTAGCCCTGGTCGTGCTTCCTGATGGAGCGACCGCTGGGGGACGGCCGGCCGCGGACGGGGGTGCATCATGACGGTCATCACCTTCGCCTCGGTCAAAGGAGCGCCAGGTGTGACCACGCTTTCCTGCCTGGTCGCGGCGAGCTGGCCCGAGCACCGTCGGGTCGTACTGGCCGAATGCGATCCGAGTGGAGGAGACCTCGCAGCTCGGTTCTGCCTGTCGGCGAGGCTCGGATGGTCGACGTTCACCACGGCTTCCCGACGATCGGGACCGGCTTCGCCGCTGGCACCACACCTCCAGCAGCTGCCCGGGGGCCTCGACGTACTTGTCGGGCACGCCAGAGCCGACGGCGAACCACTGATGCCAGTCGACGAGCTCCTGGCCACCATCGAGCAGTCCCCCGATGGGAACTGGGACGTCCTCGCTGACCTCGGTCGGCTGCTACCCGGTCGCACTGGCGGGAATCCATGGTTGCAGCACTCCGACGTCGTTGTGGTGCTTCTGCGAGGAGAGCCCTCGTCGATCATCCATGTGAGGGACCGGGCGGCCGGCATCCAGGCAATGTGTGGGTGCCGCACCGTCCTCGTCCTGCTGGAGGGCGGCCCGCGCGCTCCCAGCGAGATCGAATCGTTCACCGGCCTGCCGGTGCTGGCCACGGTACCGTACGATCCGCCGGCGGCATCGGCGGTGGGCGGAGCTCGAGGGCGCACCCGTCGCCTGCAGCGGTCCCACCTCGCCGCTTCAGCCCGCGGACTCGCGACAGTCCTGAGCGATCCAGAGGCTTCGTTGTTCCGAGACGGTCCGACCGCCGGCACGTCCAACTCGTGCGACCAACTGGTGCCCGACGGCGTGGGAACGAGCGAGCCGGCGGGCCGGATCCGGGCTCTCCTGACGGCGAGGAGACCATCGAACCGACGGCATGGTTCTCCAGAGTCGTCACCGGCACCGGATGCCGTGCGGACTGACGCTCCTCTGGCGACCCTCGGAATCACCGGCGCTCTCTCCGCGCCGGGAGGGCCCCGATGCTCGCCGTTCCTGCCTGACGCGGGGCTGCGGTGATGAAGGCCGATCTTGCCGCCGAGATCCGCGAGCTGGTGGCCGAGGATCTGGCTGCGCCGGAGGCAGCGCTGCTGGTCGGCGACGATCGCCGTGAGTTCGCGCGCCAACAGGTGTTCATCCATCTGGACCATCTGACGGGTGCTGCCGGAGACGGGCTGGAGGGCGACACCACCGAGAGGGAGCAACGGCTGGCGAAGTCGGTGCTCGATGCCCTCTTCGGCATGGGACGGCTCCAAGCGCTGGTCGACGAGCCGAGCATCGAGAACATCGACATCAACGGCTGCGACCGGGTGTGGGCGACGTTCGCCGACGGCACCAAACGCTTGATGGCACCGGTGGCGGAGTCGGACGCGGAGCTCATCGACATTGTCCGTTCGGCCGCCAGCCGGTTCGGCTTGTCGGAACGTCGATTCGACCTGGCGCGACCCGAGCTCGATCTGCGCCTGCCGGGCGGCAGTCGGCTATCCGCGGTGATGGCCGTCACAGAACGGCCGGCGGTATCAATCCGCCGGCACCGGTTCTCGGATCTCTCGCTCGACGACCTCACCGAGTTGGGAACTGTCGATTCCGAGCTCTCGTCTCTGCTCGCCGCCGCTGTGCGGGCCAGGAAGAACATCGTGGTGTCCGGTGCGATGAACTCCGGAAAGACGACCCTGCTCCGTGCGCTGGCCGCCGAAGTCCCACCTCGCGAGCGGATCGTCACCATCGAGCAGGCATTCGAGCTCGGGCTTGACGCGGCAGTGGCTCGTCACCCCGACGTCGTGGCACTCGAGGCGCGCCCGGCAAATGTGGAGGGGGAGGGGCTCGTCTCGGTCGCCGATCTCGTCCGGCGAGCCCTCCGGATGAACGCGGATCGGGTCATCGTCGGCGAGGTGCTCGGCGACGAGGTGCTCCCCATGCTCAACGCCATGAGCCAGGGCCGTTCCGGTTCGATGTGCACCATCCATGCGGACTCCTCGGCCGGTGTCTTCCGGAGGATCGCGTCGTACGCGGTGCAGGCACCCGAACGTCTTCACCTCGAAGCGAGCAACCTGATGGTGGCAGGAGCGGTCCATTTCGTGGTGCACCTCGACAGCCAGCTGGACGACGGGGCGTTCGCCGCGGGTCAGGGTGCCGCCGAGGCTCCATGGGGACAGCCTGGTCCCGATGCCCGCCGCGTCGTCGGCCGCGACCATCATCCGATGGTGTCGGAGGATCAGTTCCCGCCGGCACAGTTCCGGCAACGCTTCGTGTCCTCGATCCGCGAAGTAGTGGACGCCGAGGGTACCCACGTAGTCTCCAATGAGGTGTTCAGGCCTGGGCCCGGACGCCGCGCCGTGCCCGGGTCACCGCTCCGGTCGGAGACCCTGCGCGAGCTCGTCGAGTTCGGATACGAACCGTCGCGCTCGGAGCGGTTCGGGGCACTCGCGTGACTGACGCGGCGGTGGTTCTCAGCGGGATGTGCTTCGGTGCCGGGATCGTCGGTCTCGTGGCGTCCTGGCGGTTCGACACTGATGCCAGAACGGCCCGGCAGCCGTCCCGGATCGTCGCCGACCTGAGGAGTGATCTGCCCCTCCTGACGGTGGGCGGCGTGCTCGGCGTGGTCGTTGGGTGGATGACCGGCTGGCCGGTGGCGATCCCAGTCGTGATCCTCGCCGTCTACGGGCTTCCGAGGCTCTTCGGGAAGACGTCGGGGACCGTGTCGATCAGCCACATCGAGGCCATTGCGACATGGACCGAGATGCTCCAGGGCACCTTGGCCGCGTCGGCTGGGCTGGGTCAGGCGATCATTGCCACGGCCCCACTCGCCCCGATGCCGATCAGAGGAGCGACCACCAGGCTGTCCGGTCGTCTCAACGCCGGCATGCACCCCCGAGATGCACTGCTGCAGTTCGCCGACGAACTGGCGGATCCGTGCGCAGACCGCGTCGTGTGCGCGTTGCTGCTCGCCGTCTCGGCCCGAGCGCAGCGCGTCGGTGAGCTGTTGGCCGCTCTGGCCGATTCGACCAGGGAGGAAGTAGCACTTCGGCTGAGGATCGAAACGAGCCGCGCGTCGGTCCGGAGCGGGGTGCGCACCGTCCTGGTGTTCTCCATGGCCTTCGCTGGAGCTCTGACGCTGCTGGCCCACTCGTACCTGGCGCCGTTCGGCACCACCCGCGGTCAACTCGCGCTCGCCGTCGTCGGGATGCTGTATGCAGTCGGACTGTCGCTGATGGCGTCCCTGGCCCGTCCGCCGGCGCCGGTGCGGCTGCTCGGGCACCAGGTGGTGGGGCAGTGAGCATCGCCGTTGCCGCCGGTGCCCTGGTGGGCGTCGGGTGCGTGGGGATCTTCATCGGACTCCGGGTCCGCCCACTGCCCCTCGAGGCCATCGCTGTGGCCATGGACCGCACAGTTGAACCGGGGTCCGCCTCGGGCGGCGCCAGCGAACGGACGGCGGCCCACGAACGGATCGGGGCACTGGCCATCGACCACCTCGAGGGTCTCCTGAGCGGAAGTCGCGGCTGGAACGCACTGGCGCCGTGCCTGGCCATCACCGGGCTGTCGTCTGAGCAGATGGTGTCGAAGATGCTCGTTCTGGGTGGGGCAGGCCTGTTGGTGCCACCGCTTCTGTGGGCCGCCACGCTGGTTGTGGGGCTGTCGATGCCGGCAACGATCCCCGTCCTGGTCGCAGCGGTGGCGGTTCCGACCGGGGTGGTGCTCCCGATCGCATCCGTGGTGCGTGAGGCACAGGAACGCCAGCGTCACGTCCGGGTCGTCCTTGGATCCTTCGTGGACCTGGTCGTCCTCGGGTTGGCTGGAGGGGTGGGCGTGGAGGGAGCGTTGCTGGCTGCCGCAGAGGTCAGCCCCGACTGGGCGGCAAGGCGCATGGCCAGGGCACTCGCCAAGTCCCGCGACTCCGGTGTGTCACCGTGGGTCGCCCTCGGCCGACTCGGCGAGGAGATCGGCGTACCCGAGTTGGTGGAGCTCTCGAACACCTTGCAACTGGCGGGCACCGAAGGGGCCAGGATCCGGCAGTCGCTCAGCGCGAGGGCGGGATCACTCCGCCGTCACGAGCAGGCGGAAGCGGAGTCCGCCGCCAATGCCATGACCGAACGACTTTTCCTGCCGGGCGCCCTGCTCCTGGTCGGCTTTCTCCTGTTCGTGGGCTATCCGGCGTTCAGTCGCATCCTCGGGGGCTTCTGATGCCGGCGCCGGTCTGCAGCGAGCCGGAATACCCCGGGACCCGGCACGGGTCCGCTCCCGTGGTCGGGACCGCACTGTCGTCAATGCCAGCCACCGCAACATCAACAACCGAAAGGATGAGCCACGATGCCACATCAGATAGTGATGCTCTGGATGTACCTGCGAGCCCGGGTCGAGGACTCTGGGGGATGGGACGAGACCGGCACCGTGGTAGAGAAGGTCATTCTCACCGCGATCTTCGCTGCGCTGGCCATCGCCGTCGGCGCCATTATCGTCGCCAAGGTGACGAGCAAGGCGAACTCGATCAATCTCGACTAGCGACTTCGATCTTCGCCGTCCGACATCGGCGGCCGGTGCGGAGAACAGATCAGGGATCGACAGTCGTGGAGGCAGTGCTCGTCGTTCCCGTGATCATGCTCATCCTGCTGATTCTCGTGCAGCTCGCACTGTGGGCCCATGCGGCGCAGGTTGCCCAGATGGCTGCGTCGGAGGGCGACCGGGTGGCGCGTGCCATGGGAGGTGGCCCGGCCGCGGGCGTGGAGCAGGCACAGCTGGTCCTCCAGGGACCGGGGTCGGATGTCGTGTCGTCGAGCGCTACGTCAGCACTCCTTCCCTCCGACCAGGTGCAGATCATGGTGACCGGCAGGTCGATCAGCGTGCTCCCCTGGCTCAGCCTTCCGGTGTCCGCCGCCGACGTGGGCCCCGAACAGGAGTTTCGGCCATCGGAATGAAACGTCCGGAACGAAATCAGTTGGGCAGCCTGACCGTGGAGCTGGTCGTGATGACGCCAGTCCTCCTGGTGTTGGCGCTGGGAATGCTGGGGGTGGGTCGAGTTTCCGAGGCGCGCCAGCAGGTCGTCGAGGCAGCCCGGGCCGGCGCCGAGTCCGCAGCCGTGCTGCCGACGGCCGGGATCGCTGGATGGGGAGCTGCGGTCGACGCCGCAATCGGTGCGTCGGTCCCGTACCTGACGTGTGGCCATCAACAGGTGCGGACCGATCTCAGCCACTTCTACCCGGGGGGCTCGGTCACGGTGACGGTGATCTGCCATGTTCCGCTCGCTGACATCGCCCTCCCGGGGATGCCCGGCTCCACCACCGTCCAGGCATCGGCCACGGCGCCGATCGACCCCTACCGGTCGGTCGGATGATGGATCACGCGACGCGTCGAACCGCACGGTGTCTGGTGATGGCCGCGCCTCGCCACTCGCCAGCTCGTGCGTGCTCGGACGGCGGTTCGATCAGCGCATTCATCGTGCTGCTCGTGGTTGCCCTCATGGCCCTGATGGGTCTGGTGGTGGACGGTGGCTCTGCCATCGCCGCCCACCAGGCGGCTGTCGACGAGGCTGAGCAGGCGGCCCGTGCCGGCGCCGGAGCGCTCTCCGTCGACGCGCTGCGCTCGGGGACGATCGCGCTCGATCCGTCGGCCGCGGTGGCAGCGGCTGACGCCTTCACGGTCGCTGCTGGGCATCCGGGTTCGGCATCGGTTTTCGGGGGAGTCGTGACCGTGCGGATCCGCTACCGGATCCCCACCGCCGTCCTGGGCATCGTCGGCATCTCCACACTGCCCATCGCGGCGTCAGCCTCCGCCGTCGATGTCCAGGGTGTGACGGTGGGCCAGGGTGCGACCGTGGGCCAGGGTGCGACCGCGGGTACGCGGTGAGACGCTCGGCCCAGAGCCGACGGGCTCCTGGCCTGAGCAGGAGGAGCAGGGCGCTGTCGGCGCTCGCGCTCGCCGCGCTGGTTGCCGTGGTACTGGCGGTCCCGGCGCTGCTCCTGCTCGTCGGTGGCCCTCCCCTCTCCCACCTCAGCATCGGCGACATCGCCCGTGTGGTGTCGTCGCGACGGTCCCAGGACATGCACCTCGTCACCCGCTGGCTGGTCAGCGGGGCACTGGTGCTGGCCTGGTGTTCGTGGGCATGGATGACGGTGTGCGTGGTGCTCGAATTGAGGGCACGGCACACCGGACGCGTCGCGGCACGGCTTCCCGCCAGCAGGACGATGCAGTCCGTCGCCGCCTGTCTGGTGGGGACAGCACTGGCGGTGTCGGCTGCCGGACGGGGACCGTGGTTGGCACGGACGCCGACGATCCGTCCCGCCCAGGCTGGAGAGCGAGCGCCGATACGGATCATCGACGAGCTGTCCGACATCGGCCTCCCATCGCCCACGCAGGCCGGTAGGCCCGGGCATCGGCCCGACAGAGTGGAGCTCGACGATGTTCGCCATCTTCACGGTGCAGTCCGGAGTGACGTCCTGGAAGCGAAGGACACAGGAGTTCGTTCCGGTGGACCTGCTCGCCGCCCAGCCTACGACGACCTGACGGAGCGCGTCTCGGCACCGGTCGCCGACGCCGGCGCCCTTGCGGTGGCGCCGCATGGTGGCCCGGTTGGTGGGACGCTCGGACCGGTGGGTTCCCACGTCGTGAGCTCCCGGGAGACGCTGTGGTCGATCGCCAACGACCGGCTCGGTTCCTCGCTCCGTTGGCGGGATCTCGCCCGGCTCAACTACGGCGTGGTGCAGCCGGATGGCGATGCCCTGGCAGCCGATCACTGGATCAGACCGGGCTGGATCCTCGAGCTCCCCCCGCTGCGCCCGTTGCACCTGCCGCACGCCGAGGATGCGTTCGGCGCACGCTCGACCCGATCGATCGATCGCCCGACCGGCGCCGGTGCTTCCGCCGCCGGCGCGCTGTGCAGGGTCGCAGAAGGAACGGGCGTCGGGCGAGGAGGCGAAACGGGCACGACCGTCCCTGATGAGAGCGGGGAGGCCACGTCCTTTCCGAATTGGCGATCGCACGTGCCCGTCGACCCGTTGGGCGGTGGCATCGTGGGTGCCGGGGTCGTCAACATCCTCGATCGCATGAGGCGGGCGCAACAGCGCCACCGCCGAACGGGCGGGCTCATCCGGCTGCCCGTTGGACCGCACGGAGCGATGGAACGCCGGCTGCGCGCCGGCGAGGGGTGGAACGCGTGCTACCACGTGGATCAGGCGCTGCGATTGTTCGTCCGGTCGCAGCACGGCCCGGAGGCACAGCCGCAGGTCCACGGGGTGATCGTGGAAGATGCAACCATCGACCTGGTGCTGGACGATGCAGTACCGGGCCTTCTGCTGCCCACCGGATGCACGGTGGGCCCGGACGGCCGGTCCGTGCGGTTGGACCGGGCGGTCCTGCCGGCTCCGGACGGGCAGGCGCGCTCGGTCGACGCCGAACCCGCCCCGGTGCCCCTGTTGGTGACCGCCGGCCCTGGCGCCGAGGGTCTGGTCATGGTGAACGTGGAGTCCCTGGGGTCGCTGGTGGTCCGGGGCGATTCCGAGGAGGCAGACTCCGTTGTCCGCGCGTTCGCCCTCGAGCTGGCTACGTCCTTCTGGGCCGGTCAGTTCGATCTGGTGCTGGTCGGATTCGGTGCCGAGCTGGAACGCTTCGACCGGGTCACTGCGATCGAGGACGTTCCTGCACTGGCGCAGCGCCTTTGGCTGCGGCGTATCGATGGAGAGGATCGGCTGCGGAAGGCGGCCAGGTATTCCTTCGCCGATGCCCGGTCGCACGGAGCGCCGGGTCGATGGGACCCGATGGTGGTCGTCTGCGGGCCGACGACGTCCGAACACGACGTCGGCGAACTCATTGACGCGGTCGCGCACTCCCGGGTCGGGAGCGCCGTGGTGGCCACCGGTGACCGGTTGCAGGCAACGCACGAGGTGCGTCTCACCGAAGCGGAGCCGTCGGCATCGCTCGAGCTCCTGAGGTCGGTCGTGGTCCCTCAGCGCATCGCCACGGCCGAGCTCGCCGAGGTCGGCGGCCTGTTGAACACGGCGTCGGCTCGCGAGTCGGTCCTGTCCTCCGAGGAGCCCTATGTGAGGCTCCCGGTCCGGTTGCCGGCGCTGCTGAACGGTGAAGCTGACGATGATGTCGATCTGCCGGTGGGAGCCCACGACCTCGTACACGAGCACCGAGTGCGGCCCGAGATCGCGGGGCGCACGCTCGTCGGGGCCTCACCGGCGGCGGACAACGGTCTTCAGCCGGGGACGGTGGAAGTCGTTGTGCTCGGCCCGGTCGAGATCCGGGGTGCCGCACGCGACTTCACGCGGGCATGGGCGAGGGAGCTGGTGGTGTACCTGGCCATGCACCCTGCTGGGGCATCGAACGAGGCGTGGGCGACCGCGCTCTGGCCGGACCGCTTGATGGCGCCATCGAGCCTCCACTCCACGGCGTCGGTGGCGCGCCGGTCGCTCGGACAGGGTCTCGACGGCAGTGACCACCTGCCCCGATCACACGGGCGCCTCGCCCTGGCCCGCACCGTCACCACCGATTGGGACCGGTTCCTCGCACTCGCCGACTCGGGCGACATCGACAGCTGGCGGTCCGCATTGGCGCTGGTTCGGGGCCGGCCGTTCGACGGTCTGCGCTCTTCGGACTGGCCCATCCTGGAAGGCATCGGTCCCGCCATCGAATCGGCGGTGGTCGATCTCAGCGGTCGGTTGGCCGGCGCGGAGCTGGCGGCGGGGGACGCCCGGTCCGCGAAGTGGGCGGCTCGGCGCGGCCTCCTCGTCAGTCCGTACGACGAGCGCCTCTATCGGATGCTGATGCGGGCGGCCGATCTCGCCGGCAATCTGGCAGGTGTCGAGGCGGTCATGGTCGAGCTCATCACGTTGGTGGCCGACGAGATCGAGCCGTTTGATTCGGTCCATCCGAGCACCACGGAGCTCTACCGCACGCTGACCCGGGGACGGTCACCGGCACGGCGTCCCAAGATGTCGTCGGGTCGCTCCGAGTAGCGGGCACGTGACCGGCACGGGTGGCGTCTCTACAGCACCAACTCGGCCACGGTCTGGAGCGTCTCGGCCGACCCGGCCACCAGCAGCGTGGTGGCGATGGACTCCTTCCATCCCTCGAGGTCGTCGCGGATCTTCTCCTTCGGTCCGATGAGGGCGGTGTCCTCGATGAGCGAGGTGGGGACGGCGGCGGCCGCCTCGTCCTTCCGGCCCTCGAGGTAGAGCTCCTGGATCTTGCGGGCCTCGGCCTCATACCCCATCCGGGCGAACACGTCGAAGTGGAAGTTCATCGACTTGGCGCCCATCCCCCCGATGTAGAGGGCGATATAGGGTCGGAAGCTGTCGGCGGCCCGCTCGATGTCGTCGTCGATGAGGGTCGGGGCGAAGGCGATGACCTCGAAGTCGTCGGCGGTGTGTCGTGCCCCCGGTCGGGCGAAGCCCTCGGCCAGCGCCGGTTCGAACGCCTTCACCGCGTTGGGCGAGAAGAAGATGGGGAACCAGCCGTCGGCGATTTCCGCGGCCAGGGCGACGTTCTTCGGGCCCTCGGCCCCCATGATGATCGGGATCTGCTTGCGCAAGGGGTGCACGATCGGCTTCAGCGGCTTGCCCAGCCCGGTTCCCCCCGGATAGGGGAGCGGGTAGTTCGGTCCGTCGTTGGTTACGGGTGCCTCCCGGGCGATGACCTGGCGGACGATGTCGATGTACTCGACAGTGCGGGCCAGCGGCTTCTCGAACGACTGGCCGTACCAGCCCTCGACCACCTGGGGCCCGGACACACCGAGCCCGAGCACGAACCGCCCGCCGGAGAGGTGGTCGAGCGTGATGGCGGCCATGCCCATGGCCGTGGGCGTCCGGGCCGACAGCTGGCAGAGGGCCGTGCCGAGGCGCACCCGCTCGGTCTGCGAACCCCACCAGGCCAGGGGCGTGAGCGCGTCCGAACCGTACGCCTCGGCAGTCCAGACCGAGTCGAACCCGAGCCGCTCGGCTTCCGCCACCAGCTCCGGGGCGTTGGCCGCGGGGCCCGAACCCCAGTATCCGAGTTGCAGTCCGAGCTTCATGTCCCTCATGGTCCCTCCCTGGGCGTGGTCCACCAACCCTAGCGACGACCGACGGTGGGAGACAGCCGATCCTTCGACGGGAGCCCCGGTGGCCGCAGGCGGGTGGCGCTGCGTCACCGGCGGTTGCGCCACAGTCAGTCGGGGAACCACCCGGTCGGTGCCTTTGACAGGACGGGCCCGTCCGGTCTTCACTGCACGCACGGGCGATACGCTCCGACGACCTGCTCGTCACCGGTCGGATCCCGACCGGCCGGCAGCGGCCACCCCGCAAGCTTGGAGGACAGGTGTCAGGGATCAGCGTGTTCGACGGGGCCAGGCCAAGCCGCCAGGGCGATCTCACGCTGGAGACGGCCGGCATGGTGCCAATTCCAGAGGATGCTCGCTACGGGGCAAATTTCCGGAACTTCACCGTCTGGTTCGCCCCGAACATGGAGCTCTCGGGCGTCTTCACCGGCACGTTGGCCGCCACGCTCGGCCTCGGCATCTGGACGGGCCTGACCGCCATCGTGATCGGGGTGCTCCTCGGCTCGGTGCCGGTGGCCGCCCTCTCCCTCTGGGGACCGCGGACGGGCATGGCCCAGCTGCCGCTGGCCCGGCTTCCCTTCGGCAAGACGATCTCGGTGCCCGCACTGGTCCAGTGGGTCTCGGCGGTGGCGTGGGACGGCCTGGTCGGGTTGTTCGGCGGCGAGGGCGCCCAGATCCTCTTCCACGTGCCGTTCGCGGTCGGGGTGGCCGTGATCCTCCTCCTCGAAGGGCTGATCGGCTTCCTCGGCTACGAGTTCATCCACCGCCTGGAGGCCTGGGGATCGGGCGTGCTCACCGTTCTGTTCGCCATCCTCACCGTCAAGATCCTCGATCACGGCGACTTCCCACTGCACGACTCCGTCCACGGGGGGGCCGCCGTCGGGATGTTCGTGCTGATGACGACCATCGCCTTCAGCGGGAGTTTCAGCTGGGCCACCTACGCCGCCGATTACAGCCGCTACATGGCTGCGGACACCCCGCGGGCACCGCTGTTCTGGTTCACCTTCGGCGGCCTGGCAGCCTCGTTCCTCTGGGTCTACTCGATCGGCCTGCTCGGGGCCCGTTCACTGACCGACCAGACGGCCGCCGGCGTCCAGAGCCTGATGGGGGGCGGGATCCTCGGCGTGCTGGCCCTCCTGGCCGTGATGTTCGGCGCCATCACTAGCAACGCCATGAACGACTACTCCGGTTCGCTCGCCGCCCAGGCTGGTGGGGTCCGGATCAAGCGGCACATCTCCGCCGCCCTGGGCACGGTGATCGCCTTCTTCCTCATCCTCTGGCTCCACACCGGGGACATCTCCGCCAAGTTCCAGAACGTCCTCCTGTTCACCGCCTACTGGATCGCCCCGTTCCTGGCCGTCGTGGTCATCGACTGGAGGGAGCGAGGCGGCCGAGCCGAGCGCTCGACCCTGGTCCACATGCTCGAATGGGGAAACCTCCGGTCGGGGTGGCCTGCACTGCTCTCGCTGGTGGTGGGGTTCGGCGCCATGGTGCCGTTCATGGACACAGGCCTGCTGGTCGGACCGGTGTCGAAGGCGCTCGACGGGGCGGACATCTCGTTCATCGTCGGTTTCGTCGTCGCCGGACTCGTCTACTACCCGCTGCGCAAGGTGGCGGCCCATCCGGCCGCCCCCGCGTCCGGGCCGGCGGCCGGTGACCATGATGCGACCGGGGTGCCCAGCCCGATCGCCTCGTAGCCGGACCGCCCCGCAGCCCGACCCGCACGTCACCCGACCGGCGCGTCACCCGACTGGGAGCGGGCCCCATCAGGGCCGCGACTGGCTGCACGCCCGGGCGGACGTCCCTCAGGCCATGCCGGCGATGACGTGCTCGGCGAACTGCTCGCATACGTCGAGCCGGGCCTGGTGCAACGATTCGGGGGTGTCGCCGTCGGCGGCCCGCACCGACATCCACGGTGCGCAGAGCAGATCGGTGACACCGGCATCTTCGAGCCGCCGGTACAGGTCGAGGTCGGGAACGGCCCGGACGGCCACGTAGATCGAGAACGGCTCGTGCTCGCGGCCCGCCCGCTTGAGCCCATCCTTGACGCGCTCGACCTGGGCGAACGCCTCGTCCGGGGTGGCCGCCCCGGTGTTGACCCACCCGTCGCACAGGGTGGTGGCCCGGCGAAGCGCCGGCTCCGAGTCGCCACCGCCGATGAAGGGGACGGGCAGGCTCGGTGACGGGTTCATCTGGCACGCGGGCACGTCGTAGTGGGTGCCGTGGTACTCGACCCAGCCGCCCTTCCACAGCGCCCGCAGTGCCGGGATCATGTCGTCGAGGCGCTTGCCGCGGGTGCGGAAGTCCTGGCCGGTCTGGACGTACTCCTCCTCGCACCAGCCCACGCCGACGCCGAGCCGGACCCGGTTGTCGGACAGCACCGCCACCGTGCCGACGGACTTGGCCACGGTGATGAGGTCCCGGACCGGCGCGATGTAGACGCCGGTGGTGAAGGTCAGCGTGGTCGTGATCGACGACAGCGCGGAGATGAGGCACATCGGATCGGGCCAGGACGTCTCCTTCTCCCAGAACGGGGCCCCGTCCGGCGCCTTCGAATACGTGTACCTCGAGGTGAGGTCGCGTGGGTTGAACAGATGGTCGGAGAGGTACAGGCCGGTGTACCCCATGCCCTCGCAGGAGGTGGCCAGCCCGCGGACCTCGTCGAGGGGAAGGAAGGTGATCGCCTGGTGGAAGCGCATGGTGGGGACGTCCGCTCTGTGCTCGGCGCAGTAGGGCTAGCCGGCAGCGACCGGCGCCGACGGCGTGAAGGCGACCGGGATGTGCTTCACGCCGTTGATGAAGTTGGAGCGCAGTCGCTGCACGTCACCGTCGAGGTGGATGTCGGGCAGCCGGTCGAGCAGGCGGTCGAACATCACCCGGATCTCCATCCGGGCCAGATTGGCGCCGAGACAGAAGTGCGGACCGCCCCCGCCGAAGGCCATGTGGTTGTTGGGGGTGCGGCCGACGTCGAACGCGTCGGGGTTGGCGAACACCGACTCGTCCCGGTTGGCCGAGATGTGCCAGAAGACGACCTTGTCTCCCTCGGCGATCTTCTGGTCGCCGATGACCACGTCGGCGGTGGCCTGGCGACGGAAGTGCATCACCGGCGATACGTAGCGGAGCATCTCCTCGATGGCCGATGGGAGCAGCGAGCGGTCGGCCCGCAGGCGCTCCCACTGGTCGGGGTGGTCGAAGAACGCCACCATGGCACCCGAGATGAGATTGCGGGTGGTCTCGTTCCCCGCCACAGCCAGCAGCAGAAAGAACAGGTCCAGCTCGAGCTGGGTGAGCTGGTCGCCCTCGATCTCTGCCTGAGTGAGGACGCTGAAGAGGTCCTGGTGGGGGTCGAGCCGCTTCTTGGCGCAGAGCTCGTCCGCGTAGGCGAAGAGCTCCATCGCCGCCTGGGCCGGTGCGTCGGCGCTCACCTGGTACTCGGGGTCGTCCGACCCGATCATCTTGTTCGACCACTCGAACACCAGATGTCTGTCGTCCTGGGGAACGCCCATCAGGTCGGCGATGACCTGAAGGGGGAGTTCGGCGGAGATCTGCTCGACGAAGTCGGCTGAGCCCCGCTCGCACACGGCGTCGAGGATGCCGTCGGTCGACGAGACCACCTTGGCTTCGAGATCCCGGATCATCCGGGGGGTGAAGCCCTTGTTGACGAGGCGCCGGTACCGAGTGTGCATCGGTGGGTCCATGTTCAGCATCATCATGCGCTGCTGGGCGAGGGCGTCCTCGTCCATGTCGTGGAAGAGGGCAGCCGAGCGGTAGGAGGAGAAGTGCTCGTAGTCGCGGTTGACCCCGACGCAGTCGTCGTAGCGGGTGACCGACCAGAAGCCCTCGGCGAAGCCGTCGGGGTCCGGATGCCACTGCACGGGAAGCTCCCTGCGCAGGAAGGCGAACCACTCGTGAGGGACCCCCTCGACGAAGTTCTGAGGATCACACAGGTCGATGTCGGTGACTTCCATAGTGGTTCCCCCGGTCGCTTGGTGCTGGCGGACGCCGTGTGACGCCGGCCCGGCTCGGCCTTCGTCGGCGATGACGTTTCTAGAACCTGTATCAGTTATCATAGGCCAGCAGCATGCTCCCGCCACCGGATCGGGCGCATCGCTGTGCGAGACGGTGCCAGCATGGCGCATCCCGTAGTGGGTCGCGCCTCGGAGGACGAGGGGAACGACCGAGCGGCGAGCAGCACAGAGCAGGTGGGGGACCGGGTTGGCCGTGGCACGTGGTGCCGGGGCCACGGTGGTGCTCCGTGGCCTCGGTCATCCCGACCACGACCGAGGCGGAGCGTCCCGGTCGGACGAGCCGGTCCGGAGCAGGCCGGAAGAGACGGAAGCCAGACGGCAACGAGCGGAGGGATCACACGTCATGCACCTCGAGGAGACGCCAGAGCAGCTCGCCCTGCGGGCCGAACTACGGTCCTATTTCGCCGAGCTGCTGACAGACGACGTCCGCCGGGCCCTCGACACGGAGCGCGAGGGCGGCGAGGTGTTCCGCAGCCTGGTGCGGCGGATGGGCAAGGACGGGTGGCTCGGCATCGGCTGGCCGAAGGAGTTCGGCGGACAGGGGCGCCCGACGTCCGACCAGTTCATCTTCTTCAACGAGGTCCAGCGGGCGCGGGCCCCGTTCCCCTTCGTCACCCTCAACACGGTCGGCCCGATGCTGATGCGCTACGGCACCGAGGAGCAGAAGAGCTTCTTCCTCTCGGGCATCCTGGCAGGGGAGATCAACTGCGCCATCGGCTACACGGAGCCCGAGGCCGGCACCGATCTCGCCTCGCTCCGGACCCGGGCGGTGCTGGACGGGGACGAGTGGACCATCAACGGCAACAAGGTCTTCACCAGCGGCGCCGACCAGGCCGATTACATTTGGCTGGCGGCGCGCACCGACCCGGACGCACCCAAGCACAAGGGGATCTCCATCTTCATGGTCCCGACCTCCGCCCCCGGGTTCTCGTGCACGCCGATCGTCACCGTCGGCGGGGTGGCCACGACCGCCTCCTACTACGACAATGTCAAGGTGCCGCGTTCGGCCCTGGTCGGAGGGCCCAACGAAGGGTGGCGCCTGATCACGGGTCAGCTCAATCACGAGCGAGTGGGCCTGGCCGCGGTCAGTGCGCTGGCCCAGCGCCTGTGGAGCGAGACGGCCGAGTGGGCCCTCGCCGAGGGGATCGCCGACGTCGAGTGGGTGCAGGCCGACCTGGCCCGCACCTACGCCCTGCTCGAGGCGCAGAAGTTGCTCAACTGGCGGATGACGGCCGCCGTGGCCGCCGACACCCTCGGCCCGGCCGACTCGTCAGCAGTGAAGGTCTTCGGCACCGAGTCGACCGTGGAGATCTACCGGCGGCTGCTCGGGATCGTCGGCGCCGCGGGGTACCTCGTCCCGTACACGCCGGGGGCCGTGCTCCACGGTGAGCTGGAGCGGGCCGGGCGACAGGCCCAGATCAACACGTTCGGCGGCGGGGTGAACGAGATCCAACGGGAGATCCTGGCCATGGCCGGCCTGGGCATGAAGCGGTCGGCCAGGTGAGCGCATCCGGCGGAGCGACCGCCGACGGCGCCACGCTCGACCAACAGCTGCAGGCTTTCGTGGGCCTCGCCACCGGCCCTCCCCACCGGGCGCCGGATCCCGTCAACGTGCCGATGATCCGCCACTGGGTTGAGGCCATGGGGGACTACAACCCCGTCTACGTCGACGAGGAGGCCGCACGAGCCGAGGGCTTTCCGGGGATCATCGCCCCGCCCACCATGCTGCAGGCCTGGGTCATGCGTGGGCTGCGGGCCTCGTTGGACGCCGATGCCGCCAAGGCCGAAGGACGACCCGCGGCGGGCTCGCCGCACGACAGCCTGATGTCCCTCCTCGACGCCGCCGGGTTCACCTCGGTGGTGGCCACCGACTGCGACCAGCACTACGAGCGACCCCTGGTGCCCGGCGACCTGCTCGAGGTCACGTCGGTCATCGACTCGGTGTCGTCGGAGAAGACCACCGGCCTTGGCGTCGGGCGGTTCGTCACGACCCGCGTCGAGTTCACCGATCAGTACGGCGAGCCGGTGGCGACCATGCGGTTCCGCATCCTCAAGTTCGCGCCCCGGCCGAAGGCATCGGAGGCGGAGGCACCGGCCGCCCCGGCCAGCCGCCCCAAGCGGCCCCGCCCGGCCCTCACCCCGGACAACCGGTTCTTCTTCGAGGGGGCGAAGGAGCACAAGCTGCTGATCCAGCGCTGCGCCGCGTGCGGCACGCTCCGCCACCCGCCACGCCCCGCCTGCGCCCACTGCCGGTCCTTCGACTGGGACACGGTGACCGCGTCGGGTCGCGGCACCATCTACAGCTTCGTCGTGAACCACTACCCGCAGGTGCCGGCGTTCGACTACCCGTTGGTGGTGGCGCTGGTCGAGCTCGAAGAAGGGACGCGACTGGTGGCCAACGTGGACGGTATCACCGGCGAAACGGTGGCCATCGGCATGCCGGTGATCGCCACCTTCGAGGAGTTCGACGAGGACCTGACGTTGCCCGTGTTCCGTCCGGCGCCGGTGGACGCCGGCGCCGGGTCGACGCAGACGAGATGAGGAAGAGCTGATGGACTTCACCTTCAACGAAGAGCAACGGGCGGTCGAGGAGGCCGTCGAGGGCGTCTTCGCCGGACTGGTCACGCCCGATCGGGTCGAGGCGGTCGAGGCCACCGACGACCGGTTCGACCGCGAGCTCTGGGCCGAGCTGGCCCGCGCCGACCTGCTCGGCCTGGTGGTGCCCGAGGCGTACGGGGGCGGCGGGTACGGCATGGTCGAACTGGCCCTCGTCCTGGAAGGTCAGGGCCGGGTCGTGGCTCCCGTCCCGCTGTGGTCGACGCTGGCCCTGGGCGTCCTGCCCATCGCCGAGTTCGGATCCGAGTCGTTGCAGGCCGCCGTCCTGCCCGGGGTGGCGTCGGGGGACACCGTGCTCACCGCCGCCCTCACCGATGTGGCCGGGGACCTGGCCGTGGGCGGTCCCGGCAGGCCGACCGTCCGCGGCGAGGGCGACGGGGGTGACACCCTGCTCACCGGGACGGCGTTCGCCGTCCCCCACGCCCACGTGGCCGACCGGGTGCTGGTCCCGATCTCGATCGACGGTGGCGTGGCGGTGGCCGTTGTGGATCCGAGGTCGGACGGGGTGACCGTCGAGCGAGCCGTCACCACCAACCGTGAGATCCACCCGCACCTTCACTTCGACCGGGCGCGGGTGGCGGCGGACCACCTGCTGGCTGGCGGTGATCCGATGCAGGGCCAGGAGGTGCTGACGTGGATGCTCGAACGGGCCTGGACCGGGCTGTGCGCCCTGCAGGTCGGCGTCACCGAGGCGGCGGTCGCCCAGACGGCCGCCTATCTCAACACCCGTCAGCAGTTCGGCCGCCCGCTCTCCACCTTCCAGGGCACGATGCTCCGGGCCGCCGACGCCGCCATCGACACCGAGTCGATCCGGGTGACGATGTGGCAGGCCGCCTGGCGGCTCGACAACGGACGGGATGCCTTGCTGGCGGTGAGCGTGGCCTCGTGGTTCGCGGCCGAGGCCGGGCAGCGTGCCGTCTTCGCCACCCAACACCTGCACGGCGGGATGGGTGCGGACATCTCGTACCCGATCCACCGGTACTTCCTGTGGGGGAAGCAGATCGAGCTCCTCCTCGGGCCACCGAGCGCCCAGCTGGCCCGGCTCGGGCGCCAGGTGGTCGGCGAACTGCGCGCCGGGCACAAGGTGTCGGCATGACGACCGGGACGGCCGGCGCGGGCAGGAGCAGGACTGGCGCGGGGTTCCGCCCCACCACCCTGCGGTTCGAGGAGGTGGCGGTGGGGGACGAACTACCCGAGCTGGTGCTGCCGTTGACCCGCACCCTCATCGTGTCCACCGCCATCGCCTCTCGTGACTACCAGGACGTCCATCACGACTCGGTGCTGGCCGTCGAGCGCGGATCGAAGGACATCTTCATGAACATCCTGTCCACCAACGGGCTCGTGGGGCGCTACGTGACCGACTGGTCGGGACCCGGAGGGGTGCTGACCGACGTGAACATCCGGCTGGGCGCGCCGAACTATCCCGACGACACCATGGCCCTGACCGGAACGGTCACCGCCAAGGACGACGCTGCCGGGCCCGACGGGGAGGGTGGCGTCGAGGTGTCCGTGCGGGGCCGCAACGGCCTCGGCGACCACGTCACTGGCACGGTCCGGCTCCGGCTCCCCTCGACGGGCGGATCGGCACGATGAGCGGGCAGCACCACTCCTTCACTCGCAACACCGCCATCGTCGGGATCGGCGCCACGGAGTTCTCCAAGGAGTCCGGCCGCAGCGAGCTCCGACTGGCAGCGGAAGCGGTGGACCTCGCCCTGCGTGACGCCGGGATCGAGCCCGCCGAGGTCGACGGCTTGGTCACCTTCAGTTCGGACACCAACCCGGAGATCGAGATCGCCCGGAGCCTGGGGATGGGCGACCTCTCGTTCTTCAGCCGGATCCACTACGGCGGAGGCGCCGGCTGCGCCACCATCCAGCAGGCGGCGATGGCCGTGCAGTCGGGGGTGGCCGACGTCGTCGTCTGCTACCGGGCCTTCAACGAACGCTCCGGCAACCGGTTCGGCGCCGGCGTGCAGGACCGGGCGCCCGTTCCCAACGCCGAGACGGCGAACTTCGCCTGGTACGCGCCGGTCGGGCTGCTGACCCCGGCCCAGTGGGTGGCCATGGCCGCCCAGCGCTACCTCCACGTGACCGGCGCCACCTCGGAGGACCTCGGAAGGGTGGCGGTGGCCGACCGAAAGCACGCGGCCACCAATCCCAAGGCCTGGTTCTACGAGAAGCCGATCACCCTGGAGGAGCACCAGGCGTCACGCTGGATCGTCGAACCGCTCCACCTGCTCGACTGCTGCCAGGAGACCGACGGTGGGCAGGCACTGGTGGTCACCTCCCTCGAGCGGGCGCGGGACCTCCCGAGCATCCCCGTGGTCATCGAGGCGGCCGCCCAGGGCGCGGGCCCGGGTCAGGAGATGATGACCTCGTACTACTACGACGACCTCACCGGCCTCGGCGAGATGGCGGCGGTCGCCCGACAGCTGTGGCAGACGTCGGGGCTGAGGCCGGCCGACATCCAGACCGCCGTGCTCTACGACCACTTCACCCCCTACGTCCTCTACCAGCTCGAGGAGCTCGGCTTCTGCGGCAAGGGGGAGGCCAAGGACTTCGTCAGGGACGGCAACATCGAGCTCGGAGGCGGGCTGCCCGTCAACACCCACGGCGGCCAGCTGGGAGAGGCGTACCTCCATGGGATGAACGGGATCGCCGAGGGCGTCCGCCAGGTGCGGGGCAGTTCGGTCAACCAGGTACCGGACGTGCGCCATGCGCTGGTCACCGCCGGGACGGGTGTGCCCACCAGCGGCCTCATCCTCGGCGTCGACGGCTGAGTCCCGACGGCTGAGCGTCGACGGCAGCACCGTCCCATCCGGCGCATGGACGCCCGGCCCGGTACGTTTGCCGCATGAGCCACTGGTCGCCCCCCCGGCCCACGTTCGACGACTACGACCCGGCAGTCGCCGAGGCGATGCCGTCGCTGACCAGCATGGGAGGCATCCCCGACTACCTCGGGATCTCCATCACCCACGTGGGACCGGGCACCATGACGGCCGAGCTCGAGGTCCGACCGGAGCTGCTCAACCCGTTCGGCTCGGCCCACGGGGGGACGCTCGCCGCCCTCGTCGACCACGTGCTCGGCGCCGTGCTGTACCCGCTCATCCCCCGGGGGGCGTGGGCAGCGACCACCGAGTTCAAGCTCAACCTGCTGGCTCCCGTGCGCGAAGGGGTCCTGCGTGCCCGGTCGGAGGTGATCGCGCTGACGAGACGCACGGCGGTGGTGCATGTCGAGGCGGTCAACGGCGGTCGGCTGGTCGGGGTGGCGCAGGGCACGGTGACCATCAGCCTGCCGAAGCCGGACTCCGCTCCGTGAAGGTCGACCTCATGACGGGCGGCCTCCCGTTGCGGCAGGTCGACCAGCTCGCTCGGGACGCGGCCGCCGCCGGCTTTTCCGGGCTGGTGGTGACCGAGGCCGGCCGGACCGCCGAGCTGTCCTGTGCCGCCGCCGCCCTCGCCGCCGACATCGACATCCTCACCGGCATCGCCGTCGCCTTCCCTCGCAGCCCCATGGTCACGGCCACGATCGCCTGGGAGCTGGCCGACGCCACCGCCGGCCGCTTCCGGCTCGGGCTCGGCACCCAGGTGCGGGCCCACATCGAACGACGCTACGGGGCGGCGTTCGATCATCCCGGACCCCGGATGCGCGAGTACATCGAAGCACTCCGGGCGATCTTCGCCGCCTTCCGGGGAACGGCCCCGTTGGACGTCCGGGGGGGGTTCTGGAACCTGTCGCTGCTACCGGCCATGTGGTCGCCGGGCACCATCCCCTACGCCGACCCGCCCATTGACGTCGCTGCCGTCAACCCGTGGATGCTGCAGATGGCGGGTGAGATCGCCGACGGCGTCCACGTGCATCCGCTGAACACGTCCGCCTACCTGGCCGAGACCGTACTGCCGAACCTGGCGGTCGGTGCGGCACGCGCCGGTCGGTCGGTCGACGACCTCGAGGTGATCATCCCCGCCTTCGTCGCACCCGGATCGACACCCGACGAGGTGCACGGCTGGCGGGAGATGGCCCGGATGCAGGTCGCCTTCTACGGTTCCACGCCCAACTACTCCTTCATCTTCGACCAGTTGGGGCGGGAGGGCACGACGGCCAGGATCCGCGAGCACCAGAAGGCCGGCGATCTTCCCGGCATGGCCGCCCAGATCGACGACGACCTGCTCGAGCACTTCTGTGTGAGCGGGAGCTGGGACACCGTTGCCGATCAGCTGCTGACCCGCTACCGGCCGCCCGCCTCCCGGGTCGTGTTCTACTTCGCCGGCATGGCATGGGAGCGAGACCGTGCCTCGTTGGGCAGGTGGGGCGAGCTCGCCCGGGCGCTCCGGGCCGCCGCCGCGGCGTGAGCGCTGCCTCCGGGCGGACCCCCGGCGGCCCGCACGCGGACCTCGGGGCTCAGTTCTCCTCGGCCTGCCACCGGTGGAACAGGTCGGTGAACTCCTGGCGGGCCTCGGGCGAGAGGTCCTCGGTGCGGAGGGTCCCGGTGGCGGCGATGGTTGTACGCATCTGCTCGAGGTAGCTGGAGCAGTTCGGACAGGACCGCAGGTGGGCCTCGAACCGCTTGCGCTGCGCGCGGGGGAGCGCTCCCTCGAGGTAGTCGCTGACCAGCTCGACCACCTGCTGGCACACGAGGTCTTCTCGGCGTCGAAGGAGCATGGTCAGCGTCCCCTCACCGCGAGCTCGGCTTCGAGCGCCGTTCGCAACCGGCTGCGCCCTCGGTGCAGCAGCACCCGCTGGTTGCCTTCGCTGATCCCGAGCACCTCGCAGACGTCCTCGCTCGGCAGGCCCTCCACGTCCCGCAGGACCACGATCTCCCGCTGACGTTCGGGGAGCCCGTCGAGCGCGCGGCGGAGGCATGCGGCCCACGAGGCAGCCACCAGCCGGTCGTCGGCGTCGGCCTCCCACGGCGGGACCGGCTCGGCCCAGGCCCCTCCGGCGTCGAACCGCGAGGGGTCTACCGCCGGCTCGGCCCGATCGACGGACAGGTTGCGATGCTCGCGGACGCCGGCGGAGCGGGCCCGGTTCATCAGGATGCGGAACAGCCAGGTCTTGAACGAGGACCGTCCCTCGAAGCGCTCCAGGCCGCGCACGACGCCCATCCAGGTGTCCTGCACCGCCTCCTCGGCCACCGCGTCGCTCGGGACGTAGGAGCGGGCCAGCCGGAGCAACGACCCGTTGTAGCGGGCCACCAGCGTCACGAACGCCTCGCCGTCCCCGTCACGGAGGCGGGCGAGAAGCTCCTCGTCGGTCTCCATGCCCCGCAGACTAGATCCCCTCCGAACCCGATGGTGTGTGCCGGGGCGGGATTCTTCGTTGGGCATCGTGGGGAGGCCGTCTTCCTGCTCGCGGACGTCGACACATGGGTGTGGTCACCGGAGCGGCCGGACACGTTACGCGCCCGTCCTCAGAACGCCCTCGGCATGGACGGGGGCAGCCTCCGTCCGTGTAACGCCCTCGGCATGGACGGGGACAGAGGAGTGACAACCCGTTCAACCTACGACAACCCGTTCAACCTACAAGGAGATACCCATGAGTCGACTCATCCGACTGGCGGCGGTGGCCGGCGCCGGCGCCGCCGTCGCCGCGCTCTGCTTCCCGTCGATCGCCGGAGCGGACCAGTTCCAGCCGCCGGGCGCCGGAGCGCCGGTGTTCGTGCAGACCAACGACACGACCGGCAACCAGATCGTGACCTACCTGCAGACCGGCTACCGGGGGCTCCGCCAAGTGGATCGCACCGACACCGGCGGTCTGGGCGTGACGCTGGGCGGCTCGGTCGTCGACCATCTGGCGTCACAGGGCGGTCTTGCCTACGACAGCTCCGACGGGCTGTTGGTCGCGGTCAACGGCGGGAGCAACACGATCTCGGTCTTCCACTCGTTCGGGACGTGGCTCGGGTTCCGCCGGATCGCGCCGAGCGGCGGGACCATCCCGGTCAGCGTCGCCGTCCGCGGCAACCTCATCTACGTGTTGAACGCAGGGGGCACCGGCGAGGTCCAGGGGTACTACGCCGACTCGCTGAGGCCGGTCCCGGGCAGCGCCCGCTCGTTGGGGCTGACGCCGGGTGCAACGCCCCAGTTCCTCAACACGCCCGGACAGATCGGCTTCACCCCGGACGGCCGCCAGCTGGTCGTGACCACCAAGGCCAACGGGAGTGACATCGACGTGTTCGACCTCAACTTCTTCGGGGGCCTGTCCGCCCCGACGGTGAACCCGTCCGCCACGCCGGTGCCGTTCGGGTTCACGTTCGATCGCGGCGGCGACCTGGTGGTCACGGAGGCCGCCACCAGCGCGGTCACGACCTACGCCATCGCCCCCGACGGCACGCTGACCGAGCGGGGATCGGTCACGGACGGACTCGCCGCGCTCTGTTGGGTGGCCAACGCCGGTAACCGGTTCTTCTACGGCGCCAACGCCGGGAGCGCCACGGTCAGCAGCTACACGATCGATCCCGAGGGACAGCCTGTCGAGGTGGGCACCACGCCGACCGATGCCGGGCCCATCGACCTGGCCGCCACCCCGGACGGGTCGGCGCTCTACGTCGAGACGGGCGGGAGCGATCTCGTCGACTCGTTCCTCGTGGCTCCGAACGGCTCGCTGGTGCCGACCGGGTCGGTGTCGCCCGAGCTCCCCGGCCACAACGGCCTCGAGGGCATCGCCGTCGGCTAGCGCACCGGCCGGGTGGGAGTCGGGCAGGAGCCCGGCTCCCACCCGGTTCCCGTACCCGGTGCCCCGCTATCGCCGGGCGATGGCCTCGTCGAGGGCGTCGGCGTCGGCCGGCTCCAGCAGCCGGTAGGGCGCACCCTTCTCCGGCTTCCACCACACCGGGTCCGTGCACCGCCATCCCTCGTTGCGGAGGACCCGCTTGAGCACCTTGGTGGTGGCGGTCACCGGCAGGTCCTCGGTGATGCGGACGAAGGCCGGCGCCCATTTCGTCCCCAGGTCGGCCTCACCGGTCAGGAACGCGTCGAACGCCGCGGGGTCGAAGGACCGCCCGGGTGCCAGCAGCAGGGTGGCCATCACCTGGTCGCCCACCAGCGTGTCGGGCACGGCGTAGACGGAGGCCAGCACCACGTCCGGGTGCCGCTGCAGGATCCCCTCCACGGGCGCCGCGGCGAAGTTCTCCCCGTCTACCCGCATCCAGTCGTAGTCGCGGCCGGCGAAGTAGAAGAAGTCGTTCTCGTCCCGGTAGGCCAGGTCGCCCGTCCAGTACCAGCCGTTGCGCACCCGGGCGGACTCCGCCTCGGCGTTGCGCCAGTAGCCCTCGAACCCCGCCCCACCGGTCTGGCTGACCATCTCGCCGATGGCGTCCTCCGCGTTGCGGAGGCGGCCGTGCTCGTCGAAGACGGCCCGGGGGCACTCGTCGCCAGTGTCGGGATCGATGATCAGGGTGCCCGGCAGGGCGCGGCCGAGGGCGCCGCGGGGGGTGTCCGGGGTGCGCTGCACGGACGCCCCGCCCTCAGTGGAGCCGTAGGCGTCCTGGACGGTGCAGTCGAACCGTTCGGCGAACCGGGCGACATCGGCCTCGGCGGCCTCGTTGCCGAAGGCCCGGCGAATGGGGTTGTCGGCGTCGTCGGGACGCTCGGGCGTGGCCAGGATGTAGGAGAGCGGCTTCCCGACGTAGTTGAAGTACGTGACCCCGTAGCGCCGGACGTCGACCAGGAACTGCGACGCGCTGAACCGCTCGCGCAGGGCCATCGTGGCCCCGGCGGCGAGCGCGGGCGCCCACCCGGCCATCAGGGCGTTCGAATGGAAGAGCGGCATCGCCAAGTAGCAGACGTCGTCCTCGCTGAGCTCGAACATCTGCGCCACGATGCCGCCGATGCGGGCCAGCCGCCCCTGGGTGCACAGGCACGCCTTGGGGGCCCCCGACGTCCCCGAGGTGAACAGCAGCAACCCGAGCGAGTCCTCGGTCACCTGGGTCCGGCCCGGGTCGGGCAACGGGGCACCGGCTGCCGCCCGCAGCGAACCGGTGTACTCGGTCGCCTCCTCGGTCCGGAGGTCGCCGCAGCGGTCGTCCACCACCAGGATGCGCTCGGGCGGCAGGGCGGGACCGAGGTCGTGGCCTGTCACCAGGCTCCGGTACTCGTCATCGGTGACCAGCAGCTGGCACTCGGTGTGGGAGAGGTCGCGGGCCAGCTCGTCGCCCCGGTGGGTCGGGTTGCCCCCGACGAGGACGGCCCCGGCCAGGGCGGCGGCACCCATCCAGAACACGTACTCGGGGACGTTGTCGAGGAGGAGCGCCACGTGGAAGGGACCGGGCCGGCGCAGCCCGGCCAGCACCGCCGCCCGCTCGGACTGGGCCGTCACCACCTCGGCGTGCGTCCAGGCCCGGTCGGCGAAGACCAGCCCGACCCGGTCGTCGCCCGCCCGCCGCCGGATCAGCTCGTCGATGGTCTGCATGTCCTCCCCCTGGCGGCGTCGTCGGTTCCCCGCCACCCGTGCCAGCGAGTCGCCCACGGCGGGCCGGCCGTGACGTTCACGGTCGTCCGCAGGCACAAATCTGGAACACGTTGCAATTTATCAGACCACCGTGTTACGTTGACCGGGCACCCCGGCGCGGAGCGAGAGGAGCCTACCGTCATGGAGTTCGGTGTCTTCATCAACGGGTATCTGCCCGGCCAGGCCGCCCACGATCCCGCCTGCGAGCACGAGATGCTCACGCGTGAGATCCAGTACGTGATCGAGGCCGACAAGTACAATTGGAAGTACGCGTGGGTCGGCGAGCACCACTCGCTGACCGAGTACAGCCACATGTCGGCCCCCGAGGTGGTGATGGGCTACCTGGCCCGTGCCACCGACCGGATCCACATCGGGACCGGCATCATGAACCTCTCGCCGCGGGTCAACCACCCGGTCCGCTCGGCCGAGCGGGTGGCCATGCTCGACCATCTGCTCGAGGGCCGCTTCGAGTGGGGAACGGGACGAGGGGCCGGGTCCCACGAGATCGCCTCGTTCAACATCCTCGACAAGAACTCGACCAAGCCCGAGTGGAACGAGGTCATCCGCGAGATCCCCCGGATGTGGGAGCAGAAGGACTACCTGTTCGAGGGCGAGCACTTCACCGTGCCCTATCCCCACAACATTCTGCCCAAGCCGTACGAAGGCAAGGGCCATCCGCCGATCTGGGTGGGCTGCGGCAACCCGGCCACCTTCACCCAAGCCGGCGAGCTCGGCATCGGCGCCATCGCCTTCAACTTCGAGCCGGTCTACAACCTCAAGGGCCGCATCGACGCGTACAAGGAAGGTGTTGCGAACTGCACCGATCCGCTGGGCCAGTTCAAGAACGACAACGTGATGATGACCAACGCGGTCATCTGCCTGAGCGACCGGAAGAAGGCGCGCCAAGTCGCCCTCCGCCGGGGGCGTGGCTATCTCTACTCGCTGGTGTGCAACTACCACGACACCATCCCGCACGAGGAGGGGGTGCCGGTCTGGCCCGAGCGGCCCCACACCATCTCCGACGAGCGCATGCTCGACCGCCTCATCGAGCAGGGCTGGCTGCTCTGCGGTGAGCCCGACGAGGTGGCGGAGCAGGCGGCCAGGTACCAGGAGGTGGGCTGCGACCAACTGGTCTTCGGCCTGCCCTCCGACTCCTTCGAGCACGATGAGGTCCTCGAGATGCTCGAGGTGTTCGGGACCAAGGTCATCCCGCAATTCGATGCCGACCCCGTCCACTCCACCACCCGGTACCGGCAAACGGCGCAGCGGAAGTACCAGGACTTCAACTTCCCGGTCCCGGACATCCACGTCGAGGAACTGCCCACCAACGCCATGATCCAGCTGGACGGCACCCGCAACATGTAGTCCGGCCCGAGCCCGCCGGCGCGGTGCTCCGTGCCTCGGATGCCAGGTGGTTCCGTCCCCGGGCCCCTCAGTCGGCCGGCGGCTCGGCCGCCAGCTCGTTGGCCACGGCCGCCGACCTCGTGGTGGCCAGCCAGGACCCGAGGAGGATCAGGGGGAAGCCGAGCACGATCCCGGTGGACATTGGTTCGCCGAGCACCACCACACCGAGGGCGATGGCCACGGCCGGGTTGACATACGTGATCACGGTGCTGCGTGCCGGTCCGACCTCGACGATGAGCTCGAAGAACAGCACGAAGGCGAGGGCCGTGCAGACCAACGCCAGTCCGGCGACGGAGGCGACCACCTCCATCGACACGTGCGTCGGCAGGTGGGTCAGCCCGTAGGGGGCGTAGACCAGCCCGGCCATGGCCAACGAGACGGTGATGACGCCGAGGCCCGGGAGGTCGCCGAGCCTGCGGGAGATCACCAACGGACCGATGGCGTACCCGATGACGGGAGCGAGCATCTCGACGACCGCCCCGGCGTCGGTGGTGTGGAGGTCCGTGCCGACCAGCACCGCTACGCCACCGAAACCGATCACGAGCCCGAGGATCCGTCGGCCGTCGAACCGGTCGGCGCCGAGGACCCGGTAGATGACGGCCCCGACCAGGGGAACCGTGGCGACGAGCAGCCCGGTCAGCGAGCTGGTCAGGTGGACCTCGGCACGCCCCAGGAAGAGCCAGGGGATGCCCATTTCGACCACGGTGAAGACCGTGATCCACTTCCAGTGGGCGATGACCGCCCGGAGGGTCTGCCTGCGGATGGCCAGGGGGAGCAGCAGCACGGCCGCCGGCGCTGTGCGGAGGAAGATCAGCGTGGCCGGCGACACCTCACGGACGGCGATGCGGATGAGCAGGTAGGGCGTGCCCCAGACGAGGGACATGACCACGAAGAGGATCCATCCGCGCCGGGACATCTCCTACTTCTAGTGGACGGGTCGCGCGTGCCGTGGCGCCCCGCACGGGCCGCCGGCCCGGTGAAGCGGTCAGGTCGGTCCAGCTGACCCCTCTTGGTGCTGCCCCCACGCCTCGAGCAGGGCGCCGGTCGTGGTCACGGTGGAGATGAGGGGGAAGGTGGTGTCGAGCACCGCATCGGCGTACTCGGAGGGGATGCCAGCCACCGTGTCACGGGGCACCACCACCTGATACCCGAGGTTGACCGCCTCGATGGCGAGACCCAGCACCCCGAGGTTGACCGACACGCCGGTGGCGACGACCGTGCACACGCCGAGGCTGCGGAGCCAGATGTCGAGCGACGTCCCGGAAAAGGGAGACACCCCGTGCAGCCGGGCGGAGACCAGGTCGCCGGGCTCGGGGCCGAGCTCGGCGATGAGCTCGGTCGGGGGCGTACCCGCCAGTAGGTGCGCGGGACGGCGGACCATGGCCGCGATGAGCTGACAGTTGACCGTGGAGCCGGCCCGGTCGGCGCGGAACTCCGCGGTGCAGTGGACGACGGGGATGCCGAGCCGGCGACCGGCGCCGAGCAGGCGGGCCGTGTTGTGCACCACGCCCACCCGGTCGGCGGCCTCGGCCAGTTGCGGGAACGACGAGAGGTCCCCGACGACCCCGCGTTGGATCTCCATGGTCAGGATGGCGGAGTGCACCGGGGCCGCCAGCTCGCTCAGTTCGACCGGCATGCCCGGTCAGCTCCCGCTGGACGTTCGGGCGCCTCCACTGTCGGTCTCCCTGGGCACCTCGATCACGATGTCCGCCGCCCAGCGGTAGTCGGGCTTGCCGCTTGGGGATCGCACGATGGTCTCGACCACGTGGAGCTGGCGCGGCACCTTGTAACCGGCGATGGCATCCCGGCAGTGGATCTGGATCTCCTCGAGGGTCGGGTGCTTGTCGGAGCGGGGCTGGATGATGGCCGCCACGCGCTGCCCCCAGCGTTCGTCGGGCGCCCCGACCACGATGGCGTCGAACACGTCGGGGTGGGACCGGACCGCGGACTCCACCTCCTCGGGAAAGATCTTCTCGCCTCCCGAATTGATCGAGGCCGAGCCCCGGCCGAGCAGGGTGATGGAGCCGTCCGCTTCGACGGTGGCGAAATCGCCGGGCATCACGTACCGGGTGCCGTCCACGTCGATGAACACCTCGGCCGTCTTCACCGGGTCGTTGTAGTAGCCGACGGGGATGTCGCCGAAGCGGGCGATCTTGCCGATGGCCCCGGACCCCGGCTCGACCGGCTTGAGGTCCTCGTCGAAGACGACGGTGTTCCCGAGCACGGACACGGTGGGGCCGCTCTTCATGGCGGTGTTGTCCTTGCCCATGGTGACCATGCCGTTGTTGCCCGACTCGGACGACCCGACGGCGTCGACGATGACGATGTTCGGCAGGTGCTTGAAGAACTCGTCCTTGACCGGCGCCGAGAAGAGCGCGGCCGACGAGGTCACCGCCAGCAGCGACGAAAGGTCGTACTCGGCCCCGGGGTCGTCGAGCGCCTCGATGAGGGGCTTCCCCATGGCGTCGCCGGTGATCATGATCGAGTTGGCCCGCTCCGTCTCGACCAGGCGCCACACCTCGTGGGGGTCGAACTTGGGGACGAGGATGGTGCGGTTGCCCACGAAACTCTGACCCATGACCGACCACTGGGTGGCCCCGTGCATCAACGGGGCGATCGGGAGCAACGTGACCTGTCCGGCCTGCCCCTTCTCGACCATCTCCTCCGGGCGCTGTATGCGCGTGTTGGTGTGGGGATCCACGCCACCGCCCAGCGCGTAGAAGACGTCCTCGTGCCGCCAGACAACGCCCTTGGGCATGCCGGTGGTGCCACCGGTGTAGAGGATGTAGTGGTCGTCGTTGGTCCGTGGGGCGAAGTCGCGTTCGGGGCTTCCGGCGGCCATGGCGTCCTCGAAGGCGACGGTTCCCTCGGCCAGGGGCACCCCCGAGCCGTCGTCGATACCGATGAGCAGGCGCAGGTCCGGCAGGTCGGGGAGGAGCTCGGCCACCCGCGGCCCGTACTCGGCCTGGTGGACGAGGGCCACGAGATCGGCGTTGGTGAAGAGATAGCGGAGCTCTTCCTTCACGTAGCGGTAGTTGATGTTGATCCACACCGCCCGCAGCTTGAAGACCGCCCAGGCCGTCTCCACCCACTCCACGCTGTTGAGGGCGTAGATGCCCACGTGGTCACCCGGCCCGATGCCCTGGTCGGCGAGGAAGTGGGCCAATCGGTTGGCCCGCTCCTCCATCTGGGCGAACGTGCGGCGTTGGCCCGCGGCCACCAGGTACTCCCGATCGCCGAAGGCGTCCACGGCCGCCTCGAACAGGTCAGCGAGGTTGAACGTCATCGGGCAGTTAGTAGAACACGTTTCCATTCGAGCGGCAAACACCGGATGGCGGCGTCCGCTCCGTCCGAGGGAGCGTGTTCAGTCCCCTGTCTCCGTCGAGGTCGCCACGGCCGGTAACGACGGGCCCGAGCCGGTCGCCACGTCCTCGACCGGGTCGGGGGCCCCGTCCAGGCTGGCAAGCGCCCGTCGCACGCTGGAGACCACGCCGGGCCCGTCCAGGCCGAGGTGGGCCAGGATGCGGTCGGGCTTGCCCTGCGGGAGGTAGGCCCGGGGGATCCCGAGGTTGACCACCGGAGGGGCCGTGCCGCAGGCACACGACGAACGCAGGGCGTCGCCGATGAACATGCCGGCCCCGCCCTGGCGGATCCCGTCCTCTGCGGTGACTACGACCCGGTGGCGTGCCGCGTCGGCCAGCATGGCCGGGTCGGGTGTCGACACCACGCGGACGTCCCACACGGTGGCGTCGATGCCGTCGGAGATCAGCGCGTCGGCCGCTTCCTCGGCCGCCGCCAGCAGCTTGCCCACGGCCAGGATGCACACCGACCCGTCCCCGGACCGGGTGCGTCGTCCCTCGAGCCCGGAGCCCACGGGTGCACCCGGCTCCCGCCAGGGGGCCGGTGTCTTCGGGAACCGGATCATGGCGGGGCCGTCGAGGGAGAGGGCCTCGACCAGCATGGCCTCGACCTCCGGTCCCGACGAGGGGGCGAAGACGGTCATGCCGGGGATGTCGAGGCCCAGCGCCATGTCGAGCACGCCGTGGTGACTGGGTCCGTCGTCGCCGGTGATGCCGGCCCGGTCAAGCACCAGCACGACCGGGAGCCCGTGCAACCCCACATCGAGGTTGGCCTGGTCGAACGCCCGGCTGAAGAACGTGGAGTAGACGGCCACCACCGGTCGCAGCCCGGCCATGGCCATGCCGGCGGCCGCCGTCACGGCGTGTTGCTCGGCGATGCCGACGTCGACGAACCGGTCCGGGTGGCGGGCCTGGAAGGGAAGGAGGCCGGTGGGCCCGGGCATCGCCGCGGTGATGGCCACGATCCGGGGATCGGCCTCGGCCTGGCGCAGCAACGACCGCGTGAAGGCGTCGGTGTAGGTGGTGACCGGCAGCTCCGAAGGCTGGCCGGAGGCGTCGTTGGCGTCGGCCGCGGTCATGGCCTCGTCCACCGGCCGCACCACGCCGTCCGCGAGCTCCTCGGTCGCGGACGGGCCGACCGGTGCCACCGCGACCTTGACGTCGTGGAGCCGCTGGATGTCGTCCTCTTCTGCCGGCGCGTAGCCCCGACCCTTCTGGGTGAGCACGTGCACGACGATGGGTCCCGGCCACTCGGACGCATGGTGCAGGGCCTGCTCGACGCCGGCGATGTCGTGGCCGTCGATCGGGCCTGCGTAGCGGATGCCCAGTGCCTCGAAGAACGTGTGAGGCGTCACCACCTCCCGCAGGGCGCTCGTCAGCCCGTGGAGGCCCGAGTAGGCGAGGTCGCCCACAGCGGGCAGCTCGCGGATGAGATGGCGGAGCCGCTGCCGGGCCTGGATGTAGGCGGGGTTGAGACGCAGATGGGTGAGGCTCAGCGACAGCCTCGACACGGTGGGGGCGTAGGATCGCCCGTTGTCATTGAGGACGATCACGACCGGTTTGCCGGAGTGGCCGAGGTTGTTGAGTGCCTCGTAGGCCATCCCTCCGGTGAGGGCACCGTCGCCGACGACGGCGATCACCCGACGGTCGCTCCCCTGGAGCTCGAAGGCGCTGGCCAGACCGTGGGCGTAGCTGAGGATGGTGGAGGCGTGGCTGTTCTCGACCCAATCGTGCTCCGACTCGGTCCGGTTCGGGTACCCGGAGAGGCCGCCGGCCTGCCGCAGTTGGGAGAACGCCTCCCGCCGACCGGTGACCAGCTTGTGCACGTACGCCTGGTGCCCGGTGTCCCAGAGCAGGACGTCCCGCGGCGAGTCGAAGGTACGGTGCAAGGCCAGCGTGAGCTCGACCACACCCAGGTTGGACCCCAGGTGGCCCCCGGTGGCGGTGACCGAACCGACGATGAATTCCCGGATCTCGCCGCAGAGGGCGGTCAACTCCTCAGAGCTGAGGGCCCGGAGGTCGGTGGGGCTGTCGATGTGGTCGAGGATCATGGGCGGAGAAGGTCGTTCCGACCAGGGTACCAGCGCGTCGCTCCTCGGAACGCTGCAGCGGGCCGCCGCGGCATCCCCTTCCGTGGGTCTGCCCGGGGGCAGACTGGTGTACTGGACGAGCTTGGCCTCCAGGCTCCCGGCCCGAAGGAGATGCCATGAATGCCGAGGTCAAGGGCGCCACGATGCCGTTGCTCGAGATCACCCTCGAGCCCGATGAGTCCGTCGTCTCCACCCACGGGGAGCTCTCGTGGATGTCGGCGAACGTCCAGATGTCCCAATCCATCTCCACCGGCGGCCAGAAAGGCTTGATGAGCGGCCTCAAGCGGGCGGTCGGTGGGGGCGGCGTCTTCCTCACCACCTACGCCGCCCAGGGCGGCCAGGGCATGGTCGCCTTCGGGGCCAAGCTGCCCGGTCAGATCTTCCCGGTCACGGTCACCTCGGGGCAGGGCTATCTGGTCCACCGCCACGGCTGGGTGTGCGGCACCGACGGGATCGTACCGACCATCGGGATGCAGCAGACTTTCCGGGGCGGGATGTACGGCGGCGACGGCTTCGTCCTGCAGCGCCTGGAGGGCGAGGGCCAGGCGTGGATCGAGCTCTCCGGAGAGATCGTGCCCTACGAGCTGGCGGCGGGCCAGACGATGCTGGTCCATCCGGGCCACGTGGGCTTGTTCGAGGACCGGGTCAGCTTCAGCATCAGCCGCGTCCCGGGCATCAAGAACCTGGCATTCGGCGACGACGGGTTCCATCTGGTTTCCCTCACCGGCCCCGGCAACGTCTGGCTGCAGTCGATGACCGTGTCGGTCCTGGCCCAGGCCATCGCCCCCTACCTCCCGAGAGGTGACGACCACCCGGCGGCAGCGGCCGGACTCGGCGGCGTCCTCGGGGGGATGATCGGCAAGAACCTCTGAGTCGGGCCACCGGGGCCCGGCCGTGCGCCCTCAGCGGACGTTGGAGAGGAATGCCTCGCGGTCCACGATGACCCGGATGAGCTTGCCCGCTGCCACCAGGCCGGCGCTCTCGGACACGGACAGGGTGAAGACCAGCCGTCGTCCTTCGATCCGGTCGAGCGTGGCGTCGGCCCACACCGTGCCCCCCACCCCCACCGGCACCAGGTGGTCGAACTGGACCCGCTTGGCCACGGAGGTCGAGCTGTCCGGCAGGGAGCCCTCGACCGCCTTGCAGCTGGCCTCCTCGCACAGGGCCATCAACCGGGGCGTGGCCAGCACCGGTACCGTCCCCGAGCGGTACGCCTCGGCGGTGTCGGCCGCGGTCACCTGCAATTCGACTCGGGCAGACAGACCGGTGTGCGGAGCCACGCCGGTACGATACGTGACAGAGCAGCCATCGGCCACCTCGCGCCCTGGGGTGCGGCCGAGTTGCCGAGCGAGGAGGCTCCTGTGATCGAATCCCCCGTGCTGGAACGGGTGCTGTCCGAGGCGCTGCGCCACGGCGGCGACTTTGCCGAGGTCTTCGCCGAGGACCGGTCGACCTCGTCCGCCATGCTGGACGACGGGCGGGTGGAGGAGCTGTCCTCGGGTCGGGAGCGTGGCGCTGGCATTCGGGTGGTGGCGGGGGAGACCACCGGCTTCGCCCATACCGCCGACCTGACCGAGACCGGCCTGTTGCGGGCGGCCGAGGCGGCGTCCGCGGTGGCCCGGGCGGGCGGGGGCGGGGCCTCTGCCGTGGCTGTCTCCCTCCCCCGACAGGACAGCGCTGCGGGTGGCGCTGGCTCCAGCGCGCACGCCCAGGGCTTGAAGGCGGACTCGCTCGAACTGCTCCGGCGGGCGGTCGAAGCCTCCCGGGCGTCCGGGGACGCGATCACCCAGGTCCAGGCGGGCTGTGGCTCCTCGCGCCGTCAGGTGCTGATCGCCAATTCGGATGGCCTGCTGGCCCGGGACGAGCAGGCGCGTACCCGCTTCTCCGTATCCTGCGTGGCCACGGGCGACACCGGTCTGCAGACCGGCTTCGAAACGGCAGCACGAACGCTCGGCTTCGAGCTGTTCGACGAGGTCTCGGTCGAGGAGCTCGCCAAGCTGGCCGCCCGACGGGCGTTGTCCAAGCTGTCGGCGCGTCCGGCACCGTCCGGGGAGCTGCCCGTGGTCCTGGCCGGTGGCAGCGGAGGCATCCTCTTCCACGAGGCCTGCGGCCACGGGCTCGAGGCCGACCACATCGTCAAGGACGCGTCGGTCTACACCGGCAGGGTCGGCCAGCAGGTGGCCAGCCCGCTGGTCACGTTGGTGGACGACGGCACGGTCGGCTCGGAGTGGGGGACGTTCGCCGTAGACGACGAGGGGAGGCCGGCCCAGCGCAACGTGCTGATCGACCACGGTGTGCTCACCGACTACCTGTGGGACTACCTGCGGGCCCGCAAGGAGGGCCGGGTGTCCTCGGGCAACGGGCGGCGCCAGACCTACCAGCACCTGCCCATGGTCAGGATGACCAACACCTTCCTTCTTCCGGGCGAGGAGGACGCCGACGAGATCGTGGCCCAGACGCCCCGCGGTGTCTACGTGGCCAAGTTGGGTGGCGGCCAGGTCAACACCACCACCGGCGACTTCGTCTTCGGCACGACCGAGGCCTACCTCATCGAGAACGGCCGGATCACCGATCCGCTGCGGGACGCCAATCTCATCGGCAACGGCCCTGAGGTGCTCAAGCGGATCGACGCGGTGGCCACCGACTTCGGCATGACGCCCGGGACCTGTGGCAAGGACGGCCAGAGCGTCCCGGTCGGGTGCGGCCAGGCCACCATGCGGCTGACCGGAGTGACGATCGGGGGAACGGCGGAATGACCACCACCGTCGATGCGCCGCCGCCCCGCCCCGAGACGGGGGCTCCTGACGACCTGGTGGCGATCGCCGACCGGGTGGCCGGCTGGGCCAGATCGGGCGAGGACGTCGAGGTGTACGTGGCCCGGGGTGACGAGACCGAGATCCGCGCCTACGGCGGCGAGGTCGAGTCGCTGACCTCGGCCACCTCGGCGGGCATCGGGATCCGGGTGGTGGTTGACCACCGGCTCGGCTTCGCCTGGGCCGGCTCGCTCGACGACTCGGTGCTGGAGGAGACGCTCGCCGAAGCCCGGGACAACGCCACGTTCGCCACCCCCGACGAGCACGTGCAGCTGGCCGTTCCCGACGGCGTGGCCGCGGTGCCAGTGGACCTGTGGGACGACGGCCTCGCCTCGGTGCCGACCACCAGGAAGGTCGAACTGGCCCTGGCCCTCGAGGCCCAGGCCCGGGCGGCCGACCCGCGCATCCGTCAGGTCGACCACGCCGACTACGGCGACGGGTCGGTCGAGATGGCGCTCGTGTCCACGACCGGCATCCGGGCGTCGACCCGCAAGACCTCGGGATACATCGGCGTGGGGGTGATCGCCGGCGAGGGAGACGCCAGCCAGACCGGTGGGGGCTTCAGCGTGGGTCGGGGCTTCGACGGCCTGGACCCCGACCGGGCCACCGCCGACGCCGTCCTCCGGGCGGTGCGCCTGCTCGGTGCGACCAAGGGTCCCTCGACGCGCACGACCGTGGTGTTCGACCGGCGGGTGGCCAGCACGCTGCTGTCGGTGGTCTCGGCGGCACTGTCGGGCGAGGCGGTGGCCAAGGGACGGTCCTTCTTCGCCGGGCGGATCGGCGAGCTGGTCGGCGATCCGGTGTTCACGCTGGTCGACGACCCCACCGACCCGAGGGCGTACGGCGCCGCGACCTACGACGCCGAGGGACTGGCCTGCCGCCGGAACGTGCTCGTGGATGCCGGGGTGCTCCGGGGGTTCCTCTACGACACGGTGTCCGCGTCCCGCTCCGGAGTGTCGTCCACCGGTTCGGCGGTGCGGGGCGGGTTCTCGGGCACGCCGGGACCGGGCTGCCGGGCCCTCGCCCTCACCCCCGGTCCGCAGGGCTACGACGAGGACGGTGTGCTGGCGGCGGTCGGGGAGGGCCTCTTCGTCCAGTCGGTGACCGGCGTGCACTCGGGTGTCAATCCGATCAGCGGCGACTTCTCCGTGGGCGCCGAGGGGCTCATCATCCGTGGCGGCAAGCTGGCCGAGCCGGTCCGGGAGATCACCGTCGCCTCCACCCTCCAGCGCATGCTGCAGTCGGTGGTGGCGGTGGGCGCCGACGTCGAGTGGCTTCCCGGCATCGCCGCCGGCCAGACCCTGGCCGTCGGCGACATGCAGGTCAGCGGCAGCTGACCCCCACCCGCTCATCGCCCGGGGGCGGTCAGCTCTGCTTGACCGCCTCGGTGGCTTTGGTGCAGGCGTCCAATGCGCTCGGCGTGGTCGTGTAGTAGATCGACCCGTCGATGGACACGGTGTAAGGACCCGCCCCTGGGGCGTTCGGGGTGCCACCGGTCCACAGCGGGGGGGCACTGGCCGAGGCGGTGGCCGACGACGACGAGGAAGAGGATCCTGTCGAGCCGCCCTTGGCGGTCCCGTAGGAGAGCGTGAACGTCTGAATCACGAAGAGGCGGGGGAAGCTGTCCAGACCGTTGACGAAGTTGAGGACCTGGCCGTAGGTGCCTCCGACAGTCAGCGTGGTGGGAACGGCGACGACTCCCGGCGTGGATCCGGCCGCACCGGCCGCACCGGCCGCCGAGGGCGTGGTCGGTGCCGCGGTCGCCCCGGCACCGGCCGGTGCGAAGCCGCTGAACTGGGTGAGGGCCACCCCCGTGGATGCGGCCAGCCCGTTGAACTGGCTCTCGAAGGACGACTCCTCGGCGTCGATGTCGGTCGGGTTCTGTACGCTCGGGATCTGTGTGGCGATCTTCTGCAGGTCGGCACAGCTGGTGGACAGCTTCTGCTGCTCCGACTTGAGTGACACCAGCTTGGCCTGCAGGGTGGTCTGCTGGCTCCGCAGCGTTGATTCCTTGTTCTGGAGGCTCGAGAGCTTCGAGTTCTGCGGGGAGATGAGGACCGCCCACAGCAGGAGCACGACCACCAGGGTCCCGACTCCGATCAACAGCGGAGTGCGGTACTCACGGACAGTGTTCATTTGAGGCTCGCATTCTTGTCGAGGCTGGCTTCGGGGGTGATCGAGATGGTGAAGGGGAACGAGATGCTCGAATCGGGATTGACCACCGTGGCGCCCTGAAGGGGATTTGCGAACAGTGGCGAGCCGGCGATGGCGTTGATCCAGGCCTCGGAGATGGACAGGCTCGGCCCCGGCCCGGTCACGCTCAATTGGATGGTTCCGATGGCTGCGGACGTTGTGGCGTTGGAACTTCCGGAGGCGCTGCTGGCGGTGGTGGCGCTCGACGACGCCGTCCCCGCCGACGAAGTGGAAGCCGAGGTCGCCGCAACGGCGGTTCCACTGAACATCTGTACCTTGGCGCCGGCCGGTGTGATGGAGACCAGCGTGTTGAGGGCCAGTGGCCAGTCGACCGCGGAGTTCAGCACCGACTCACGACGCTGCACCCCGGCTGTGTATGCGGTGTTGGCCGCAACGACCAGGTCGTACTTGGGGATCTGGGCGTTCAAGGTGCTGATGTCGGACTGCAGCGCATCGACGTTGTTCTGGGCGTTGTGAACCTGCAAGAACTTCCACGCCCCGAAGCCGAGCAGGAGGATGAGGACGGCGGCACAGCCGATGACCGTCCGTTCCTGGATCCGCTTCATGCGGGCCCGGTGGATCACCTCGGGGGGAAGCAGGTTGAACTTCTTCACCGATCTGTCGGGCTCGGGCAACGCCAAGCCGATGGGCGTCGACAGCACGGTGCCGATCTCTTCGGCCTGACCCTCGCTCAGGTCGAGCTTGGTGGTGTCGAGCCGGGCCAGGGGCGACACCTTGACCACCGGGAGGTGGACCTGGGCCTCGAGCATCGGGAGCAGGCCGTGGAGGGCCGACCCTCCACCGGTCACCAGCACCCGCGACACGGGCAGCCGCCCCGGAAGCGAAGCGAAGTACTGGATCGAGTTTCGGATCTCGCCGACCAGTTCGTTCATGCTGGCCTGCGAGGACCGCTCCGCCGTCCGTTGCTGGGTGCCATCCTCGCCGATGCGGCGCTTCAGCCCCTCGGCGTCGGACATCGGGATGTCCAGTGCGCCGGAGATGGCGGCGGTCGTGACATTGCCACCGGACCCGATGGTGCGGACGAACTGCGGACGTCCCTGTTGGTGCACGACGACCACGGTGAGCCCGGCACCGACGGAGACGATCGCCTCCGGCCGGTCGGTTTCCTCCTGGCCGCCGATGGCCCGGACCAGCGCCGACGAGATGAGATCGACGCCTTCGACGGTCAGGCCGGCCTTCTCCGCCGTGTCGATGACGCCGTTGACCAGGTCGACGTGGGCCGCGGCGACCAGGATGCGGCGCATCTTGTTGCCCTCGGGCGAGGTGTAGTCGGCCAGGATCTGCGACGACAGGATCGTCTGGTCGGGGGGGAAGGGGATGACTTCCTCGGACTGGAACCGGACGGCACTGTCGACCTCGCTGTCGGGGACGAAGGGCAGGTCGATCTCGCGGGTGATGGCCCGGAGGCCGGCAATCCCGACGATCACCGAAGATGTCGAGAACTGTCCGTTCTCCCACAGGCGCTTGATCGCCTGGGTCACGGACGAATGGTCCCGGATCTCACCGTCGACCAGCGAACCGGGCGGGAGGCCCACCTGGCCGTAGGTGAGGAGGACCGGTCGCGAATGACTGATGTCCAGCTCTGCGGCACGAACGGCACTGGTGCCGATGTCGAGCCCTACGACTAGCTGTGCCATGCCAATTCCCCTTTGCCTTCAACCGCACGCAGGGCGGTGGTGCCCTCCGCTCCGACGACCGCCATCCGAACCGTGTCCACCACCGGAGCGGGCCGACGCCGACCTTTCGTCCTGGTCTCAGTGCTCACAATGGCTCTCCGGTCCTGGGCGACCGCCGGTTGGCGATCGGTGGTGTCGCTGGTGCCGGCTTGTAAGTGCACCAGACTCTACGAAGACCTATCGGACCGAATTCCGGCCACCTTGAGGCGCAGTGGGGTCGGATTATCGTGAACTGCGGGGAGCGTCGCATCGTCGGAGAGGCGCCGCCGTCGCCGGCTGCATCCATGCGTCCGAAGCGGACGATGGTGGTCCCGCCGAGTGGTTCGGATCACCAGCCGGCAGGCCTCGGCGGACCGCGCAGCTCAGCCGAAGGCAGCGGTGGCCAGGTGGCCGGTCTGCATGATGCCCTTGCGTTCGAGCATCACCTTGAGATCGTGCGGGTTGGTGGCCGTCGTCATCGCCTCGGCGAGCGTGATGGTGCCGTCGGCGATGAGCGTGACCAGTGACTGATCGAAGGTCAGCATCCCGTAGTACTCACCGTCGGAGATGATCCCCCCGATGTCACCGGTCTGCAGCGGATCGATGATCGCCTGCTGGATGCGACCGTTGACGACGAGGAGCTCCAGCACGGGCACCCGGTTCTTCCCGTCGGCAGTCGGGATCAGTCGTTGACAGATGATCCCCTTCAGTGCTCCGGCCAGAGTGACCCTGATCTGGGTCTGCTGGTGGGGAGGGAAGAAGTCGACGATCCGGTTGATCGTCTCCGTCGCGTTGATCGTGTGGAGGGTCGAGAACACGAGGTGGCCCGTCTCCGCCGCCGACAGTGCGGCCGAGACGGTCTCCATGTCGCGCATCTCGCCCACCAGGATCACGTCCGGATCCTGTCGCAGCACCACGCGCATCGCCGACGTGAACGAGTCGGTGTCGAACCCGACCTCGCGCTGGTCGATGGCAGCCAGGTCGTCGGTGTGCAGGTACTCCACCGGATCCTCGATGGTCACCACGTGGCACGATCGGTTGTGGTTGATGTGGTCGACCATGGCGGCCAGGGTGGTGGTCTTTCCCGACCCGGTGGGTCCGGTCACGAGCACCAACCCCCGCATCTCCTCCGCCAAACGGGTCACCACTTCGGGCAACCCCAACTCGGCCACGGTGCTCGCATTGGGACGCACCCGACGCATGGCGAGCGACACTGAAGAGCGCTGGTAGTACGCGTTGACACGGAACCGCCCCGTTCCGCCCACGCTGTAGGCGAAGTCGACTTCGTGCCGGTCGTGGAACGTGTCGAGGACGGCGGGCGACATGATCGACTTGGCGAGTTGCTGGGTTTCCTCAGCCGTGAACGAGGGCTCGTCGTCGAGAGAACGGAGTGCGCCGGCCACTCGCATCCGCGGAGGTGCGCCGGCCTTGACGTGCAGGTCCGAGCCGTCCACGTCAGCCAACATCACCAACAAGCGATCGAGGTCACCTTTGTCCACGGACGCCATTGTACGGGCCGGCGCACGCAGTTGGCGAGGACCTATTCAAATCGCCGTCCGGCAGGTAGCGGCGCCCGGGCAGGCGCGTCGGTGATCGGTCTTACGAATTCGAGGTCGTTCCGGCCCCGGACGGAGTCGGTGCCGGCTTCGTCGCGGACTCCTTGGCCGGCGTCGCTGTGCTCGACGGCGCGGCGCCACCCGAAGACGGTGACTCGCTCTTCGATGCGCCGGCGTCGGTCCCGGACGCGGGGGCCGACGAGGTGTCACCCGACGAGGTGTCGCCCGACGTCGACTTGGCGGCCACGGGTCGGCTGTCCGTCTTGTAGAACCCGCTTCCCTTGAACACGATCCCGACATTCCCGAACACCTTGCGCACGGGCGCGCCACAGGTCGGGCACTCGGTCAGGGGCTCATCGTGGAAGGACTGCACGACGTCGAAGCTGCGCTCGCAGCTGTCGCAGCGGTATTCGTAGGTTGGCAACGGGATGTTCCTCTCGATCCGTGACCTGGCGTCGGATTGGCAGTCTAATGGAGAGAGTGCCAATGCCGTCCCCGGCCATCGGTCTCCCGTACACTGGGGTCGTGATCCACGGCGTCGCCCCATGACCGACCGCAGCCTGAGCCACCTCGACCCGTTCAGCGGGACCCGGATGGTGGACGTGTCTCCCAAGGAGGCCACCCACCGCAGGGCGCTGGCCCGCTGCAAGGTGGCGATGAAGCCCGAGACCACGGCCAAAGTGGCGAACAACGCCATCACCAAGGGTGACGTCCTGGCCGCGGCCCGGGTGGCGGGCATCCAGGCGGCGAAGCGGACGGCCGACCTGGTCCCCATGTGCCACCCCCTCCTGGTGGGTGCCGTGCACGTCGATTTCACCATCGGGGACGATTTCGTCGAGGTAGAAGCCAAGGTGGAGGCGGTCGATCGGACCGGCGTGGAGATGGAGGCGATGACGGCCTGTGCCATCGCCGCACTGACCGTCTACGACATGTGCAAGACGACTGACCGGACGATGAGCATCGGCCAGCTCATGCTGTGGGAGAAGACCGGGGGAAGTTCGGGCGTGTGGAAGCGGGATCCGTCCCTCTGACCACCCGCCGCCTGGCCTGACCGCGGGTGCGTGCCGGGCGTTACTTGGTGCGCCAGAACCGCCGCTTCGGTCTTGGGTGCTGGAAGAAGTCGCCGGCCAACGGAGCTACCACCTCGCCGCGCACCTCATCGGTCACCGCACCGGTGATCTCCTCCGGTGGCGTCGGCCCGCTCCCGTCCGTCGCCGGGCCTGCCGGCCGACGGTCCGGCGTCCTGTCCTCCTCGGCGTCCGGGGCGGCGGACAGGATGTCGTTGACCATGGCGGCGCTGGCTGCGTAGTCGGCCACCGCTCGTGCCGGTGGCGGTGGCGGCGGGGGCGCGGCGTCCATCACCTGCTCGTCAGGCTCACCGGAGCCATCGGTCATCGGCGTGTGGTGGGGGTCATGGGGAGCGTCCCGCTCAGTCGTCGGAGACGGCGCGCGGGTCCCGTGGTTCCATAGTCATCCAGCGTTCCACGATACGGAGTAACCGGTCCAACGGGGCCGGGCCCGTTGGCTGCTTCCCTCAGCTGCGGACGGCGGAACGCAGATCCCGCAGCGACAGCTCCGAGGTCGCCTCTCCGCCACATTGTGCGCAGTGCTCGACATGCCGCCAACTGCGCAGCAGGCGCGTACCTTCCGGGTTGAGCAGCACCACGAACGACTCCGACAGCGGGTCGATCTCCACCCCATAGCACGGTTGCCACTCGGTGGACGCCGGGGTGGTGAGATGGTTCGCGCCCTTCACCAGACGACGAAATCGGGAGTTGTCCATGTCGATGACCCACGTGCTGTGGCACGACTCGATGACGATCTCTTCCACGGGACCAGTATCCCATGAATTGAGGAGATGCAAACGACCTTTCCATGTCGGTTGAATGACAGTTGGGAGCCCGTCCCACGGCGGTGTGGACGGAGCAACGTGCCGATCCGGGTCGTCGAGGCACGTGATCGGACACGATTCGGTGGCGTCGCGGTCATTCCTGGTCGAGAATCGTAGCAGGCACCAGAACATCGACGGTCGTCCCGGCTCCCGGCTCCGACATGATGCGAAGACGCGCGCCGATCAGATGGGCGCGTTCCGTCATGCCGGGGAGCCCGAGCGACTGGCTCCTCGATGCCGGCGTCGTGCCGGCGTCGAAGCCGACACCGTCGTCCTGCACCACGAGACGGAGGCCGTCGGTTCCGAAGTCGACGGCGACGGACACGTGCCGTGCGTCGGCGTGGCGCTCGATATTGGTAAGGGCCTCCTGGGCGATCCGGAACAACGCCAACTCGACGGCGGTGGACAGTCGATGCTCATCCCCCGTGACACCGAAGGACGTCTCGAACCGCTGGCGTCGCCCGGCGTCGGTAAGCAGCTGGTTGATCGACGCGACGAGGCCCAGATCGTCCAGGATGGACGGTCTGAGACCTTTGGCGATGGAGCGCAGCTCGGTCACGGTGTCCTCCGCGATGGTCCGGAGCTCGGACAGGTCCTCTCCGACTTGGTCCGTCGGGGACGTCTGCGTTCCCACGGCATCGATCTGGCGGCACAAGTGGATGAGCGACTGGACAGGACCGTCGTGCAGCTCCTGGGCGATCCGGCGCCGTTCCTCCTCCTGTCCGAGGACGACCCGGGCGGCGTAGGCCTCCATGCGGTCGTGCCGGCGGGTTTCGGCGGTCACGTCCTCGAACACCACCTGCATGGCCCTGCCGGCTCCGGTCCCCCCGATCATCGTGGCCGTCGGCCGGTACAACGTCGGCTCGCCGGCGACGTCGAACGCGACCGGGGTCACCAGGCCCGGGTCGGGACCGCCCGGCTGGTCGAGCCCGTCCGCGGATTCGATCTGCGCGCTGATCAGCTGGGTCAGCACCTGACCGGCGGCCACGGGTCCGATCATGTCCACCAGGCGAACGGGCGACACTTCCGGCAGGGACGGTCGATCTCCCGGCCACCGGGGCTTCCGCGGCGCCCCGAAGGTCTGCTTTGCTGACGCGTTGGCTTCGAGCACATAGCCGTTGGTATCGACGATCAGGATCGGTGCCTGGTTCGTCTCGAACAGATCCCGGTAGCGGGCCTCGGCGCTGAGGTGGGCTTCCCGTTCCGAATCTGCGAGCCAGCGCGCCTGCCGCTCGGCGGAGACACGGGTGCCGATGAGGAGGGAGAGGGCGTCGAGGACGACGACCTGGATGAGCTCGGCCCAGGCAGCGACGAAGTCATGGCCCTGCGCGTAGAACACGAACCGTGGCACGGCGAGCAGTGTGACCCAGCCCGACGTGACGGCGGCGCCGCGAAGTCCGTAGTTGAGCGCGGCGATGGTGACCGGGATCACGAAGAGCGCGAAGGTGGAGATCTCGACCGCCAGCGACGTTTCGTCGAGGTGGAACGCGACCGTGACGACCAGTCGGATCAGGTACACGGCCAGGACCACCAGTTGGAGCAGCCAGAACTGGGAGCTCGCCCAGGGTCGCTCGTCGGTGGACGGCCCCGACGGCGGGTTACGTCGGCTCATCGCCGTTTCCGCCAGCTCCTGTCGGAGGGGTCCGGGTTCGTCCGCGCCGGAGCGCCCCGGGTGGACGGCGTCGTCGGTCCCAGCAGGTGCCGGGCCTCCCGTCATGGGGGCGGACCCGTTCCGCCCGGCAGGTCACGGATGAACAAGTTGTTGGCCAGGGCGTAGTGGACGAGCTCGGTACGCGAGGTGGTGGCGAGCTTGTCGAACACATGGTTGAGGTGTCCTTCGACGGTCCGGGGGCTGATGCCGAGCCGGCGGGCGATGGCCTTGTTGGACAGTCCCTGGGCAACCAGGCGGACGACCTCCTGCTCACGCCCGGTCAGGCGGGGAGATCGAGGTCCGGCCCCGACGTCGGGCCCCTTTTCGCCCGACCGGGAGCGGCCTGGGTCGAGGACGCTGAACCCGTCGCACGCGGCCCGGATGGAGAGGATCAACTGTTCGCTCGGGGTGGTCTTGAGGAGATAGCCCGCCACCCCTGCGGCCAGCGCGGCCCGGACGTAGTGCTCGTCGTCGTAGGCGCTGAGGATCAGCACCGTGGCGGCCGGGTGCTCGCTGACGATCCGGCGCGCCAGGTCGATGCCGTTGGTGGTCGGGAGCCGGATGTCGATCAGCACGACGTCCGGCAGGGTCTCGTCCACCACCCGGCGAGCCGCATCCCCGTCTTCTGCTTCGCCCACCACGACGAAGTCGGATGCCTCCTCGAGGATGCGGCGGGTGCCGGTCCGGAGCAGCTCGTGGTCGTCCACGATCACCACCCGCCGGGGTGAACCAGCGTCGGGGGCCTCGGGGGAACCAGCGGCCGCGGATGGGTCAGGACCGTGTGGCTCGACGATGCTCATCTCATCATCGTAGGTTCGTCACCCCCTGACGATGAGGGACGCCGCCATGGCCAGCGCCAGGGCGGTCACCAACGGTGCTGCCACGATCGGAGGGAGGTTCAGCCCTGCGCCATCCGAGCTCCGACCGCCCTCGGCACGCCGACGAACGGTCCACCAGGCGCCGACCATGCAGGCGAAGTAGGCGGCGATCCATACCGCGGCACCCACAACCGCCGGGCGGCCGCCGAGGCCTCCCACCCAACAGCCGGCGATGAGCAGCGCACTCCGGCCGTGCCCGCGGGGATCGCGGCAGTCCGGATCGGCGGAGCGTAGGGCGGAGATGGCGCAGAGCGCCACGAGCGAGCCGAGGCACGATCCGCCGATGATCCACCACTGCCCGTCCACACCCGCCCCCACTGCCATGATCACCAGGGCCAGGACCGTGCCGATGGCGGCGACGGAGAGGGGCGCCCGCTGCCCGTTGTACTCGATCAGGCTCACCGCCACCATGGCTGCGACGAGCGCGCAATAGGCGGCAGACACGACGCTTCCGCCCCAACCCCAGGTGACCATGGCGAACAATGCGCCGGTGGACAGCTCGACCAGCGGGTACCTCGGGGAGATCGGCACGCGGCAGGTCCGGCATCTTCCGCGCAACGCGAGCCAGGACGCCACCGGCACGTTCTCCCACCACGCCAGCTGCCGCCGGCACTGCGGGCAGAACGACCGTGGCCTCGATACCGAGAGCCCGAGGGGCGTCCGGTAGACCACGACATTGAGGAACGACCCCACGAAGAGGCCGACGATTCCGGCGAACGGAATCGTGATTGCCAATAGCGGAACGGCGCCAGAACTCATATCATGTGGCCAAGAGCGTTGAAATGTCGGACAGGTCGGCGCCGGTCAGCGCATGGGGCAAGGGGCACATTCCGGAGCATCAGCAACGCGTCATTGGTGACGGTCCGGTTCGACTGTCGTGTTCGAGGAGGACCGGAAGTCGGCGGCGGAGGGCGTCACGCGCCGACGGACACCCGGGCCTCGCATGCAGGCGTGCAGGAATGACAATCGACATTAGCGGTGCTGTCGGCTGCGGCCGGGCACCGTAGCACTACCCACGGGGCGAGCAGGAAGGGGGGCTGGTGCGACGAACAGGATGTGGCGTCCACGCGTCGCTGCGAGGACATTCGGATTCGGGTTCAATCTCAGGCGCCAGTCTGCCGATGGTGATGAGATGAACGACGTCGATGCCATTCGCTGGATGGCCAGCGAGCACGACCTCGAATTCGTCGATCTCGACACCTACGGAGTCGATCCGGCGGCAGGGGAGATCCTGCCGCCCTCGTTGGCGCGTCATCTCCATGTCGTGGCCATCAAACGCAAATTCGGCACGCCGGTCATTGCCACCGCCGACCCCGACGACCTCGAAGCCCAGGACACCGTCCGCGCCTCGATCGGCCGCGACTTCATTTCGGTAGTGGCATCGAGTGAGCAGATCGACGACTATCTCGACCAGCTCTTTGGTCCTGAGGGGAGCGAATCGCCTCCCGCGTCAATGGGAATGGAATCGTCAGCGCTCGGAGCGGTCGACTCGGTTCCGAGCGCCGAGCCGGTCGACGTCCTGTCGAGCGGACTGTTCGACGACCTCTCACTGAGCGATCTGGAGGAGCTCAGCGAGGGCACCGGCCCGGGCCCCGAAGCGCCCTCCACCCAGGTCATCGGCAACGGAAAGGCGGGGACCACCCGCTCGTCCCGGAAGAAGGGCAAGGCGGCTGCCAGGGCTGTCGAGCAGCCGACCGAGGCGACCGAGGAGGATCAGACAGAACCCCAGATCACAGACGGTGTGGAGCCGGACGTGCCAGCAGGCATCACCCAGGACAGAGCGGTTGATGCCGTGCCGCTGTCGGAGCAGGAGGACACCTCCGAGGCGGTCGACACCCTCGACGAGACCACCGTGTCCCTGTCGGAGGGTTCGGCCGATCAGGACGACACGCGCGATCAGGACGGGGGAAGTGCTGAGCTGATCGATGCCCTGGCGGTCGAGCAGATCGCGGAGCTGGCGGAGTCAGGCGGATCGGTGCTCGAGCCGGCCACGACCCTGCTGCCCGGGTTCGGATCGATCCCGGCCGACGCGCCGCCACCGCCGCCGGGTGCGCTGGTCATCACCTCCGATGAGCTGGCCGAGCTGGCCCGAACTGTCGAAGGCGAGGAGCTGGAGGCGCCGGCGGTCGCCACCGTGCCGGCGGACTCCACCGCGCTGGCGGCCGATCTGGTCGCCGAAGCGGTTGCCACGTATCAGGAACAGCACGGCGAAGAGCAACCCGCCGGCGCCCTGCCGTCGGACAGTTCGACGGACACGGCCCACTTCCCGCCGCTGGCAAAGGCCCTGGTTGAAGGGGGTCGAGTCTCGCTGGCGGACATGGAAGCCGTGTTCGAGGAGCACGAGCGCACCGATCAGAGCGTCGCCCGGATCCTGACCGCCCAGAAGCTGGTCACCGAGGCCGATCTGATGTGGGGCATGGCCCAGGAGATGGGGCTCGAGTTCGTCGATCTCGACGTGGTGGGCGTCAATTTCGCCGAGGCCGGCAGCATCCCCGAGGCCACCGCTCGCTATCACAACGTCATCGTCATCGGCAACGACGAGGGGACGCCGGTGGTGGCGGCGTCGAACCCCACGGACGTCTTCGCCATGGACGATCTGCGGACCATCATGGGCCGGAACTTCAACGTGGTGGTGGCCACCCGGACTCAGATCGGCTCGTACATCGGTCGTGCTTTCAACAGTGGCGCCGATGCCGCCGACATGGCCATGGAAGCGTCGCTCGGCTTCGACGGGTCCTCCCAGGATTCCGGTGTCGACGACATCCAAGCGGTCACCGAGGAAGCCCCCATCGTCCGCTATGTCAACCTGCTTATCCTCCAGGCACTCAACGAACGCGCCTCCGACATTCATGTGGAACCGACAGGGTCCGAGTTGCGGATCCGCTACCGGATCGACGGCGTGCTGCACGACGTGTCCACCGCACCCCGAGCGATCTCGGCTGCGGTGACCACTCGTTTGAAGGTCATGGCCGACATGAACGTCGCCGAGCACCGGATTCCTCAGGACGGCCGGATCTCGCTCAACGTCGGGAGCAAAGGCATCGATCTTCGGATCGCGACGCTTCCCACCATCCACGGCGAGAAGGTCGTGATGCGGGTGCTCGACAAGTCGAGCGTCGTGCTCGGATTCGCCGACCTGGGCTTCGACGAGGACCTCCTCAAGACCTACGAGGGTATCTACACCAAGCCCTATGGCACGATCCTAGTGACCGGTCCGACCGGCTCCGGCAAGTCCACCACCTTGTACACGACGCTGACCGCCTTGAACTCGCCGGAGAAGAACATCATCACCGTCGAGGACCCGGTCGAGCTCCAGCTCAAGGGCGTGAACCAGGTCCAGCTCAACGTCAAGGCCGGCCTCACCTTCGCGTCGGCACTGAGGTCCATCCTCCGCTCCGACCCCGACATCGTCCTGGTCGGCGAGATCCGCGACAAGGAGACTGCCGTCATCGCCATCGAGGCGGCGCTGACCGGCCACATGGTGCTCGCCACGCTCCACACGAACAGCGCGGCATCGACCCCGATGCGCCTGATCGAGATGGGTCTCGAGCCGTTCCTCGTGACGTCGGCACTCTCCGGCGTGCTTGCACAACGGCTCGCCCGTCGGCTGTGCGTGCACTGCAAGGATCCCTACGAGCCGACCAAGGCGGACATCACGGCCGCCGGATGGAGCCCCGAGGAAATCGAGGTCGTAGGTGGCATGACCGAGGTCTATCGAGCGGTCGGATGCTCCGCCTGTTCCAACACGGGCTACCGGGGCCGCAAGGCGCTGGCCGAGTTGCTCCCCATGACCGAAGAGATCGAACGGACAGTTATCGAAGGAGGATCGGTGGAAGAAATCCATAGGATCGCGGTGGCTCAAGGAATGATGACACTGCGGCAGAGTGGCCTGCGAAAGGCCATCGAGGGCGAGACGACCCTCGAAGAAGTACTGCGGGTGGTCGCATGAGCCCGGTCACGGCAGAGTCCCGCGTCGAATGGTCGACCCGGCTCGCACAAGCCCTAGTGCAGGGCGGGTACGACACGGAGTCGAATCTGGCGCCGCTGGTGGCGGAGTCCCGGGCAACCGGCGAGTCCCTGGCCAGCCTGCTCATCAGCCGAAAGCTCGCACTTCCCGGTGTGGTCGTGGGCGCGCTCGCCCATCTGGCCCAACTGGCGGCGGTCGATCTGGCCGCCATGACCCCCAGCCCGGACGCCGCGGCGGCGATGCCACACGACGTGGCTGAGCAATTCGGTGCCGCGGCCCTGCAATTCGATGGCAATCAGCTTGCCGTTGCATTCTCCGAGCCACCGTCGGAGGAGGACGTCGACGCGCTGGCCGCCAAGATCGGCTTCCGGATCACACCGGTGCTCGCTGATCCAACGGAGATCGCCCGGGTCAACGGCACGGCCGGTGCCCCACGCCCCGCACCGGGGCCGGCCCCGGAATCGCCGTTGGTCGGTCCGAATGTGGTGGAGGAGCCGGCCGTCACCGACACGGTATCGGTGGAGCACCTCCTCGCCCACGGGCTTCCCCCGGAGGCATCCAACGGGGAGATGCCGCTCCATATCGACGACCTGCTGCGGTACGCGGTTGCGGTCGGAGCCTCGGACCTCCATCTGACCGCCGCACAGCCCGGTGCCATCCGGCTGCACGGAGCCATCCGTCCGATCGAAGGGTGTCCCACCTTCGACAACGAAACGATCCGGGACATGGTGTTCGGGATCCTGCCGGCCACGCAGCGTGAGCGGTTCGAGGAGGAGCACGAACTGGACACGTCTCACTCCATCGCGGGCGTGGGTCGCTTCCGTGTCAACGTCTCCTTGCAACGGGGAACGGTGGCCGCCGCGCTTCGTCCCATTCCGCATCAGATGCCGGAATTCGACACCCTCGGGATCCCCGATTCGGTCAAGGACTTCACCGAGCTCCGGCGGGGCCTGGTGCTGGTCACCGGGCCGACCGGATCGGGCAAGTCGACGACGTTGGCGTCGCTGGTCGACATCATCAACAGGACCAAGCCGTTGCACATCGTCACCGTCGAAGATCCGATCGAGTTCCTCCACGACCACAAGCGGTCGATCATCACCCAACGAGAGATCGGCGAGGACACGAACTCGTTCGCTGAGGCTCTGCGGCGTGTGCTCCGTCAGGACCCGGACGTCATCCTGGTGGGCGAGCTCCGTGACCTCGAGACCATTTCGACTGCTCTGACCGCGGCCGAGACGGGCCACCTCGTCTTTGCCACCTTGCACACCCAGGATGCACCCCAGACGATCGACCGGATGATCGACGTGTTCCCCACCAACCAACAGGAGCAGATCAGGGTCATGTTGGCAGCCACGCTCGAGGGGGTCGTGACCCAGCAGCTGATTGTCAACGCGGAGGGCACCGGTCGCGTCGCCTGCTCGGAGGTGTTGGTGTGCACGTCGGCGATCAGGAACCTCATCCGGCAGTCGAAGACCCACCAGATCTACTCGACCATGCAGGTGGGTGGAACGTTCGGGATGCAGACCATGGACCAGGGCCTGGCCAAGCTTGTGAAGGAAGGCCGGATCTCCGAGAGCATCGCCTATGACCGATCCTCCAACGAGGAGGACCTCCGTAACCATCTCACCACCTAGTAACTGACGACCATCCGATCCATCGAAGAAGCGGGGCAGAGACTGTGGCACTGACATTTGAGTACAAGGTCCGGGACAAGTCCGGAGGCCTGGTGGAGGGCCAACTCGACGGTGACAGCATGGCACTCGTCGTGCGGCGCCTGCGTGAGATGGGCTACATGCCCATCTCCGTCACGCCCAAGTCGGCAGTCCATCTCAAGACCGAGATCAATATCCCGGGGCTCTCCGACAGGGTGAAGCTGCGTGAAGTGTCTGTGGTCACTCGACAGCTCTCGACCATGGTCGATTCTGGCCTCTCGGTGGTGCGCTCATTGAACATCCTCGGTGCGCAGGTGGAGAATCCGGCCTTCGCCAAGGTGCTCGACGAGGTGCGCCTCGATCTCGAACACGGCGCATCGTTGTCGGCGGCTTGCGCGAAGCACCCGAAGGTGTTCTCGCACTTGTTCTGTACACTCGTCCAGGCCGGTGAGGTCGGCGGCAATCTCGACGAGGTGCTCGGGAGCTTGGCCGATACCATCGAGAAGCAGGTCCAGCTCAATCGCACCATCCGGTCGGCGATGACTTATCCGGCGGTCGTCCTCAGCGTGATGTTGGTGATCTTCACGGCGATGCTCGTGTTCATCGTGCCCGTGTTCAAGAACCTGTTCTCGTCCCTGGGCGGCAAGCTCCCGCTTCCCACGCTCGTGCTCATCAAGATCTCGCAGATCTTGACCAGTGCGTGGGTGCTGTTGGTCATCGCCGTGATCGTCGGAAGCATCGTGGCTCTCCGCAAATGGATCGCGACGGAGGAAGGGCGCCGCAAGTGGGATCGCATGAAGCTCAAGCCACCGGTATTCGGTCCCTTGTTCCACAAGGTCGCACTGGCCAGAATGACCTCGACCCTCGCGTCGCTGATCGGATCCGGCGTGCCCATTCTCGAATCACTGGACATCTGTGCCGACACCTCGGGTAACCGTACCGTCGGAGACGTGCTGCTCGAGGCCAAGGAGGGTGTACGCGCCGGCCGCCCACTGGCTGATCCGCTTCGTGAACACGAGGAGGTGATCCCGTCGCTCGTCGTCCAGATGATCGAAGTAGGCGAGCAGACCGGTGCGTTGGACGGAATGCTCAAGAAGGTGGCCGAATTCTACGACCAGGAAGTGGAAGTGACGGTCAACAACCTGACTGCGCTCCTCGAGCCGATGTTGACGGTCTTCATGGGGGCGATGGTGGGGTCGATGGTCATCTGCCTCTACCTGCCCATGTTCGACTACATCAAGCTGGTTCCGAATTCCCAGTGAATTGGGCAGCCACCGAATCGGTTAGACGCAGTCCGCCGTCTGCTCCGCCTTCACCGAGAAGAAGCCCGCATCGAAGTAGGACGATATGCGTTGCGTAGCGCGCGGTAGCTCAGGTAGTCTAAATTGAGGATGATCGGTTACCAGCATGATCGGTAACACGAGAAAACGAGGGGCCTCGTTAATGGAATGCAGCGGTAGTGGTGTCGCGCGCGGAGAAATCAGAATGGACGCCGTGCGACACAGGTGCCTAATCGCGTCACACGGATTGCCGTGGCCAGCAACCGAACCGTGGCTTGTGGCTTCCATGGTTCTATGGGCGAGTTGCCCCAATGCTCGTCCGAATGAGTCCACCTGCAATTGCTTCTAAAGGTATCGACTCATTCGGTCGATAGCAACACCCGGACGCCAGGATTCTGGTGCCCGTCCATTGATGCATCAATAACAACGAGGAGGCAACAAATGTTTTCATCCGCTATCCAGCGTCTGCATGACAGGCGCAATGGTGCGGGCGATGTCGGCGAAGACGCCGGTTTCACCCTCATCGAGCTCATGGTGGTCCTGTTGATTCTGGCCATCCTGCTCGCCATCGCCATCCCGACGTTCCTCGGGGTGACGAAGTCGGCAAACGACCGGGCGGCACAGTCCAATCTGAACACCGCCCTGTTGAATGCCAAGGCTCAGTACCAGCAGAACAGCCAGTCGTATCCGACCACGGCCAACCTGGTGACCGCTCTGCAGTCTGCTGAGCCGTCGCTCCAGTTCGTGAACGGCTCAACTACCGCATCCACTGATCAGAACCACATCTCGGTGTTTGCGTCAACGGACGGCAATGCTTTGGTCCTGGCTGCTTATTCGGCGCAGACTCACAACTGCTGGATCGTGGTGGACACCCCAGCGGTGACTGGTGCGACTGCTCCCTTCGGGACCCCGGCGGCCCCGGCCCAGGGGACTGTTGCTGCGACAACCTCCGTTGTGTTCCTGGACACCCAGGTGGGTCCCACCTACGCGGAGATCAAGGGAAACAGCGTCCTCCCGGCTACGTTGCAGGCCGGTTGCCAGGCGGGTCAGCCTTCTGCGACTGCCGCCACCACCTGGGGGACGTCGACGACACAATTCCCGGCCCTCTGATCGGGAGCCTGAAGTTCGGATAGCCGGCTGACCCGGCCTTCCGAGGTCAATTGACGAGAGTGCCCCCTCCTTGCGGGAGGGGGCACTCTCCATGTCCGGCCCGGGTCGAGCGCTCGCGGTGGAGGTTCGGTGCCCAAGGTGAGGCTTTGTCGTCACGATGGTATTGAGTATGAACGTGTCCCAAGACGGCGACTATTCCGAGCGTGACGGCTCCCATTCATCCACGCCGGCGGCGAGATGAATTCGACCATGGCTCAGTTCCGAACGAGGACATCTCGATGAAACTCGCCGGTGGTACCGGCCTGGAGCTCGATCCGAGTGGGAACGGACTTGCCGTGTGCACCGGAGAACATCCCGCCAGTGCGATCAAGACCTCCTGGATGGTCGAGCATCTCAGGCGACGGCGTTGGCCGCTGGCGGTCATGTCGGTGCTTCTTCGAATCGGTGATGGATGTCTTCTACCTGGGACCTCCGCTGGCCCTCATCGTCTTGACGGCCGCCACTTGTGCAAGTCGGAAGCGGCTGGTCGGGGCATGGGCGATCGCCATCCTCGCGACCATTTATTCCTTCCACCGCGCTTCGGAGTGGGGATACTGGGGCCCGATGGTGGCCTTCCTGGCGATCGGATTGGCCTGTGCGTGGCCCGGGCGAGCGGCGGTCGGCATCTTCGGCGATGCCTCGCAGATTGATCACGTCACGATCGATCCGTAACCGGGCCGGACGTTCCCCGCCTCTACAGCGGCCCGATGGTGTGCTTGCGACCGGGCAGCTGCTCCCGTGACGTCTCCAGCGCCCGCAGCGCCTCGGCCACCACCGAGCGGGTGTCCGCCGGGTCGATGACCGCGTCCACGAAGCCGCGCTCGGCGGCCTGCCACGGGGTGAGGAACCGCTCGGCGTACTCGTCCTGCAAGGTGAGGCGCTCGTCGGGCTCGACCCGCCGGTGCAGGATCTGCACGGCACCCTCGGCTCCCATGACCGCGATCTGCGCGCTGGGCCAGGCGAAGCACAGGTCGTTGCCGAGCCCTTTCGAGTCCATCACGATGTAGGCCCCCCCGAACGCCTTGCGCAGGATGACGCACACCCGCGGCACGGTCGCCTCGGCGTAGGCGAAGGCCAGCTCGGCGCCGTGGCGGATCATGCCCCGCCATTCGAGGTCCTTGCCCGGCAGGAACCCGGGCGTGTCGACCAGGGTCACCAGCGGCAGGTTGAAGGCGTCGCAGAACCGGACGAACCGGGCCCCCTTCTGGGAGGCGGCGATGTCCAGCGTGCCGGCCAGGGCCTGGGGCTGATTGGCGAGGAACCCGACCGTGCGGCCGTCGATCCGCCCGAGCGCGGTGACCAGCTGGGGCGACCACCGCGTCCACAGCTCGGTCACCTCGTCGTCGGCGAGCAGCGACGCGACGTGGCGCACGTCGTAGGAGCTGGTTGAGCGCACCGGGATGATGTCGCGGAGGCCGTCGACCGGCTCGCCTACGTGGTCACCGCCCAGCCGGGGTGCCATTTCGTCGGCGTTGGCCGGGAGCAGGCTCAACAGGTGTCCGACGTGGGCCATGGCGTCCTCCTCGGAGGCCGCCTCGATGGCGCAGAGGCCGCTCGATCGGGCGTGCATGGCCGTCCCGCCGAGCTGGTGGATCCCGATCCGGATGCCGGTGAAGTCCTCGACCATCGCCGGCCCGGACACGAAGGCGAAGGCGTCGCTGGTCATGATGACCAGGTCGGCCATGCCCAGCAGCAGCGCCGGCCCCGACAGGGCCGGTCCGGTCACGACCACCACCACCGGCACCGTGCCCGAGCACATCGACAGCGCCCTCGCCGCCCGCCCCCAGCCGTGCAGCGAGGCGACGCCGTCGGACACGTCGGCCCCGCTGGAGGCGAGGACCAGCACCAGGGGGATGCGGAGGGTGAGCGCCGTGGCGGCGGCGATCCGGATCGTCTCGCCGTCCTCGGGGGACAGCGCGCCCCGGCGGACCGACGACACCGACCGCACCACCATCGCCGGTCGGCCGGCCAGCTCCTCGGCGCCGGCTCGCACGGAGCCGGGCACCAGCCGGCGGAGGATGGGGGCGGCCGGGGCGTGCAGGGTCACCGCCCCATGGTAGGGACCGGGCGCGCCGGGGGCCGGAATGCCCCGAACCGGTGCGGTGGCCGAGCGGGTACGGCTCAGGACGGTTCGGGGGGCTCGGGACCGGGTGGGTCCCCCGACCGTTGGTCAGCTACGTCCGATCCGGGCGGGTCACCCGGGATGGGTGTCCCGGGGTGGGTGTCCTGCGCCGGCCCGGTCGCCGAGGACGGTGCGTCGGATGGGCCCCGGCCCCGCCTGCGCCTCGCCGCCTGACGGTCCGCCCGCTCGAACTGCCGCTCGACGTCTGCCCACACCAGCTGGTCGTCCGTCCCGAAGTCGTCATCGGTGGCAGGGGCGCGGGCCAGGACCACACCCCCCACCGACAGCAGCACCAGCAGCATGGTCAGCTTCGACACGAACCCGGCGATCTGCTGGTCGTTGAGCGGTCGGAGCCCGATGGCCGCTTGTGAACGGGCGAAGGCCGAATAGAGCGGCCGGATCGAGAAGATGTAGATGAAGGAGAGGAAGGCCGGCACCACCGCCTGGGCCACCAGGTAGCCGAACCGCACGACCGGTCGCAGCCGGGGGATGCCGGGGATCCTCCCCAGGACCGGGATCCAGAGGACGAACCCGGCGAGCACGATGCCCGAGTCGATGAGCCCCCGGGCCAGGAACGAACGGGACTGCGCCTCGACCAGGAGCGGGGCCATCGAGCCCACCAGCAGCCCGGTGACGGTCACGATGGCCAGCGGGGGCCGCTGCAGGCGGATCAGGGTGGCGTCGACCGGCGCCGGACGGGTGAGCCACTGGACGACGTCGTAGGGCAGCCCCAGCACCAACAGCGGCGCGACCGCCAGCACCAGCAGGAGCCGCTGGATGACCAGCGCGGTCAACGACCAGTGGGCGGCGAGGTCGGCCACTGGCCAGGTCAACGCCACCGCGGCGGCGACGCACGCACCGGCGAAGGCGCGGATCTGGCGAGGGGCCCAGGGGATCGGGCGCGTGCTGGTGCCCAGCAGCCGCCCGTGCCCTGCCACCACCGACGTCACCGCGGCCACGACCACGACCCACGTGAACAGGTGGGGGTCCCACGCGTAGGGGGCGCCGCCGCCGTGCACGGTCAGGCTCCGGCCAGTCGGGTTCTAGATTGACCACGATGCAACGCCTCGACCGCCTCGAGCGGGTCACCGATCTCCTGCTGGTGCTCCTGGCCGCCCCGCACCCGCTCAGCCTGCGCGAGATCGCCAACCGGGTGCCCGGGTACCCCGATTCCCACGGCGCCCGGCGCCAGGCGTTCGAACGGGACAAGCGCCTGCTTCGCGACGAGGGGATCCCGGTGCTGGTGGAGCCCGTCGACGGGGAGGAGCAGCTGGGGTACCGCATCGACCCCGACGCCTACTACCTTCCCGACCTCGCCCTGGAGGTAGAGGAACAGGCCGCCCTCAACTTGGCCGTGGCCGGCGTTCACCTTGGCGAGCCTATCGGCCGCGATGCGCTTGGCAAGCTGGGTGCCGGCGGGGAATCGCCCCTCCGGTCGGCCGGCGCGCCGCTCGTCGACCTCCGCTCGGTGGACGGCCTCCCGGCGCTGCCGCTGCTCTTCGAGGCCTGCCGCCGGGCCGCGGTCGTGCGGTTCGACTACCGGGGCGAGGCGCGGCCCGTCGACGTGGCCGGCCGCCGCGTCCGGAAGGGCCACTGGTACCTGGTCGGGTTAGATAGGGACCGCGCCGAGGCC
>JBKQRT010000178.1:0-9432 GCA_052143895.1 Acidimicrobiales bacterium | reverse complement strand
GTGCCTTCGGGCATCACCGGCGTGGAGCAGCGCGCCGTCATGGAGGCAGCCGAGTACGCCGGCGCCAGGAAGGCCTACATCATCGAGGAGCCGATGGCCGCGGCCATCGGTGCCGGGCTCCCCGTGCATGAGCCGACCGGCAACATGGTGGTCGACATCGGCGGCGGAACGACTGAGGTGGCGGTCATCTCGCTCGGCGGCATTGTCACCAGCCAGTCCATCCGCATCGGTGGCGACGAACTGGACGAGGCGATCGTGTCCTTCGTGAAGAAGGAGTACAGCCTGGCCCTCGGCGAGCGCACCGCCGAGGAGATCAAGATCGCCCTGGGGTCCGCCTACGAGCTCGAAGAGGAGCTCCACGCCGAGATCCGCGGCCGCGACCTGGTGACCGGTCTGCCCAAGACGGTGGTCATCTCCACCCAGGAGATCCGCAAGGCCATCGACGAGCCCGTCTCCGCCATCGTCGACGCCGTCAAGGTCACGCTCGACCGGACCCCGCCGGAGCTGGCCGCCGACATCATGGAGCAGGGAATCGTGCTGACCGGCGGCGGCGCCCTCCTGCACGGGTTGGACAGCCGGCTCACCCAGGAGACGGGCATGCCCATCGTGGTGGCCCGCGACCCGTTGAACTGCGTCGCCATCGGCAGTGGGCAGTGCCTCGAGGAGTTCGAGGCCCTCAAGCAGGTCCTCATCACCTCCTCGGGGCGCTGAACGACCGGAGGCCTCGTCTCCTGTGGCGACGCCGCGGCGGACCCGCCGTCCCCGTACGACGCTGCTCCTGTTGGTCCTGGTTTCGATCACCATCATCACCCTCGACGCCCGCGGTGGCTTCAACCGCATCACCTCGGGGGTGAAGTCGGTGGCGGCCGATGCCTTCGCGCCGGTGCGCTCCGGTGTCGACGACATCATCGAGCCCATCGGGAGCTTCCTGGCCGGGTCGGTCCACTACGGCGCCGTGCGTCAGCAGAACCAGAAGCTGCAGGCCGAGATCGGCCAGCTCCGCCAGCAGGAGGCCGCCCAGGCCGACACCGACCAGGCCATGAAGCAGCTCAGCGCTCTGCTCCACCTGGCCTTCGTCGGCAACCTGCAGACGATCCCGGCCGAGGTCACCAACTACGGGACCAGTGACTTCGCCGCCACCGTCGACATCAGCGTGGGCCGGGACGAGGGCGTGCAGCTGGGCATGCCGGTGGTGGGCGCCGGTGGCCTGGTCGGTCAGGTGGTCCAGGCCAATCACAGCACCTCCACCATCCGCCTGGTCACGGACGGCCAGTCCGCAGTGGGCGTGCGCTACGGGCCGGCCCCGGGCTCCCTGGCCGTGCTCACCGGCGAGGGTTCCGGCAAGCCGCTCTCGGCCGACCTGGTGCCCAGCAACACGCCCCTGTCGAACGGCGAGGTGTTCACCACCAGCGGCCTGCAGGGTGCGATCTACCCGCCCGGTATCCCGGTCGCCCAGGTGGTCTCGTCGGGCACCGGCGCGTCCGCCTCGCAGGAGTCGGTGCGCCTTGAACCGCTGGTCGACCTGACCCACCTCCGGTACGTGTCGGTCCTGGCGTGGGGGCCCGCGTCGTGAGCTCCCCGACCCTCCGGGACGTGGCCCGCGTCACCCTCGTGGTGGTGTCCTTCGTGGTCGTCCAGCAGACGCTCGTCCTCGACCTAAGGGTGGGAGGCGTGCACCCCGACATCATGCTGTTGCTGCCCATCATGGCGGGGGTGGCCGGGGGTCCGGCACGGGGGGCGACGATGGGCTTCGGGGTCGGCCTGGTGGCGGATCTCTTCCTGCCCACCCCCTTCGGGCTGTCGGCCCTGGCCGGCTGTCTGGTCGGGTTCGGCGTCGGGGTGACCACGATGGCGCTCGACCGGAGCGCCCTGTGGCTCCCGCCGGTGACGGCGGTGCTGGCCAGCGCGGTGTATGAGCTGGTCTACGCCGTGCTCGGCTCGGTCCTGGGCCAGCCCCAGATGCTCCACGTGGACCTGCTGCGGATCGTCGTGCTCGTGTCGGTGGTCAACGGATTGCTCGCCATCCCGGCGCTCCGCCTGGTGGTCTGGGCCACGCCCGAGGTGTCCACCGAGGGTGTGCCCACCTCGACGGTGTCCCACGGCGGCCTGCGATGACCGGGGCGCTGGCGCGCGTACCGGTGGGTCCTCCGTCTTGGAAGACTGGGCCGCAGTGAGCAGATCCTTCCGCCACCCCATCAAGGGCCGCCACTACCTTCGCCCCGAGCGCGAGCGCGGACCACGTCGCAAGAAGCCCAAGCAGCCGAAGCTGCGGCAGAGCCGGTTTTCCGTTGAGGCCATGCTGGACGCTCCGGACACCAGCGCCTCCCGTCCCGGGCTCCGGCTGCGGATCACCGGGCTCATCGTGGTCGGGCTGTTCGCCCTGCTCGGCCTGCGGCTGTGGACGTTGCAGGTGCTCCAGGCGCCGGCCGCCGTGAAGGTGGTGACGGCCGACCAGATCCGCGCCGTGCCGGTGGCCCCGAACCGGGGGCTCATCCTCGACCGGTACGGGAACCCGCTGGTGAACAACGTCCCCATCGAGCAGATCACCTTGTCCCGGGTCACCGCCCAGCAGGACCCGGCCGTGGTGGGGCGCCTGGCCGCCCTCGTCGGCGAGACCACCCAGCAGGTCGACGCCACCATCGCCGATCCCCGCTACAGCCTGTACAAGCCGGTACCAGTGCTCACCGACGCGCCCCTGTCCGACATCCTCTACATCAAGGAGCACCAGGACGAGTTCCCGGGGGTGTCCTCGGTGCAGACCACCGAGCGCAACTACCCGCAGCAGGAGCTGCCCGGACCGGCCCAGCAGGGGTACCCCTCCTCGCAGACGCTCGGGTACGTCGGGACCATCAACGCCGCCGAGTTGGCGTCGCGGGCCTCCCAGGGCTATGGGCCCGGTGACGCCTTCGGGCAGTCGGGCCTCGAGTACCAGTACGAGTCCGAGCTCCGGGGCACCCCGGGCCAGGAGCAGCTCGAGGTCAACTCCCAGGGGCAGGTGGCCGGCATCCTCAAGTCGACCCCGCCCGCGCCCGGGGACAACGTGGTCACCAACATCGACACCAATCTCCAGCAGGTGGCGGACAACGCCCTGGCCACCCAGATCCTGGCCCTGCGCAAGTCTTATGACCCGCAGTGCAACAACAACTCGGGGTGCAGCCCGGCGGCCACCGGCGGTGCCGTGGTGGTCATGGACCCCCAGACCGGGGCGGTCTACGCCCTGTCCTCCTATCCCACGTACAACCCGAGCGTCTGGGTCGGGGGGATCTCCACCGCCCAGTACCAGGCCCTTTCGGACCCGGCCAACAACGAGCCCCTCCTCAACCGGGCCATCGACGGGCTCTACACGCCGGGATCGACCTTCAAGCTCAACACCGCCACCGCCGCCCTCGACCTCGGGCTGTGGAGCCCGACCGACTACTACGACGACACCGGCTCCTTCAAGGTGCCGGGCTGCACCACCACGACCGGCTCGTGCACTCCTCTGCACAACAGCGAGGGGGACGGCGGGTTCGGGGACATCGACATGACCACCGCCCTCACCGTCTCCAGCGACGACTTCTTCTACAACCTCGGCGCGCTGTTCTACGACCAGTCCGCCAAGTACGGGCAGACCGCCATCCAGGACCAGGCCAACCAGTACGGACTGGGCGAGCTGACCGGCATCGACCTGCCCGGCGAGGTGCAGGGCCGGGTCGACAGCCAGGCCGAACGGCTCAAGCTGCACGCGGAGAGTCCCACCGGCTTCCCCAACACCACCTGGTACACGGGCGACAACGTGGAGATGGCCTTCGGTCAGGGGGCCACGGTCATCACGCCCATCGAGCAGGCCGTGGCCTACTCGACCTTCGCCAACGGGGGCACCCGCTATGCCCCCCAGGTGGCCTCGGCCATCGTCTCCCCGTCGGGCAAGGTGGTGAAGCAGATCACCCCCCAAGTGACCGGCCACGTGAGCCTGTCCCCGTCGACCTACCAGACCCTGCTCGCCGGGTTCACCGGGGTCGTGAGCAGCCCGCACGGCACCGCCTACGGCACCCCGGGCCTCGGCACCTTCCCCGGCGGGGTGGCCGGCAAGACCGGGACGGCCGACAGCGAGATCGGCAAGGAGCCGACCGCCTGGTTCGTGGGGTTCGGGCCGGTCGCCGATCCACAGTACGTGGTGGTGTGCGTCATCGACCAGGCCGGCTACGGCGTCACCGCCTCGGCGCCGGTGGTCGGGGCCATCTTCAACTACCTGGCCGCCCACCCGGTCACACCGGCTGCTGTTCCCCCAGGTCAACAGGTCATCCAGAACCCGAACCCCATCGCCCTGCCCTCGGACGCCACGGTCGCGGCCCAGCCGGCCTCGGCGGGCTCGACCACCTCGACGACGGCACCGACCGGCCAGGGCTGAGGTCCCCGGCCACCGGCCGGTCCGGGTCGGGTGCCGGCTGCCCCTAGGATGACGGGGAAGATGCAGTCCCTCTGGCCACGGGTTGAGCCCCTTTTGTCCCAGGTCACGAAGCCGGCCCGCTACATCGGCGGCGAGCTGGGGGCGCAGTCCCCCGAGCACGTCGACGGATCGGTGGCCTGGCTGCTCGTGTATCCCGACACGTACGAGATCGGCCTGCCCAACCAGGGGTTGCAGATCCTGTACGAGGTCCTCAACGAGCGGGACGACGCGGTGGCCGAGCGGGCGTACGCCCCGTGGGTGGACATGGAGGTGGCCATGCGGTCCGCCGGGATCCCCCTGTTCTCGCTCGAGAACACCCTGCCCGCCCGGGCCTTCGACGTGCTGGCCTTCAACCTGTCGGCCGAGCTGGTCTACACCAACGTGCTCAACCTCATCGACCTGGCCGAGGTGCCCCTCCACGGGGCCGATCGCACGCTGGCCGACCCGGTGGTGGTGGCCGGCGGCCACTGTGCCTTCAACCCCGAGCCCCTCGCCGACTTCGTGGACTGCTTCGTGCTCGGCGACGGCGAGGAGGCGGTCGGCGAGATCAACGAGGTGATCGCCGCCCACCGCCCCGGCCGACCCGACGAGGGCGACGCGCCCGGGTCGAGGGAGCAGCTCCTGCGGGCCCTCTCCCGGCTGCCCGGCGTCTACGTGCCGTCCTGCTACGAGGTCCGGTACGAGGCAGCCGACGGGTCGGCGCCGGCGCGAGGCGAGGTGGCCCGCCTCGTGGCCATCACCCCGCGGTTCCCCGAGACCCCCGAGCGGGTCGAGAAGCTGACCATCACCGACCTGGCCGAGTGGCCGTACCCCCGCCAGCAGCTGGTCCCGCTCATCGAGGTCGTGCACGACCGCCTCAACGTCGAGCTGTTCCGAGGATGCACCCGTGGGTGTCGCTTCTGCCAGGCCGGGATGATCACCCGACCGGTGCGCGAGCGACCAGCCGAGCAGGTCCGGACCATGGTGATGGACGGCCTTGCCCGTACCGGCTACGACGAGGTGGCGCTGACCTCGTTGTCCAGCGCCGACTACTCTGGCATCGAGGACACGGTGACCTCGATCATCGAGGACCCGTCCTGCTCGGGCCAGGTGTCGGTGAGCCTCCCCAGTCTGCGAGTGGACGCCTTCACCGTGGGTACCGCCGCTCAGATCCAGCGGGTGCGTCGCACCGGCCTGACGTTCGCGCCGGAAGGCGGCACCTGGCGCATGCGGCAGGTGATCAACAAGCTCATCCGCGAGGAGGACCTCTACGCCGCGGTCGACGCCGCCTTCAGCCAGGGGTGGAAGCGGGTCAAGCTCTACTTCCTGATCGGCCTGCCGACCGAGACGGACCAGGACACGCTTGGCATCGTGACCCTGGCCAAGCAGTGCGTCGCCATCGGCCGCCGCTACCACAAGGGAGTGACTGTCACCGCCTCGGTGGGTGGGTTCGTCCCCAAGGTCCAGACGCCCTTCCAGTGGTTCGGCCAGAACACCATCGAGGAGCTGACCCGCAAGGTCCACCTGCTGCGCGACGCCGCCCGCCCGGTGCGGGGCCTCACCATCCGCTGGCACGACCCCCGGGCGACGGCGGCCGAGGGTGTCGTGAGCCGGGGGGACCGGCGGATGGGGGCGGTCATCGAGCAGGTCTGGCGCAACGGGGGCACGTTCCAGGAGTGGAGCGAGTACTTCGACCTCGACCCCTGGACGGAGGCGCTCGCCGACCACGGGATGTCCCTCGAGGGCACGGTGTACCGCCACCGCACGGAGGACGAGGTCCTGCCGTGGGACCATCTCTCGGCCGGGCTCCACCGCGACTTCCTGTGGCAGGACTGGCTCGACGCGTTGGCCACCCACGGCCTGGAGGACTGCCGGTGGACCCCGTGCTACGACTGTGGGGCCTGCACCGGATTCGGGGTCGAGCACGTCGTCGCCTCGGCGGTGCCGCCGGCCGGCGGGAGCCAGGGCACCGGCCAGGATCTCTCAACCGGAGGCCAGGTGCCGGTACGATTCCTCACCACGGCGCCGTCCGGCGCCGGTCCGGCCGATCGGCCGGTGGATCGACCGTCGGTTCGGGCCGGAGAGGGGAGAGGCTGAGGTGCGCATCCGGCTCCGCTTCACCAAGCTCGGCAAGATCCGCTTCACCAGCCAGCGGGACGTGGCCCGGATGTGGGAGCGGGCCCTGCGCCGGGCGTCCCTGCCTCTCGCCTACACGGAAGGGTTCTCCCCCCGGCCGCAGCTCAGTTTCGGGCTCGCACTGCCGACCGGTTGCGAATCGCTGGCGGAGTACCTCGACGTGGAGCTCGACGACGACCGCGCCACGGCGGCCGGCATCGAAACCGACGCGCTGCCGTCCCTGCTCACCGACTTCCTGCCTGCCGGCATCGACGTGGAGTCGGCGGCGACGGTGGACCGGCGCGCCGGCTCCCTCCAACAGCAGGTGACTTCGTGTTCGTGGGTGATGCGGTTCGGCGGCGTGTCACGGGGAGGGCTCGAGGAACTGGTGGCGTCGTTGCTGGCGGCGACGGAGGTTCCCATCGTTCGGGAGCGCAAGGGTCGCCAGGAGCACGACGACCTCCGACCGTCGGTACTGGCCCTGTCGGTGTCCGACCTGCCGTCGGTCGCCGACCGGGGGGCCGGAGCGACGGTCGGCGTGGTGGCCGAGCTGGCCACCCAGCCCCGTGGCGTGCGGCCCGTCGAGCTCGTGCGGGGCCTCGCCGCCGTCACTGGTCGAGGAGCAGCCGGTTCCCCACTGGCGGACGGCGGCACGATCGGCAGTGCAGGAACCCCGGTCCTCGACCGGGCATGCAGAACGCAACAATGGATCGAGCGCGACGGCATCCGCCAGGAGCCACTCGGACGCACGGGGAACGACCCTGACGCCGAACGCGCCATGCACGCCGTCGAGCGTGCCTCATGAGCAGTTTCAGAAGGGATTTCGATGTCAGACGCAGCAGCCGGGCGACCGGTGGATGTCCCGGCCCACTCGCCGGGATCACCGACCGTGAGCCCACCACAGCCACCGCCCACGCCCGATGCCGGGCCCGGTGCCCCCGCCGCTCCGGTGGGAGCCGGCAATGAGGGGCTGACCTCCCGACCGGGGGGCCGTTCCGAACCGGGTCCGTCCACCACCGTTGCCGGCGAGGGCGGCCCGAGCCGCCGGCGCCGGGGCTCACGCGGCGGCCGGGGGCGCAGCCGGAGCGCGACGGGCCCGCCGACCGGCGAGGAGGGGAGGGCCGGATCGTCGTCGGCCACGCTGGCACCGGCGCCACCGAGGGGAGCGCTGAGCGCCCCGGACGGCGCGCCGAACCGGGAGCCGAGCCCGCCGGCCGCGCCGGCGGACCGGCCGAAGATCGGAGACACCCGCCCGGCCCGTCCGGAGTCCGGCGAGCTCGCCGGCCCGACAGGCGGCGGGACCGGTGCCAACGGCGGCCGGCGTCCGGGTTCCGGTTCGAGTTCGACGTCGCCCGGTCGGGGACAGGGCCGTTCCGGGGGCGGCGGCCGGGGCCGCCAGCGGGACGGAGGGTCGGGGCCGGCCACCGAGAGCGCGGCGGCACCCGCCCCGGCCAGGAACGGGTCGGCCACCGCACCGTCCGGGCCGCGCCAGAAGCCGGCCGGCGCCCGCAGCGAGGCCGGTCCGAAGGCCGAAGGTCGCCGCGGGGGACGCGAACGCCGTGGCAAGGCGGTCGGGCGATACATGATCTGCGTGCATGTCCGCCCGGAGATGACCCAGATCGCCCTCCTCGAAGGCCGGACGCTGGTGGAGCACTACATCTCCCGGGCGGCCGACGACGCCACGCAGATCGACGGCAACATCTACCGGGGCCGGGTCCAGAACGTGCTGCCGGGCATGGAGGCGGCTTTCATCGACATCGGCACGCCCAAGAACGCCGTCCTCTACCACGGCGACGTCCGCTACGACGTCGACGACATCGAGGGGGGCAGGGGATCGGGACAACCCCGGATCGAGCACCTGCTCCGCCCGGGCCAGACCATCCTGTGCCAGGTGACCAAGAACCCCATCGGGGCGAAGGGCGCCCGTCTCACCCAGGAGGTCTCGCTGCCGGGCCGGTTCGTGGTCTTGGTCCCCAACAGCACGGCCTACGGGATTTCGAAGCGGCTCGAGGACGCCGAGCGCAAGCGCCTCCGCCGCATCGTGGACGCCATCCGGCCGGAGGGGCACGGCCTGATCGTCCGCACCGCCGCCGCCGGGGCCAGCGCCGAGGAGCTGGGCGCCGACGTCGAGCGACTGGTGGCCCAGTGGGAGACGATCGAGGCCGAGTCGGTCAAGGGGCAGGGTGCGGCCCTGCTCTACCGGGAGCCGGCCATCGCCGTCCGGGTCATCCGCGAGGAGCTCAACCGCGAGTACCGGGGCGTGGTCATCGACGACCTCGCCCTCTACGAGCAGGTGCGCGACTACGTGGGCGCCGTCAACCCCGAGCTGGCCGACCGGGTGGAGTACTTCGACCCGGCGGTGGAGTCCCTGCCCGTCTTCGAGCAGTTCCACGTCCACGAGCAGCTGCACAAGGCGCTCGACCGCAAGGTCTACCTGCCGTCGGGCGGCTCGCTGGTGATCGACCGCACGGAGGCCCTCACCGTCATCGACGTGAACACGGGCAAGAACGTCGGCACCACCAACCTGGAGGAGACGGTCTTCCGGAACAACTTGGAGGCGGCCGAGGAGGTGGCCCGCCAGCTCCGGCTGCGAGATATCGGCGGCATCATCGTGATCGACTTCATCGACATGGAGATCCGCGAGAACCGCGACAAGGTGGGCAGTGCCCTGCGGTCGGCCCTGGCCCGGGACAAGACCCGCACCCAGGTCTTCGACATTTCCGAGCTCGGCCTGGTCGAAATGACCCGGAAGCGGATATCGGAAGGCCTCTTGGAGACCCTCTCGACCGAGTGTGCCGTGTGCGCCGGCCGGGGCGTGACCTTGGACGACTCGGTTCTGCGGTAAGGTTTCCCCCTCATGTACGCAGTCATCAAGTCCGGTGGAAAGCAAGAGCGCGTGGCCGAGGGCC
>JBKQRT010000177.1:0-4475 GCA_052143895.1 Acidimicrobiales bacterium | reverse complement strand
GGCCATGTCTTCACAGGCGTCTCGTTCGGCAGTGAGATCGGGAGCGAGCTGGTCGTCGAGCCTGGGCGGATCGACGACAGCGGCTTCACCGACGTGATCGCCCACCGCCGACCGCTGCCCAGCGTCTACAACCGCTACGCCTTCGTCGATGCGGATCCCGTCTACCACCCCGACCGCGAGGCACAGCAGATCCTGCTGTGGCCGTTGTTCGTCACGTCGTTCGTCGTGGACGACTTCTTCGGCGATCACGACCAGTTCGGGGCCGACCGGGTCCTGATCTCGAGCGCGTCGGCCAAGACGTCGGTGGCTGCCGCGTTCCTCCTTTCCCAACGGGCGGGAGTCGAGGTGTTGGGGCTCACGTCCGACGGCAACCTCGACTTCGTGCGGAGCCTGGGCTGTTACCACGACGTCCTCCCCTACGGATCCGTCAACCGGTTGCCGCTCGGTCCGGCGTGCTACGTGGACGTCGCCGGGCGCCGGGACGTCACTGCCGCCGTCCATGCCCACTTCGGGGACCTGCTGGGCCACAGCATGGTGGTGGGAGACACCCACTGGGACCACCAGGAGGGTCCCACCGACCGGCTCGAGGGGCCCCGGCCGGCCTTCCTGTTCGCACCCGATCGGATCGCCAAGCGCCGCCGCGAGTGGGGCCGCAAGGGCTTCGAGCAAGCCGTGGCCGGGACCTGGGAGCGCTTCTCGCCGTGGACCGATGCGTGGCCGTCCGTCCGCGCCGCCAGCGGGCCGGCCGAGGTGGAGGCGGCCTACCGCTCCCTGCTCGAAGGACAGGTCGACCCGAGGGTCGGCCACGTGTGCACCATGGGCCCGGCGACCGTGGCTGACCGAACGGCTCCCCCGACGGCCGGCGCAGCCGACCGCACCCGGTAGCCTCGCTGCCCATGCCCCCGTCCGCCGATACCGTCGACCCCGAGACCGTGGCGGCGCACGTTCCGGTCCCGCCTGTCACCGACGGGCGGCAGCTGCGGCGGCAGCGCAATCGCGACACGGTGGTCGAGGCGCTGCTCGACCTCTACCGCGACGGGAACCTCCGCCCCAGCACGGAGGAGATCGCCGCCCGCTCGGGGCTCTCCCCCCGCTCCCTCTTCCGGTACTTCGACGACGTCGACGACCTGACCCGCACGGCGATGAAGCGCCAGGAGGAGCGAGCCCTCCCATTGGTCGCAATCACTTCCGATGCCGACGCACCGCTACCCGTCAGGATCGAGGCGCTGGTGGAGCAGCGGTTTCGGCTCTTCGACGCGGTCGGCAACGCCGCCACCGTCTCGCGACTGCGGGCGCCCTTCCACCCAGTGCTCGCCGCCGAGCTGACCCAGAACCGTGCCTTCCTGCGCAACCAGCTCCGCGCCCTGTTCGCCCCCGAGCTCGCCGCCATGGCGCCGCCGGCCGCGAAGGCAGCACTGGCGGCGGCCGACGTCGTCACCTCCTTTGAGTCCTGCCAACTCCTGCGACAAGACCAGGGCCTGGCACCCGAACGGGCCCGCTCGGTCGTGGCCCACGCCCTCGCCGCCCTCCTCGGGCCCGCCCGCTGAGGCGACGGGCGCCCGGCAGCACGGTGAACGGGTACTGGCCGTCTCCCTGGCCGTGTGAGGACGGGGGCCCGGAGCGCCTCCAGGTGACGCGCGGGGTCACCGTGCTCGACCCACCCGGGGCGGCGCTCGAGGTGGTGTCGCGCTTCGTGCCCGCTGCCACCATGGTGGTCACCCGGCAACCCGGCGAGCTCTTCCTCCTGCGGCACACCGTCGGCGATGACGCCGTCGCCTTCGTCGAACGGATCGACCCTGGGACGCTCGAGGAGCTCCACCGGTCGCCCTACCTCGTCGGTGGCCCGACCTGGCCGGGCAGCATCGCCGTGCACGCCAACGGGTCGCTCTACGTGGTGTTCGGCAACCACGCCCACCGTCTCGGCGCCGACCTCGAGGTGCTGGCCGAGGCGGCGTTGCCCCGGCCCCGGCCCTACAACGGGCTGCTGATCCTGCCCGACGGGCACCTGGTGACCAAGGACTTCGCCGGCTCCCGTCCCGGACATCCCATCCCTCCGCACGCGCGCGAGGACTGCGAGCTGCTCGTCCTGGAGCCCGACCGGCTCGAGGTGGTGGCCCGCTGCGCGCTTCCCGAACCGTCGATCGCCCGGCTCTCGGCCCACGGAGACGACGTCTATGTGGTCGGCGACACCAGCCTGCTGCGGGTCCGGTGGGAGGGCACCCGCCTCCGCCCGGACGCGGGGTTCCGTGCGCCCTACCGCACCCTGGCGGGACAGGCCTACGGATGGGACTGCGTGATCAGCCTCGGGGCGGCCTGGTTCCTCGACGACGGCGAGGGGAGCGACGGGTATGATGGCTCCCTTCACGGCCACGGTGCCGCCACCGCCCCGCTCCACCTCGTACGCATCGACCTCGCCACCGGACAGCGGACCATGGGTGAGATCTGCGGGTTGCCGGGCGGGCTGATCGCCAATCCCCCGCTGGTCGACGCCGCACGCAGCATCGCCGTGGGCTACGACAGCGGCAACGGGGTCATGCGCGCATTCGACATCGCCCCCGACGGCGCGTTGTCGCCCCGATGGCAGCGGGACCAGGAGCACGGAGGTCACCTCCTCTTCGATCCCGACAGCGGCCGGCTGGTCACCGGCGACTACGACCGGCAACGGAGCACCGAGCAGGCGGTGATCCTCGACATCACCACCGGGGGCGAACTGGCCAGGACGGACACCGGGAGCCCGGTCCAGGGCGTGCTGTTCCCCGCTGCCGGGTTCGCGGGAGAGGTCTACCTCTGCACGTTCACCACCATCACCAGGATCGCTCCGGCCCCCAGCTGAGCACCGAGGGGACGACCCGTCAGACCGTCGTGGCCGGCCGGGCGTCGGCCACCAGCCGGTCGTCGTCGGCGAGGAGGGCCTTGGCCAGGTCCCGCACCATGGCGACCACCTCGGGATGGGACTCGGGGTCCCAGCCCTCGAGCAGCTCGGTCATCGAGTCGTGGCGGGCCATGGTCAGCTGCTCGATGGCGTCGTGGCCGGCGGCGGTCAGCACCAGGCTGTGCCCCGTTCCGCCCGCCACCCGCTCCACCAACCTGGCGGCCACCAACGAGTCCACCCCCTCCTGCAGCCGCTCCGGATCGACCTTCAGGCGGGCGCCGACCTCCTCGATCGTCGAGTCGGGACGGTCGGCCAGGCGGTAGAGCAACCAGCAGGCCCGGGGTTCGAGGTCGAGCCCGGCCCTCGTCGAGAGCATCCGGTACAGCTCCTGGCGGTTCTCCCGACTGGCCGCCTGCTCGAGGAGGCGCTGCACCTCGCCGAGGGACGTCCGGGGTTCGTGCAGTCCGAGATTCTGCGCCGGCTCGGAGGTCCGGATGGACCTGCGCAGTTCGATCTCGGGCAGGGTCCAGCTCAGCAAGAAGGCGACGAAGGCGATCGGCACGCCGATGAGGAACATGGTCTGGACGGTGTGGGCGATGCCCTCGACCACGCCGGCCTGCACCGCCGGCGGCAGCTTGTGGATGGCGGACGGGTTGTCCGCGCTCAGGCTGAACCCGGCGGGCGCCCGGGTCAGATGCAGGGCCTTCAGGACGTTGCCGACCACGAGATTGGCGAAGATGGCGCCGAACACCGCGGCCCCGAACGAGCCACCGATCATCCGGAAGAAGGTGACCCCCGAGGTGGCCGTGCCCAGCTCCTCATAGGGGACGGCATTCTGCACGGCCACGGTGAGCACCTGCAGGATCAGACCGAGGCCCAGGCCGAAGACAATCATGTACCCGCTCATCACCCAGGCCCCGGTGGCCACGCCGATCAGCGACATGAGGTAGAGGCCGATGGTCATGAGGGCGGTGCCGACCACAGGAAAGACCTTGTAGCGGCCCCACCGGCTGACCAGCAGACCCGAGCCGATGGAGGCGACCAGCAGCCCGCCCATCAGGGGGAACAGGCGTACGCCCGACTCGATGGCGCTGATCCCCTTCACGTCCTGGAAGAACAGCGGCAAGAAGGTCAACGCCCCGAACATGGCGAACCCCACCACGAAGCCGATGGCGCTCGCCGCCGCGAACACACGATTGGCGAACAGGGGCAGGGGGATCACGGGTTCGACGGCGCGTCGCTCGGCCAGCAGGAACAGGACGGTGAAGACCACGCCGGCCACGGCCAGCCCGATGATGAACGGGGAGCTCCAGGGATACGACGTGCCGCCGAGGCTGGTGAACAGCACCAACGAGGTGGCAGCCAGGGCGATGAGCGCGGTGCCGAGGTAGTCGATGACCCGGTGGACCCGGGTCACGGTGCCGGGCAGCACCACCGCGGTCACCCCCAACGCCACGGCGCCGATGGGGATGTTGATGTAGAAGATCCAGCGCCACGAGAGCTGCTCGACGAAGACCCCACCGAGCAGGGGGCCAGCGATGCTCGCGACGCCGAACACCGCACCGAAGAGCCCCTGGTAGCGGCCGCGATCGCGGGGGAGACG
>JBKQRT010000176.1:0-3263 GCA_052143895.1 Acidimicrobiales bacterium | reverse complement strand
ATTTAGTTGTGCTGACAACAATATGTGAAGTCGAGACCAATAGCGTGTGAAATGGGTCGGCAGGCTCCCGCGTCACCACTGGGTGATGGGGTTTTGTCGGTAGGTCGCGTTGCCGCGTTTCTCACCTGGGCCGGTCTCGGATCCATCGTCTTCGCGGCTGTTGCCTTCAACGGGCAAACCGCGTACTCGGGTTCGCTCGTGGCCATTCCGGTTGTCGGAGCTGCAGCCGTCATCGCCGGGGGCGCGGCCGTCCCACGATCTGGGGCTGAATCTCTCCCTGGGACCCGACCGTTCGGTTGGCTCGGCAGGCGCTCGTACTCGCTCTATCTCTGGCACTGGCCGATCCTCATCATCGCCGCCGAGTACGCCGGCACGACCAGCCTTCCGGTGGCAGAGAATCTCGCGTTGGTGGCTGTGGCCCTTGGACTGTCGATGGCGACCTATCTGATCGTCGAGAACCCTATTCGTCACTCGAGGCTCACCCCTCGGAAGAGCGTCATCCTCGGGATCTCTCTATTCTGTCCACCGTCGTCATCCTGTCACTGGTCATCGTGACCGAGACCTCTGGCGCTCTTAGCGGTCCTGTTGGTACCGCACCCAATGCTCAGGTCGAGCACAAGCTGGTGGTCGCGGCTGCACGGATCACCACGGTCCCAAAGGACCTTGAGCCCCCGCTGTCAAGCGCTCACTTCGCCGACTGGGTGAACCGCCCTGGGTTCTGTAGAGACATTCGCGCTTTGATTTACGCGGCCGGGCTGGCCTCTTCTTTGTCACGGTAGTAGTTGGCTTCGAACTCTGCCGGTGGGATGTCACCACACGCTCCGTGGAGTCGGCGGTTGTTCCACCATTCGACCCACTTGGCCGTCTCGATCTCGAGATGATCGACCGTGCGCCACGGTCCTCGTCGTCGGATCAGCTCGGCCTTGTAGAGCCCGTTCACCGTCTCGGCGAGGGCATTGTCGTAGGAGTCGCCCTTCGATCCGACCGAGGTCATGACTCCTTCGGCGGCCAGGCGCTCCGAGTAGCGAATGGACAGATACTGCACGCCGCGGTCCGAGTGATGCACCAGCTCGGACAGGTCCTTCCTGGCCCAGATGGACTGCTCCAGCGCGTCGAGGGCCAGATCGGCCCGCAACGAGGTGGACACACGCCAGCCGACGATCATCCGGCTGAACACGTCGATGACGAAGGCCACGTAGCAGAAGCCTTGCCAGGTGGAGACGTAGGTGTAGGGGTCGGACCGGGGCGCCCTGCTCGACTCTCATCGAGTGGGTTTCCCCGGCCCGCCCTCCGAACCGGACGTGCAGCTTCCACTGCATCCGGCTCTCCACGTGTTCACGCCGCTGGTGCGTGCGGTCCTGTCGTCTCGCTCATCCAAGGGGTCGGGATCTTGGTGCCCCGGTAGCGGTAGCGCTCGATGGCGACCGCTCGTGGTCGGAACATGTCGATCCCGCCGTCCCTGATCTCCCAATCGGGAAGGTAGCGACGGACCAAGGAATGCATGTTCAGTCCGAGGTGCCGTTTCTTCAGCCAGCCGACGATCCGCCATAAGGCGAAGTGGTCGACGTAGCCGAAGGTGCGTTTGCACACCCCGTGACGGAAATAGTTGCACCATCCCCGCAACACCGGGTTCAACCGGCGGAGCAGGTCTGCAAGCGTTCGATGCTTCGCTCTGCGAGTTAGCGTCCGCACCTTGCCCTTGATCGAAGCCATCGACTTCTTCGAGGGGTAGGTGTAGATCGCTGTCTTGCCGGTTCGACCCCGCTGCGGTCGACGCTGGATGCGCCATCCGAGGAAGTCGAACCCCTCATCGATGTGGCAGACCCTCGTCTTCTCTTCCGATAGGCACAAGCCCATCGGAGCGAGCACCGCTGCCACCTCCGCCCACAGCGCTTCGGCGTCGTCAGGGGTGCCGAAGACCATGATCACGAAGTCATCCGCATAGCGGACGAGCTTCATGACCGGGCCACCGGCACGACGGTGCTTGGCGCGTGTCCATGACGGGCCGAGCGCTTCCCACTTTCGTGCGAAGTGCTCGTCCAGCACGGACAGAGCGATGTTGGCCAACAGCGGTGAGAGGATCCCACCTTGGGGTGTGCCGGTGATCGTCTCGCGGTTCAGGCCCTCTTCCGTGAGGATCCCTGCCCGCAAGAACGCCTTCACCCAGCCCAGGATGCGTCTGTCTCCAATCCGATCTCGCACCCGGCCCATGAGGGCGGTGTGGTCGATCTCGTCGAAGCACGCCTTGATGTCACCCTCGAACACCCACCCGTAATTCCGGCTGGGCGATGCAAGGTAGTGGATCTCGGCGATGGCATCTTGGGCTCGGCGCCTCGGGCGGAAGCCATAGGAACATGGCTTGAAGTCCGCCTCGAAGATCGGCTCGAGCACCAACTTCAACGAGGCCTGCACGACCCGGTCTGTGGTCGTCGGGATCCCCAGCGAACGGATCTTCCCATTCGACTTCGGGATCGTCTTCTCCCGCACCCGCTGCGGAACGAACCGGCCGGCTTTGAGGTCATCTCGCAGCCGGTCCAGCAGCGCCGCAGCACCGAAGACGATGGAGCGAGGTGCCACTCCATCGACGCCGGCGGTTCGTGCACCCTTGTTGCCCCGCACCCGAGCCCATGCCACGACGAGGAATGCCGGGTCATAGACGAGGTTGGCGAGGTCATCGAAGCGACGGCCGGGATCAGCCTTCGCCCATTGGTGCAGCTTCGTCTGCATCACGAGTACCCGGTGCTCGGCCTCGATGAGGTCGGGCCACGGATCGCCGATATTCACCGGCGTACTCCTCGATCAGCATGGAGGCTGCGAACACGCTGGACCCCTTCGCCATGTGACCGGCTTTCCCGGCCTCGGACTACTACGGGTCCTCCGTCCCCACCCGGCGGCATCAGCCGACGACGTGCCTTCCCTCCGCCCAGCTGGCAGCCGGCCGGGTAGGGGGCCACCGGGATGGTTCCCACGTTCACTCCGGATCCCATTGACAGGGTCGGCGCCCAGCTATGCCCCTGCAGCATCGCCACGACTACGCCGCAGTTCTTCATCGTGGCCTCCCGGTCGGCGACATCACCCAACCGTGGAGTTCCCCGCACAACCTCGTGCGGGTGCGCGCTGCTCTGCGGCCCAGATCCACCAGGTTCGAGCCCAAGCCGGATGCGCCGCCGCCGGCGCATCCATTGTTCACGCCCAAACCCGATTCGCCGTTTGCGGGCAAATTGCGGGAGGCCTTGCAGCCCACCGCGCCCGATCAGGAAAAG
>JBKQRT010000175.1:0-9801 GCA_052143895.1 Acidimicrobiales bacterium | reverse complement strand
GACGGTCATCGCCATCCTGGCCGTAGCGCAGAACGGCACATCGGGTGTGCTCGCGAACGGCAAGCACGCCGGCCATCGAGCGGCGTGGGCCACGCCGCGAACCGGCGGTAGGGGGCACTGGATATGGTGTCGCACTGTCACCCCAGCCGACGCCTGTGCTATCGCAGTGACTGACCGTCGGTGGGCCTGCTTGCCAAGCCCCGTCAGCCTTTGGTTGCCGCGCTGCCAACCAGGATCGACGCCGACCCGCCATCGAGATTGGCGGGCAGTCGGAGGCCGGGAATTGGTAGGGGTGTGACCCGTCGACTCCCGATTCGGTACGAGGCCATACTCACCGAGGTGTGGGCCCGATTCAGCTGTGCGAAAAACACCAGGCTTCCATCCGGCGACCATGCCAAGAGGGTCAGCGCCCCACTGCTCCCGGTGACCGTCGTGCTTGAACCGCTGGCGATGTCGGCGACGACCACGACTCCGCCCTCCCCGGCTCCAGGGGTACCCGGAGACGGTTGGAAGATGACGGCGACCTTGGATCCATCGGGGGAGATGGCGAGGAACGTCGCATAGTCCCCAGCGGGCCCAAGCACCACCGGTCCAGACACACCGTCGGCCCGGCCAATGTGCACCGCATTGCGATCGGACCACACGATGGTGCTCGCATTCGAATCCGACGCTGCCGATGAGTATTCCTGACTTCCGAGCGTTGTCAGCATCCGTAGTTGCGCCGGACTCCACAGTTCCAGTTGTTGCGTCGGTGGAGGCCCGATCAGCACCAGGTTGGGCCCAGCCTGACCCTCGACAGCGGTGCCCGCAGGGATGGCCACCGTCGGTGCGACCGGCCGTTCGCTGCGATCGACCTCGGTGGCGGTGCCTGCTGCTGAGGAGACCCAGATGTAGCGCGGATCATTGGCGGGAACGGGATTCGTTCCGTACCGCCCCGTCCAGGTGGAGAAGGTGTGGCGTAGGTCATACGAGTACGTGCCGACGCCGGTCATGGCGGTCCCGAGGATGTAACCCTGTCTCGCGATGCTGTAGACCGGCCCGAGATAGGGGAATCTCTTGACACTGCCTGTACTGAGGTTCACCGAAACAGCCGCAGGTCCGCCCCAGAACAGGTCGAGTGTGAGCGGTGAGAAGTCGGAGCGGCTGGGCCGCATCGAGAGATCGGTTGGGATTGGACAGCTGGATGGACCAGGCACCGTCGTTCGATGAAGGGTTGGTGGAAGGTGAGGCGGTAAAGACAAGCGACTGGGAGTTGGGTGCCCATGAGAGGCCCCAGAGTTCAGGAACAGTGGTCGAGTACGTCCAAGTCGCGATCGCACCCGTGGCGATGTTCATGACCACGACCGAGGCGGGAGCGTTGGTCAGTCCCGTCCACGTCAGATAGGCCAGGAAGGCGCCGTTGGGGCTGACGACCGGGGTGTGCCCGTCGGCGACGTAGGTGATTTGACCGCCCGAAACGGGAACGCTCCAGATCTGTTCACTGGGGTGACTTCCGGCTTGGCCAGCGTGGTCGAAATAGACGATGCCAGCCGGGGAAACGGTCGCCCGAGGCCCAGGCCCACCGCCGAAGGTTCCATCCTCGGAGGTCAGGTTCCGCAATACGTGACCGGTGGCCGAAGAGATCACCTGAAGGTTCGGTGATGCCCCATCCACAACCACCATCTGTTTGGGAAAGGACCGGGCTCCAGCCACGGGAGCTGGGACTCGCCCTGTGCCCTGGGTCGGAGCCCCTCGTCCCGTCGCTCGACCGATGAGCATGACGGACGAGACGACGATGACGAGGACGACACCTGCGATTCCTGCGATCAGCCACCGCCGTCGCCTACGTCGCTGTCTGGCCTCCCGAAAGAGCAGCTGAGGATCAACGGCAGTCGACTGCTCGGAAGGAGAGTCGACGATGGTCACTTTGACCCTGGCAAATTGACGATCACAGATCTACTATGAATGGCACCATGTTCTCTGTCAAGGTTGACCGGTCCGACACACTGGCACTGCACGACCAGGTAGCCGCCGAGATCCGCCGTGCCATCGCTGACGGCGAGGCGGGACCAGGGGAGCGCCTGCCCCTGGCCAAAGATATGGCAGCCATCCTGGGTGTAAACAAGAACACCGTCCTGCGGGCTCTCCACATCCTGCGAGAAGAGGGACTGCTGGACTTCCAGCGGGGAAAGGGGATCACCGTGGCCGGGACTCCTGAGCGCAGTGCCGTGGTGAAGCGAGTCCGGGACTTGGTCGACTTCTGCCGGTCGCAGGGCTACCGCCCGGACGAGGTGATCCAAATCATTGAGGGACTCACCTGAATCTACGTGGCTGACAGATGGGTAATGGTGCCCTCGAAGTGCCGATCCGGGCGCATGCAACTTTCGCGACCGGCAAGATCGCCAGATGGGTATCTCGAGCGAACAGAGCGATCGTCAGGGACCGCAGGGACCGGTACCGGCGGCCGATGACAGCGCACACCGAATCGGTTTACTGGCACCCGACCGGGCGCAGAACGACGCGACAGGACAACGTCCATCGCGCCGATGACGGCAGCGCCGAACGGCACGTCGGGCGTGCTCGCGGGCGGCAAGTACGCCCGCGGTCGGGTGGCCATGGGATTCGGCTCCCTCCGGCAACGGAGACAGCCGCTACGGTGAACTGATGACTCCAGATGAGGATCCGATTCGGGTATTCGGCGGGACCGAGAACCTGCGGTCTCCAGCGACACCGCCGTCAAAGCCGACATGCCCCGCCTGCGGCACGGTGCTCGACCGGCCGCCCGGGTGGAAGGCGTCGGTCAACTTGCCGCCGACCTTCCAAACCGATGCGCTTCGCTGCCCGAAATGCCAGGTCGACTACGTCGACCTGGACAAACCTGTCCCCGCCACGACGACGTGGCTTCCTACTAATCAGGGGTAGCTCCGTCGTGTTGGACGGCGACCGGACTGAGCTGATCGGCCGGTGCAAGCACGCTATGGAGAGTGCCAGCTTCGAAAAGGTTACGGTGTACCCGATCCTGGTTCAGGCCGTCCTCAACCGCGACGACGCCACTACCGGGACCACCAAACTGTGCTCAGGTTCGGTGGCGGGAGACGGTCTTGCGGTGGTCAACCAACGAGGCGCTCAACAGCCGGCAAGCTCGACGTGATGCTCCGACCCGCTCACGGCGGCACGGAAGTGGCGATGCGTTCTACCGGGAACGTCGACAACGTGTATGCGGACTTCAGACGCCCAAACCACAAGATCCTTCAGCTATTCAAGAGCAATCTCTGAGCTGAGGTCGGGCAGCGGACCGGAAGGAATCCGCTACGTTCTCCTGGCCGGGCCCGTCGAGTAGGAGGTTCCGCCACCCGATGCTCCGGGCCCGGTTTCAGCATCCAGGCCAACCGGGGGCTACCGTCGAGGGATGCCTAGCGGGACGCGGCGGATGAGCAGAACACCCTGGTGGCAAGCCCTGGCGAGCCCGTGAGCGTACCGTCGACTGGATCGGGAGTTTAGTATTGGCTAAAGTAAGTCGACGCGTCATGTGGAGGCGACGTCATGCCAGCGATTTTCACGAGACGATCGAGTGTGCGGTCAAGAGTGATGGTTCTTCGCCAGCGACTGAGTTTCTTGTCACGCTCAGCAGGGGCAACTGGCGTGGTGATCCTGAGCACAATCCACCACGCGATCGTGAGCAGATTCACGATTACGCAATGTTGATGGGGAAGATTGAGCACATTGGCGAGGAGGGGTGCCCCGATACGGGCACGTCGGTGAATCACCTCGACGAGGGAATCTGGGAGTTCAAGCATGCAAGGTGTCGGCTCACCTACTGGGATACACCCGGTGACGGAACGTTCGACCCAAAGTTGAAGATCGCCGATGTACGGACCAACCAGGGTCCTCAGGGTTGTGATTTCTTGTGGTACCCGAGAATGGACCCGTACCTGAGGCTGGGATGTGCCTGGCCAAAGGAAGGACAGTTCGCCCCTCCCGAGGGAATCGCCGAAGGCAAGACAATCAGAGAGGAGGACTGCGCACATGACCAACCATCAACTGACTCCGGAGAGCTCGAACTTCCGCGAGGCGATGGTTCCTGAAGCCCCGACCCTCATAGACGAACTGGAATCGTCAGAAGAGGGAGCGCAGGAGATGGCCGCCGCGCGCCTCGCTGTTGAAGTGACAGCGTCCTTCAGCCGAGCAATTCGTGAGTCCGGTGTTTCTCAGAAGCGCCTCGGTGAAGTTCTCGATCTCAGTCCCGGTGCAGTCAGCCAAGTTGTGAATGGGGACGGAAACCTGCGTGTCTCCACGATTGGGAGGTACTTCCGGGCATTGGGGTACCAGGCTCGCCTCTTCCTCGAACCCGTTGAGCCCGAGCGACGCGTCATCGCAAGTCGCTCTACTTGTGCCGCCATTGAAGATGAGCTTCGCGAGTACGCACGGATGGCATTGACAGCTTGGACGACTGCACCTTCCCAAGTAGCGATGCCCCCGGCGTCGATCTGGGCGCTGCCTAGGTTTCCAGAAGTGACCGCCTGGCAACCTGTGGCACTCCAGTTTGAGGTTGAATCGGACGGTCAGCAATCAGAAGTACGTACCGGCTGATGATCGATCAGCAATCGGCAGACGTGCAACATCTTGCGAGCCGAATCGGAGGGTCGGTCCAGTTGCAGGCCATCATTCTGCGCGAACTCAATTGGACCTTGCCTGAGCTAAACGTGCTCCCTGGTCTGTCAATCGACCTCAGACCAGCATTCGAGGCGCAGGCCGCCATGGCGCCAGAACTGTTGATCTACAAGATCCAAACCGATGTGTCGGCGGTCATCCCGGATGAAGTGGAGATATTTCACTTCAGGGCTGTCCATCAAGTGGTCTGTTCGTTCCCCGAAGGCATGGAGTTCACCCGCGAGGAGGTCGAGGCCTTTGGCTCGACCTCCGTGATGCTCATGGTGTTCCCCTACGTTCGCGAGACACTGCAGAGCATCGCGGCGAAGGCAGGGATGCCCGCCGTATTGTTGCAGCCACTCCGCCTACCCTTCGTTCCATCAGGTGACAGCGACCTGGGCTCGACGAGAAGCGAAGATCACGCCCCCGCAGACGCGTGATCAGTTCACGCCGTCCACTCGGTGTGCCAGACGCCTGAGTATGCTGAAGATTGCTTACGACGCGCCAGAACAACGGCCTTCGCCACCCTGGTGGCAGCGCAATCAGGCACGTCGGGAGTGGTCGCGGTTCACAAGCACACTCGGAGTGGAACGCTGCGCATGATGGAGCGAACCAGATTTGGGTCGATGCCAGAGCCAGCGGCCGGGAGAACCCTTCCGGCATTGGCTTACGACGATGGTCAGGACGGGCTGAGGCGCGTCGTCGCAGTGCCGATTGCCGTTCCCGCTACGGGACCCTCTTCGCACCGATTCGTGTGGCTTTAGAGTTTGATCTCCGGATAGAGCGGGTGACGGGCAAGCAGGTCGGCGCACCGGTCCCGGCAGGCCTGCGCAACCCCAGGATCGATCTCGTACTTCGCCTTGGCGGTGGCCGTAGCGGGCGTCGTGGCTCGTAGCGCATTGACGAGGACATCAGCGACCTCGTCGAGCTCGTCTGCCCCGAATCCGAGTGTGGTCAATGCCGGTGTGCCGAGTCGGATGCCGGAGGTGTACCAGGCCCCGTTGGCGTCACCTGGTACTGAGTTGCGATTTGTGACTACGCCCGCATCGAGCAGAGCGGCCTCGGCCTGGCGACCGGTAAGGCCGAAGGTGCTCGCAACGTCGATGAGGACAAGGTGGTTGTCGGTGCCACCGGTGACCAGTTCTGCTCCTCTGCGGACCAACCCATCAGCAAGCGCCCGGGCATTTGCCACGATCTGGGCCGCATACGCGGCGAATGAAGGTCGACGCGCCTCGGACAAGGCGATGGCCTTGGCCGCCATCACGTGGGGTAGCGGTCCGCCGAGGACCATCGGACATCCCCTGTCGACGTACGGTGCGTACTCCTCGGTACAGAGCACCAGCCCACCTCGAGGACCGCGCAGTGACTTGTGGGTGGTGGAGGTCACCACATCGGCATAGGGGACCGGATCGAGGTCGCCGGTGAGGACCTTTCCGGCCACCAGACCAGCGAAGTGGGCCATGTCGACCATGAACGTCGCCCCGACGTCGTGGGCGATCTCGGCCAAGGTGGCGAAATTAGGGTTCCGGGGGTAAGCGGAGTACCCCGCTACCAGCACCAAGGGGCGGAACTCCCTGGCCTGAGCAGCGATGGAGTCGTAGTCGAGGAGCCCGGAGGTGGGATCGATCCCGTAGCTGGTCTGGTCGAAGAGCTTCCCGGAGATGTTGGGTCGGAATCCATGGGTGAGATGGCCACCGGCGTCGAGCGCCATGCCCATCATTCGCTGGGAGTGCAGCTCGTTGCGCAGCTTGTCCCAGCTCATGGCGTCGAGGTCGTTCACATGATCCACGCCAGCACCAGCGAGAACAGGCTGCTCGACTCGGCGGGCAAGGATGGCCCAGTAGGCGACCAGGTTGGCGTCGATACCCGAATGAGGTTGGACGTAGGCGTGCTCGGCTCCAAAGAGCGCCTTGGCGTGGTCGGTAGCCAACGTTTCGATGCGATCAACCATCTCGCATCCGGCATAGAAACGATGGCCTGGAATGCCTTCGGCGTACTTGTCTGACAGCCAGTTGCCCATGGCGAGCAGCACGGCCGGTGAGGCGTAGTTCTCTGAAGCGATGAGCTTCAATTGGCGACGTTGGGACTCCAGCTCACCGACGATGGCCCCGGCTACATCTGGTTCGGCGGCGGCGATGACCTCCATCGCCGATCGATAGGCGATGGACACGGGCGAGTCGGGCATCATGCACTCCTTGGGACGACTTCGACTGTTCGCCCAGGCGCACGGCATACTCCGGCATACTGCCGACGGGTCGGTCCCCGGTGGTACTCCACCCAGACGCCAATAACGACCCGCTCAAACCATAGCCCTACCGAGCTACAAAGGGGCAGGGACAACCTGATCGGCGCCCTACTTCGAAGCGACCGTCGATGGATCGGCTTCCGGGACAGATCACCGGCCCCCCTCTGAGGGGCGGTCACACACACTCCATCCAGTGCCGAACGGCGCGCCAGAACGACGCCTGTCGCTCTCCTGGCCACCGCGCAGAACGACACCTACGTGTGCGCCCGCGAAGGCGTTTCACTGGCCACTTCGGATTCGAGGTTCTGGCGCCGGCCGCGACAAGCCCGACCCGTCGATCTGGTCGGGCCTGGGGTGGCAGTGACGATGGACGAGGGCGCTCCTGAGCGGGCAATATGGGCTCGTGTATCCCGATCGAGACCTCGCGTCCGATGCGAGGGGCCCGACCCTGCGGACTCCACGCCTCGTGTTGCGGCGTTGGCGCACCGAAGACCTAGCACCCTTTGCCGAACTCAACGCCGATCCCGACGTAATGGCGCACATGCAGAAGACCATGAGCCGAGAGGAGAGCGACGCATTCGTGGCGCGCATCGAGGAGGAGTTCGACGACTGCGGTTTCGGTCTGTGGGCCGTGGAGGCGCCGAACCACTCGTCGTTCATTGGCTTTGTGGGGTTGCACCGAGTGCCGTTTGACGCTCCCTTCACGCCTGCGGTCGAAGTCGGATGGCGCCTAGCACGCGAGCACTGGGGCTACGGATTCGTGACCGAGGCGGCTCGTAGTGCCGTTCGCTACGGACTCGAAGAGGTCGGTCTTGACGAGATCGTTTCTTTCACCAACCCAGACAACGTCCGGTCGTGGAAGGTAATGGAACGCCTCGGCATGATTCGTGATCCGGCGTCGGACTTCGAGCACCCCAACGTTCCAACGGGACACTGGCTCCGTCCCCATATCTTCTACAGATTTCCGCCTGCGGCCCCGTCGCCGTAGCGCCCGATCTGCCGTTCGGCGTGGATCGCCGGGCTGGGGGGCCGCGTTCCGAGGTGGGTACCTAGTCGGCGATCGGGTGCATGGCAGGGGGTACCGAACGACGCGACAGAACGACGACCGTCGCACTACAGACCTCAGCGCAGAACGGCACGTCGGGTGTGCTCGCGGGCAGCAAGCACGTCCGGCACCTGGCGGGTTTGGCTACGCCGCGAACCGGTGATAGGGGGCAGGGTGGGCGATTCGCATCGGCACCGGCCTCATTGATCGAGTGTGCTGAGAATCCTCGCTGGTGCCTCGGCGGGTTCACAGACAATGGATGTCCAACCTTGGGGAGTATTCGAATGGACCGCTGCGGGCCAGACAACAATTATGGGGCACTCCACTGAATGGCTTGACGTTTCCACATCCTGCAACAAATACGCCTGGACTCGGGAGATGAAATTCGTTGCTTGCTCTGCTTGAGTCCAGTATTCAGGAGAACCACCGAACCCACTCATGATCTTCCTGGCGTCGTCAGAGTTCCGGATCTCAGCTGTTGCTTCGGAGAAGTCAAGGTCAAGCGGAGGGGAATACAGGACGACGGCTTTTGGTCGCGTGCGTCCAGCGGCCCGAAGTGCTGTCGATGCTGCCCACCCCGCGCCACATAGAACGTCCGATTCCTCCACGATGGTTGCGAGACTGCCCACGTCAGAGTCCATCGACCAACTAGCAGGCACGGGTTGATCCAACAATCCTGCTCCCATAAATGTCTCGGTGGGGCCGGGCCAGGCGTCACGAATGGTCTTCCAGGGACCGCTCGACGTTCCCCAGGCTGGGACTACAACAAGTCGGTCGGTGATTGCATCATCTGTCATTACGTCAATGATGGTCGATTTGGATGCCCGTTGTGCCTGCCGTCAAAGTGCCGTTCGGCCTTGCTCGATACCGCTCCGACCCGGTGTTTAGAGATAGGCGGCCCGGATGACGATTCCATCATCCTCGGTGAGCGTCAGACGGTCGAGCTTCAGGCCACGAGACAACGGTTCAGGCGAGACGGTCCTGCCGTCAATCGTGCGCAGGACTCGAACGTCTGCGATTCCGGCAGCTTTCGCCGCTGCGACGGCCTCGGCCAGATCCATGCCCAAGAACTCTGGAGCATGTTTCAACTCCCATGGTCGATATTGTTCGGAATCAGTGTCCATGCCGACCATTCTTGCCCTTTCGCCTCTGCGACCGACCCGGCGGTAGGGGGCAGGGCCGGACTGGTTGGACTATGACGGTGATGTGGGCGAACTCGGGATCGTCAGGGAGTGGAATTCGGCGGAGGGTTGGGGCGTCATCGATTCCCAAAACACCCCCGGAGGCTGCTGGGTTCACCAGAGCCACCTCGACATCGAGGGCTTCAGGGAACTCCACGCCGGACAAGAGGTGGAGCTGACGTTCGATGACCACGGCCAGGATGGGTGCCCGTTCAGAGCGATACGGGTAATCGTTCCCGGGGTACCAACCTCACCAACGTTCGGCACCAGTGTCCATTCGGACGCCTATCGAAGCCATGTGGTCATCCGGTTCGACGAATAGGCGTCCATCGCTCTCGGATTCCATCTGCCGCTCCGTCCCACCGAACCGGCGTTCAGGGACGGTCTCCCCGCCTCTTCTTGTCCCATTCCTCCCTGGCGGCTACCCGTGCCTCAGCAGCGGTCGTGGCCTTCTCAACCACTCGTCGGGCCATGACCGAGTTCTCCTCGAACCAGACACCGACACAGCGGTGGGTCGCCCGCTCTACGTCGGAACGTACTTCCAGGTTGGCCAGTTTGCTGTGCATCCAACCCTCGAAGAGCGGAGCAGCGACATCAGCCCAGATGATGGCGGTGAGGCCCTCACGGATATCTTCTCCAAGCAGTTCGACGTCTAGCGTTGACGTGCGACGGAGGGTCTTCAGCGCAGCGCCTCGGAAGGC
>JBKQRT010000174.1:0-3994 GCA_052143895.1 Acidimicrobiales bacterium | reverse complement strand
GGCTGGCCGATCGGATGTCGACGTTCGGCCAGGCTCGAAAGCTGTGGCTGCACTGGGACCAGCCCGCCCTTGCCACCTACGCCGGCGGCCACGTCGGCTTCTTCTTTTCGGGTACCGTCCGGCGGTTCGTGGACGACGCAATAACGAACTCGTTTCCGTCGACCTCCGAATACCCGGGTTAGCCACCCAAGGTCTCCGGACGCCGAGAATGCCAGCGCTGACCTGCCCTCGTGGGCACCGACCCATGGTCCTTCGGCTCTGGCGGTGGCCGGTCAGGGGGCCCACCCTGAAGGCGGCTATTCACCGCGATCGAATCGTTGGCAAGAACACGGACATGGTTCGTCGTGGTTCGTGCTCCGCTCGACGGGCGACGGGGGTGAGACGGACATGCAACGTCTGAGTGGGTTGGACGCAGTCTTCCTCGCGGCCGAGGGCCCAGCCAACTACGTCACCCACGCTATGGCGGTGATGGTCCTTGATCCCACCACCATGCCGGCCGGAGATCGCGTTCTCGCAGTCAGGGACTATGTGCGAGAACGGATCCACTTGGTACCGCCTTTGCAGCGGCGCTTGGTTCAGGTGCCACTCGGTCTCGACGTACCCAGGTGGATCGATGACCCCCGCGTCGACCTCGAGTATCACATCCAGACGGCGAGGCTGCCTGCGCCGGTCACCGCGGTGGCGTTGGGCTCGTTCGTCTCTGGGCTTGCGGGACACAAGCTCGACCGGCGCTACCCCCTGTGGAGGATGTACGTGGTCGAAGGGTTCGAGGGGGACCGTCTGTGCATCGTGGCGAAGCTGCACCACTCCCTGATGGACGGCATGGCCGGCATGCAGTTCATGGCATCGCTCTTCGCTCTTGAATCCGATGCTCCCGCACCGCCTGCGCCTGGGCCATCGGTGCCAGAAAGACGACCCGGCGACCTGGCCAACCTTGCCAGTGCTCTTGCGTCCATGATCCGGCGCCCGTTGTTCGGCGCTCGAGCGGTGGAGCAGACGTTGGGCGCTGGTACTCGCGTTGCTCGCCACCTGGTCGACCATCGCCGCAGAAGTGGCCCGCCACTCACTCTCCCTTTCACCGCTCCCCATCTCCCCTTCGACACAGCGATATCGCCACGGCGCGAGACGGCTTTCACATCTCTTTCGTTGGAGAAGATCAAGGGCGTCGCCCACGCCTTCGACGTCACCATCAACGATGTGGTTCTCGCCGTAGTGGCAGGCGCCCTGCGACGGTTCCTCATTTCCTTGGGGAAGCTCCCTCAGAAGCCGCTGGTGGCGGCGGTGCCCGTGTCGGTGCGCGGTGACCAGGGTGTGGAGCAAGCCAACATGGTCAGCGTCATGCTCACCGGCCTGGCGACGGACCTGGAGGACCCATCGCATCGGTTGCTGGCCATCCATCAAGGGGCACTCGACGCCAAGCAACTCCAGTCGGCGATGGGTTCGGAGGTGCTGACGAAATGGCTCGAGGTGCCCGTGCCGGCGCTCTTCTCATTGGCGACGAGCCTCTACGCGCGGTTGCACCTCTCGTCTGCGCACCCGCCGCTGTGTAACGTCCTTGTCTCCGATGTCCCGGGTCCTCCCATGCCGCTGTACTTCGCGGGAGCGCGACTCGATTCGATCTTTCCCCTGGGCCCCATTTTCGACGGGGTGGGCCTCAACATCACCGCCGTCAGTTGTCTTGACATGCTCGACATCGGGTTAGTCGCCTGTCCGGACCAGCTGCCCGACCTGTGGGAGCTGGCTTCCGGGTTGGGACCCGCCCTCGAGGAGCTCGACGCGGTACGGCCCTCCCGCGGCGGTGCGAAGCGCCGGTCCAAGGTTCGCAACGCATCAGAGCCCGGTGCGCTCGTCGCTGATTGTGGGCCAAGTGAGCTCTGAACGATCTCGCCACCATGCGTTCGCGCCGAGGCGTGTAGCGGACCAGCCGAATCGCCCGGACACGCGTACTAGGGACGGCTCATGACATCTGTGTCGGATTCGGTGACCGTCGGCATCGACATCGGGACCACCTCAGTGAAGGCAGTGGCCGTCGATGCCACCGGAGAGGCTCTCGCGAGGGCACGGATTCCGCATCGCCTCCTGGTGCCGGCGCCCGACCGCTTGGAGCACGACGCCGCTCGAGCGTGGCGTATCGGGCCGATGAAGGCACTCGCCCAGGTGGCAAACGACCTTGAGGTGGCCGGCGTGTGTGTCTGCGGCATGGTGCCGTCCCTGACCGTCGTTGACGCGCGTGGACGACCCCGGAGAGCAGGCCTTCTCTACGGAGATGCCCGCGGTCGTCCCGAAGGGAACGGAACGGCGACGGGCGATGTCACCGACATGCCCGACGCGTTGGGGTTCTTGCGCTGGGCGACACGCGAAGTTCCTGGCGCCTACGGCTACTGGCCGGCCCAGGCGGTGGCGAACTACGCGCTCGGACGGGTGCCGGCGATCGACACCGCCATGGCGGTGTCACTGGGCACGCTTTTCCCGAACGGGCAGTGGGATACCCGGGTGTTGGAGAGACTCGGCGTAACGGTCGAGCAGCTTCCGCGCGTTGTTCCCATGGGCGAACCGGCGGGGACGGTCGCTGGGACCGAGGCCGTGTTGACGGGAGGCACCGTCGACGCCTTGTGCGACCAAATCGTGTCGGGTGCCAAGGAGGTCGGGGACGTGCTGGTGATTTGCGGCGCCACGCTGGTGGTATGGGCGGTGGTCGGCGAGTGGCTCGAGGTTCCCGGGCTGTACACGGTGCCTCACACCGTGCCCGATCGGGTGCTGGTGGGTGGTCCGAGCAACGCCGGCGGGCTGTTCGTGGATTGGGTTCGTTCGCTGCTGTGGGGTGGGATCCGCCGCTCGACTACTGCGCACCCAGTCCCGCACGAGGGGGAGATGCCTGAGCGCATCGGCGTTCCCGAGCGGGTGCCGGTGTGGCTGCCGTACCTGCGGGGCGAACGCGTGCCGTTTCACGACACTTCCCTGCGCGCCTGCGTGTTCGGGCTCGACATTGCACACGACGCGGCGGCGATCGAGCGTGCCGCCTACGAGACGACCGGCTTCGTCGTACGGCAGATGCTCGACCGGGCCGGCATCACGGGCCGCCGTATCGTCGCCAGCGGCGGCGGCACGAGAGCCGCCCCATGGATGCAGGCAATGGCCGACGCCGCGGGGCTGCCGGTCGACGTTCTCGCTGTCCACGAGGGCGCCCCGTTCGGTGCTGCCTACCTGGCGCGCATGGCCGCCGGCCTCGAGGAGTCCCTCGACGGTTCGAGCTGCTGGGCTCGGGTCGGGTACCGAGTGGATCCCGATCCCGAGTGGCAGGCCGCCGCAGAGATTCGGTATCAGAGCTTCTTGGAGCACAGCCCACGGGGCTGACCGGGTGGCTCCGGCGGCACGGCACGCCGCCGCAGGCTGCTTCTTGCGCTTGCCATGCGCTGTGCACCTCCGATGTACCTCACTGAAGGGGTAGAAGGTGACTGAGTGTCGCGAGGAATGCACCGTCGGCGGGGTTCGAAGGCCGGCGCTTGACTGCGCGCGGTAGCACCACCACTTCGTGGTGAAGCGCGAGGAGCTCGATCTGCTTTCAGCGTTCGGAGCCGTTCATGAGGACGACGAACTCGAGCAGATGGCGGGCGGTGCCGAAGAAGAACGCCCGGAGTTGGCCCCGTGCCCGTCCGCCTCGCACGGTCGGGAGGTGGTCCAGAGGAACCAATGCCGGGGAAGTTCCTGGTCAACGGAGCGATCGACTGTTCGGGCGGTACGAGCCGAGCCGGCCATAGGCTGACGCTAATGTCAGGTCCTGCGACTGCGACTGCGTCGAGGGAAGGGGGCGAGCGTCGGACGTCTCCCTGGACGGGGTTCATCGCGGGGGTGGCCCGGGCGATCCGTCTCGCCGACTACAAGCACCCGCACCGCTTGGTGATCGCCCAGGGCCCGCTGCCGCGCACGTCGCTCGACAAAGTCGACAAGCTCGCCCTCCGCTCCGAGCTGGAGCTCGACTTCCGGCAGACCGGAC
>JBKQRT010000173.1:0-3205 GCA_052143895.1 Acidimicrobiales bacterium | reverse complement strand
GCCAAGGTCCTGACCTCGGACAGCCCGGAGGACGCCTACCTCTCGCTGATCTCGCACTGGGCGAGCGCGGAGTCGATGGTGCTCGGCACCCGGACGGGGACGGCCGGGGACCGGTCCGACCCGTCGGTCTGGCCAGCGCTGTCCGGGATCACCGAGCAGATGCTCTGGCTCGACCTGGTGGGCTACCTGCCCGACGACATCCTGACCAAGCTGGACCGGGCGGCGATGGCGACGTCCCTCGAGACCCGGGTGCCCTTCCTCGACCGCGACGTCTTCGACCTGGCCTGTCGGCTGCCGATGGACGCGAAGCTGCGGGACGGGACCACCAAGTGGGTCCTCCGCCAGGTGCTCTACCGGCACGTCCCCGCCGCTCTGGTGGACCGGCCGAAGATGGGGTTCGGCGTGCCGATCGGAGCCTGGCTGCGGGGCCCGCTCCGGCCGTGGGCCGAGGAGCTGATGGACGACGGCCGGCTCCGGCGCCAGGGCCTCCTCGATCCCGAGCCGGTCCGCCGGGCCTGGAGGCAGCACCTGTCCGGGCGTCGTGACCTCGGGTACGAGCTCTGGGACGTGCTGGCCCTGCAGGCCTGGCTCGAGCGCTGGATGCCGGGGGAGGCACACGATGGTGGATGAGGGCACCGCGTGGTCGCCGGGCGATGGACGGAGGCTGGTCTTCGTCGGCGGTCTCCATCGAAGCGGGACGACGTTCCTTGCCGGCGCGCTCGGCCAGCACCCGTTGGTCAGCGGGTTGCGGGACACGGGGGTGTGGGAGGACGAGGGGCAGCATCTGCAGTCCGTCTATCCCATCGCCCGGGCCCACGGGGGCCCGGGCCGGTTCGGGTTCGCGGAGGCCATGCACATGACCGAAGCGTCCCCCCTGGCGACGGCGGATGCCGCGCGGTCGCTGCTCGACGCATGGCGTCCCTACTGGGACGAGGCCAGGCCGGTGTCGGTGGAGAAGTCACCGCCCAACCTGGTCAAGATGCGGTTCCTCCAGGCGCTCTTCCCATCGGCCTCGTTCATCGTGCTCGTCAGGCACCCGGTGGCGGTGGCGCTGGCCACGAAGAAGTGGTCGGAGACCTCCGACACCTCGTTGATCGAGCACTGGGTCGTCACCCACGAGACCGTGGAGTCGGACCTCCCGTTCGTGCGCCGGGTCATGGTCGTGCGCTACGAGGACATGGTGGCCCGGTTCGCCGAGTTCATGCGCGCCCTCTTCGGGTTCCTGGAACTTCCGCCGGTCGATCTCGACGAGCTGCCGCGGGCCGACCTCACCCAGCGGTACCTCGACCGGTGGAGCGCGGCCGGACCGATCGATCGAGCCCGTCACCGGTGGATCCGACGGCGGTTCGCCTCGCGGATCGGGCACTTCGGGTACGACCTCGACGTGGCCTCCCCCGTGGGACCCCTGCCCCCCACCGTCCCGTCGCTCCTGCTTCCGAACGAGTAGCGCTCCCGTCAGGAGCCGACCGCCGACCGTCAGCAGCCGACTGCCCACGGCCCCGGCGACCCCGCCTCCACCCGGCTACGAGCGGCTGGCGGCCTCGAATCGCCGGTAGAACTCGGGATTGTCCACCAGGTCCCGGTAGACCCCTTCGGACAGCGCGGTGGCCTCGTCCAGGTAGCGGGACTGGGCCGAGCCGGGGAGCTCCTGGCGCAGACCGCGCCAGATCCGGCGCATCGTGGTCGGGTTGATGCGGCGGAGCAGGTCGGTCGGACGGGCGTGCCGCTGCCGGTAGAGGCGTGCCGTGTCCCGCAGGCGCGGGGAGGCGAGGTCCTCGTTCCCGGCCACGTCCACCCGGGAGACCCTCCGACGGAAGCCGGCACCGTGGTGGTAGACGTGCTCCGCATAGACCCCGAACCACAGCGGGTGGAGATCGCTGGTGTTCGACCGGAGCAGCGGCAACCAGTCGACCCCGGCTTCCTGCAGCTGGTTGTAGAGGGTGCCGCCGACATCGGTGACGTCCGCTCCGCCCGGGCTCTTCCAGGTTCCCCCCTCGCGCCAGTCGCCGCCGATCTCCTGCCAGAACCCGACCGTGGTGGCGCAGAAGGAGGGATGGGGCTGGCGCTCCGCCCGGTTCTCATCGCGGCGCACGGCGACCAGGGGATACTCCCCCAGGAGCCCGTCCAGCCAGGCGGCGATCGGCCGGACCGGAAAGGCGTCACCGTCGATGAACACGAGGAGGTCGTCGGCGTCGGCGGAGTCCAGCACCAGGCCGGCCAGGGCGTTGAGCTTGTCGGCGTGCATGCCCTCGGCGTCCTCGACCACGTCGAACCGGGCCCGGTCCGCCGGGTCGGTGATGCCCTCGAGCGACGCCCAGGTGCGGAACGGCTGCTCCACGTTCCGCTCCAGGTAGGCCAGCTGGGGGTCGATCCACTTCGGATCCATCCAGTGCACGGTCAGGATGTGGATCATCGGCCCCCCTTCGGTTCCTCGGCGAATTCGCTGCCGAAGCGTACTTCCTCGTCGGTGCCGCGCCGGCCCGGCAGCCGGGAGGTCCGTGGGATGGAGGGGACGGTCCCGACGGGCCGACCCGGGGGCCGTCGCTGGGGACGCGGCTGCCGGCCGGTGTGCAACACTGCTCTGTCGTGGCCACCGGCGAACGGGCAGGACGGGGTGCCCCCTTCACGAACTCGCGGCCTGCCCGCGCCCCATGACCGGGGAGCCCCGCCATGAGCGACGCCCGCTGGTGCTGGCCGGGCTGCCTCGTTCCGGCACCACCTGGACCATGCGGGTCCTGGCCACCGACCCGTCTCTCGTCGCACTGATGGAACCGGACAACGAAGTACGGTCGGCCCCGGCCATCTGGGCGAAACGGCACACCGGGCGGTACCCCGTGCTGCAGCCCGGCGACCGGGACGACGCCATCACTGCGCTCTGGTCGTGGGTGATGGACGGGGCACCCGAGGGCCGGCGCCTCGAGGCCACCCGCCTCCTGCTGCGAGCCGTCCGTCCAGCCGAGCACCGGCGGTACTACCGGGGCGGCTGGGCACCCCTCATGCGGCTGGCGGGTCTCGTCGGGAGCCACCCCGGCCACCGGTCCACCCCCGATCCGTCCGGCCGGCGCATCTTCGTCAAGACGGTCTACATGCCCCTGGCCCTGGAGTGGCTGGCCGCCACGTTCGATCCGGACGTGCTGGTGCTGCTGCGGCACCCGGGGAACGTGCTGGCCAGCTGGATCTCCCTGGACCTCAACGACCGGTACGT
>JBKQRT010000172.1:0-2647 GCA_052143895.1 Acidimicrobiales bacterium | reverse complement strand
AGGCGGCGATCGCGGCGGCAGACCCCGCGTTGCTCGAAGCCCCGGGGATGGCCGATCTGACCAAGGCGCTGCGGGCCGCGGACGCCCGGCTGCCCGTCATCCGCACCCACGGCGACTTCCATCTGGGTCGCACGTCCCGCACCGATCAGGGGTGGGTGGTCAGCGACTGCTTCCCCGGCGGCGTCCTCCCCGGCGGGACGGGGCCAATCGGGCGGTCCCCCCTGGCCGACGTGGCCGACCTTTTGTGGTCGCTGCACCAGGCCAGCCTGGAGGCCGCCCTCGAGCGGGATCCCACGGGGCGACTCGACCTGGCCCCGCTCGGGCAGGCTTGGGAGACGCGCAACCGCCGGGCCGTGCTGAACGGGTACCTGAACACGCCGGGAATCACCGGTCTGACCGGTCCCGACCGTGACGTCGTCCGCAATCTCGTGGCGATTTTCGAGCTCGCCCGGTCGCTGCGGACGGGCTAAAGCCGTCAGTGGGCCAGCGCGGAGACCTTGAGTGTGTCCGCTGCGACCTCGGGGGAGACGACGTTGATGGCCACACCGGTCCCGAGCTCGAACCCCGCCGTCGTCGTGGCCTTGGGCCAGATGTGGGCATGCCAGTGGTAGGGCTCGCCGGCCCGGTACGGGGCCGAGTGGAACACGATGTTGTACGCCACGTCCCCGACCGCATCGGCCAGCCGGGCCAGGCAGCGGCGGATGGCCTCCCCGACGGCGAGCAGGTCCGGGGTCGGGCTCTTGTGGAGGTGGGGGAAGTGCTCGCGGGGTATGACGAGCATTTCGTAGGGCACGGCGCTCCAGAAGGGGCAGATCACCACCACGCGGTCGTCGGCGTAGATCACCCGTTGCCCCGAGTCCTCCTCCGCCTCGATGGTGGTGCACAACAGGCATGACCCGACGAAGCGGGCGAAGCGGGCCTGCTCCTCGGCCAGCTCACGCGGGATGAACGACATGCCGAGCAACTGGCCGTGCGGGTGTTCGAGGGAGGCGCCGGCCTCGCGTCCCGAGTTCACGATGGCCTGGGTGTACCGGAGGTTGGGTCGCTGGGAGTGCTCCTCGAGGCGGTCGCGCAGCGCCGCCATCACCAGGCTCGTCTGCTCCTCGCTCAGCATCCCCCAGGGGGCGTCGTGCTCGGGGGAGAAGATGAGGATCTCATGGATCCCGCCGGCGGTGGCCTGGGTGAACACGGGACCACGGTTGGCCACCACGAAGGGCTCGTCGCCCTCGAAGGCCGGGTACAGGTTGGGGACCACCCGCACCAGCCAGTGCACCGACGGTCCGTAGGTCTCGAGGGCCGGCGGGGTGGTCTCCTCATTGCCGGCGCAGAAGGGGCACGGGCGCGCCGAGTCCTCCTGCACCCACGGGGTCCGGCTGACGAAGGAGTAGGGCCGCTCGGAGCGTCCGGGACTGACGACGACCCAGCGACCCGACAAGGGATCGAGACGGAGCTGGTTCATCGGTCTCCGTGCTCTCGCAGTGCCCATTTCTCACTCATCGGCGATCGCCTCTTCGTTCGTCTACCGTCGGTCACTACGGTACAGGCTCAGGTGCCCGTAACGGCTGCATCATCGCCTAGCGGACACCTTTGCCCCCCGGCCATGGGTGAAGATGTCGGCGTGCACCACCAGCCGGACGGCCCGGCCTTCGACGTCGTCCTGATCCTCCACGTCGGTTGCGTGGTGGTCGGGCTGACCACCACGGTGGCGGGCGCGGTCAACACGGCGCGCCTCCGCACGCTGCTCAGGACCGCAACGCCGCTCCCCGATGCGCTCCGGCGGTACTTCCGTCCGGGGGTGAACTGGGCCGGCCGCACCGTCTATGGCATCCCCATCTTCGGGTTCGGACTCCTCGCCCTCAGCCACGGGACCTACGGGCTCCGCGACGGGTGGGTCCTGGGCGGGCTCACCATCTTTGTCGGGGTGGTCCTGATCGCCGAGGGCGTTCTGTGGCCGGCGGAGCGCAGGCTCCAGGTCTCGTTGGCCGCCGCGCCGGGCGGCGCGCCGGCGAAGGAGTCGGTGCATCGCGACGCCAGGGCGATGATGGTGGCGGCCACCGTGACCGTTGCCCTCCTCGTGGCCGGCTCCGCGCTCATGGTGGTGCAGCCGTGACCCCGGGCTACGGGGTGAGGCTCACCCCCGTGGCCTCTTCCACGAGGGTGCGGGCCGCTTCACTTTCGCCCGCCCGGACCAGCGCGGGAAGGGGGCCGTCGAGCAGAGCGCCCCAGTCCACCCTCTCGGTGCTTCGCCCGGCGTCGTGGAGCCGCTGGCGGGCCAGGCCCAGCAGGTCGGCCAGCTCGCCCAATCCGGGCCCGCCGCTCTCGGCCAGCCGGGAGCGCAGCCACCGTGCGAGCGCGGGGCTGGTCCCACCCGTGGAGACGGCGACCGACACCGGACCGTCGCGGTGCACCGACGGCAGGATGAACGTGCAGTGCGCCACGTCGTCGGCGCTGTTCACCCACACCCCGGCCGCCTCGGCATCGGCGTAGACCGCGCCGTCGACGGCCGGGATTCCGGTGGCGGTGACCACCAGGCGGTAGCCGGCCGCGTCACCCGGGGCATAGTCGCGACGCGCGATGGCCAGTGGGGCGAGCTCTGTCATGGCGGCACAGACGGCGGGGGCGATCACCGTCACCAGGGCGCCGCAGC